>DAITQD010000098.1:0-9978 GCA_036833255.1 Jatrophihabitantaceae bacterium
CGTGTGTACGTGATCCGCGGGCCAGCGCGCTGCTCAGGCGTCTCGCTCGAAACATCTTCTCCCGTCGCTCTTGACAGGTCAGTGACCTATGAGTGATAGTTTTCCTATCACTCATAGGACTGTCCCTGCATCCGACGAACTACGCGGGGTGGTCACGAATCGAAGGAGCCGGCCATGACGTCGTCCGCATTCCTCGCGGCCCGTCCCGCTACCGCCGTCTCAGCCGTTCACTGACGGGCGGCCGACCACACATAGTACGTAGGAGAAGGGTGCTCGATGATCGCGAAGACGCCAGACCGACGGCAGATTCGCCGCGAGACGAAGCTGGCAAACATCTTGGCCGAGGCCTGGTTGCTGGCGCGCCGGGACGGGCTCGCGGCGGTGTCGTTGCGAGACCTCGGCGACGCGGTCGGTCTTCGGCAGCCGTCGCTGTACGTGTACTTCGCGTCCAAGCTCGACCTGTACGACGCGATGTTCGCCGACGGCTACCGTCAACTGCTCGACTACGTCGCGCAGCGGCGGTACACCGGTGAACCGCGTCGCGCACTGGGCAAGTTTCTCGCCGACTGCGTGCAGTTCTCCAGCAATGACGTGGTGCGCCACCAGTTGCTGTTCCAGCGGACGATCCCTGCGTTCGATCCGTCGGCGGAGTCCTACGCACTGGCGCTGGAGTTCTACGAGTTCGGCAGCGCGCTCATGACCGCGGCCGGCGTCCACGATCAGGGCGACGTCGACGTATTCACCGCGCTGGTGTCTGGGCTTGCGCACCAACAGGTCGCCAACGATCCCGGCGGCAAGCGGTGGGTCCGCCAGGCCGGCCGGGTCGTCGAGATGTTCCTGGCCGACGTCGACCGGCGCCGACAGACCGAAGAAACCAAACAGACCAAGGATGGATCACGATGACCATGAGCACTGCCGTAGATGTCACGACGATCCCGCGGATCAAGCACGCCGAGGCGATGCAGATCGCCGCGGTCGAGAACGGCAAGTTCGCGGCAGCCTTGCGGAGCCTGCAGCCCGGCGACTGGGCCAAGCCCACCGATTGCGCACGCTGGGATGTCCGCGCGCTCGCCGCCCACGTGGTCGGTTCGGCCGCCGGCCAGGCATCACCGCGCGAATTCGCTCGCCAGGCCCGCGCCGGACGGCCCGTTGTCGCCGAGATCGGCGCCCAGAACTGGTGGGACGGCATGAACGAGATCCAGGTCCGTGAACGCGAAGCACTCACGACCGACGAGCTGATCGCGGAATGGGACACGTCGTCGGAACGGGCGCTGCGGGCGCGCACCAAGCTGCCCAGGCCGATCGCCAAGCTACCGCTGCTCAAGCTGCCCGCACCGGTCGGCCGCAAGCCGGTGTCCTACCTGTTCGACATGGGCTTCACGCGCGACACCTGGATGCACCGCATCGACCTCACCCACGCCGCCGGCACACCCTTCGACGCCGACGCTGACCACGACGGGCGCATCGTCGCCGACCTCGTCGCCGAATGGTCCAGCACGCACGGCGAACCGTTCACGCTCGCACTGTCCGGGCCCGCGGGTGGCCTGTTCGCCTCCGGGATCGGCGGCGAGCGGGTCGAGCTGGACGCGATCGAGTTCTGCCGCATCCTCGCCGAACGCGTACCCGGCGAGGGAGTCCTCCGCCACCCCTTACCGCTCTGACGGCCCGGAGCTTCCTCGATTCCCGACGACCGAAACCCCAACCCGCAGTACCAACCAAGGAGGCACGACAAGATGGCAACAGTGATCATGCAGCGGTGGGACGGACTCACGCCCGAGCAGTATGACGCCCTGCGCGAAGCCGTCGGCTGGGATCGCGACATCCCGGTCGGAATGACCTTCCACGTCGCCTCGTTCGGCGAAGACGTCCTGCGTATGACCGACGTCTGGGACTCGGAGGAGCAGTTCATGGCGTTCGTCCAGTCCCGCATCCTCCCCGGGATCCAGCAGCTCGCCATCCCCGGCCAGCCAGAGATGATCATCAATCCCGTTCACGAGTTGACCTACGTGCCGTCGGCGGCACCAGCGACCGCCGCGGTGCAGTAGGCGCCCCACCGAGCAAATCCAGACGTCGACTCGGGTGATTGCTGGTCGAGGACGGGCATCGTTCGCGTGGATGGATTAGATTCGGCTGCATCGCGGTCGGGCACGTCCATAGTCGATCTGTCTGGGTGCAAGCGGCAATCCAGGCGTCTCCGCCGGCGGGCTCGCTGAGTTACCGGTTGCGGTGGCGGCGCATTCCGTCTACGCGGCTGGCGAACTGGGTCGGAGTCACGATAGGGACGCCGCGCCAGGGCGACATGGAGATGAGGTCGGTGTCGGCCGAGACGAGCATGAGGGCGCCGACGTCGGTGACGAGGTCGAGGACGAAGTTGTCCTCCCAGTCCGGGCAGTCCCCGACGGTGTGTGGCGGGTCGGTGACTCCCCCGCCGGAGTGCGCGGCGACGTCCTGGACTACTCGCACGAAGGTGTCGGCCTGGGTGGGATCCCAGTGCAGTATGTCGGTGAGCACGCGTCGGGTTTCGTCGAGGATGTGCGGGGACAGCCACAACGCGAACTCGGCCGCGTCCACGATCACGCCCAGGCTGTCGGCGGCGGGGTTGCCCGATGTCGGTGGCGGTGAGGGCCAGGACCGGAACGGGGAGTTACCGCCCGCGCCGGCGGCGATGAGGACGTTGAGGTCGAACACGACCGGGATGGCGACCGGGCCCGGCAGGCTCACCGGGCCGGACGGGTGCGATGTGACTGTCGAACGAGTGCCGGGATGTCGTCCAGCGTGTGGCCGGCCTCGGCAAGCTTCATCTGTCCGTAGGCCTGAAGTTCGCGAAGTTCCTCAGCGATCTTCACCGACCGCATGACCTTCAATGTTGCGCGCAGGTATGCCGACCGGTTGCCCTGCCCGAAGTAGGCGACGAGTTCCTGCAGGTCCTTGCGGTCCTCGTCGGCGACCGCGAACCCGACCGTGCTAGCCATCGGCAAATCTCCTTGCATTCGAAGTGCAGCGCGAATGCAACTGTACTCGGGTGGCCGTGCGAAACGCCAAGCTGACGCTCCTGCGGCCGGCCTCCCGACGCCGCGCATCGAATCGCTCGGGGAGGTGCGTGGCGAGGTGCGTGGCAGCACGGTCGCTGAGGCCAAGTGATGGCGAGGCAACGCGCTGGAAAAAACAATGTGCCGAATACCACATTGGGCAGTGCTGGGATAGCCTTGGGCCCCTCGAAGCGCGCAATTCACAGGGTTCGGGAGTGGGCCGGGATGCGGCGTCCCGGAATGGCTATCCAGAATGATCGCGATCGGGCCACCGGACTATTACCGGCGGAGTCCGCCTGGTGTGCCCGGTGTCGAGCGGGAGCTCATTCGACCGCGACAGCGAGGCTGCGGCGAGTCCTGGTCCGGGCCGGCTATCTACCTAACCGCCGCCGAGGGTACCAGCGCGTCGGCGCACAGCGGCATGGCTGGCAGGAAGCTGTGATCGGCATGCCGCAGCCCCGGGCGGGGGGAATCCGGGGCTGCGGTGCCTGTTGGTACTTAGACGGGGCGAACGTTCTCCGCCTGCGGGCCCTTCTGGCCCTGCGTGGTGTCGAACTCCACCCGCTGGTTGTCGTCGAGGCTCTTGTAGCCGTCGCCGCCGATCGCGGAGAAGTGGACGAAGACGTCGTCGCCGCCGCCGTCGGGGGCGATGAAGCCGAAGCCCTTCTCGCTGTTGAACCACTTCACGGTGCCTTGCGTCATGCTGTGTCTCCTTGATGAGGCAGTCGAGGCGCCACAGGACGTGGGCCTCGGGTCGGTGCGTAAATGCCTGTCTCACGTCGGTGTCGAGAAAGACGAAATTTGCGCTGCAAGATCCTGCGCGTCGCGACGTGGAGGAAGATTTGCTGACAACCACCTGAACCATAACACGTCGACCGGCTTGGCATTTCCCGAGTCCACCGTGGATGCTATGTATGTATCCGGCGCTCGCACTCGCGCAGGTCGGGCGACATACGGAGGATGCGTGAGCATTACAGCAGTCCTGAGCCGGGGCAGCGATTTCGCCGGACTCTGCCGGCAGATCCGCGAGGAGAAGTTGCTGGAGCGTCGGCGGGGCAACTACGCGGCACGCATCCTGATCACGCTGGGGCTCTTCGCCGCCGGATGGTGGGCCTTCGTCGCGGTGGGCGATTCCTGGTACCAGACGATCGTCGCCGCGGTCCTGGGCATCCTCTTCACCCAGGTGGCCTTCCTGGGTCACGACGGCGGCCACCAGCAGGTGTTCCGGTCCAAGCGCGCCAATGACGCGATCGGCATCCTCGGTGGCGATCTGCTCATCGGTCTCAGCTACGGCTGGTGGGTCGATAAGCACAACCGGCACCACTCACACCCCAACCACGAGGGCCAGGATCCCGACATCGGCGACGGCGTGCTCGCCTTCACCACCGGTCAGATCGCGCAACGCACCGGGGCGGTCGGTCGCTTCATGGGTGCCCACCAGGCCTGGCTCTTCTTTCCGCTCCTCACGCTCGAGGGCCTCAACCTGCACGTAGCCAGCGTGCGCGCGTTGATCAGCGAGCGAGCGCGCCGTTACCGTCGCCTGGAACTGGTGCTGTTCGCAACGCACGGTGTGGCCTACCTCGGCGGCGTCCTGCTCGTGCTGTCACCGGTCAAGGCCCTGGTGTTCATCGCGATCCACCAAGGCGTCTTCGGTCTCTACATGGGGTGCTCCTTCGCCCCGAACCACAAGGGCATGCCGACGTTTCCCGCGGGGCATGACATGGACTTCCTGCGCCGGCAGGTGCTCACCTCGCGCAACGTGCGCGGCAGCTGGTTCACCGACCTGCTGCTCGGCGGGCTGAACTACCAGGTGGAGCACCACCTGTTCCCGAGCATGCCGCGGCCGAGCCTGCGCAAGGCTCAGCGCCTGGTGCGCGCCTACTGCCAGGACCACCAGATCCTCTACACCGAAACCGGCCTCATCGGGTCCTACGTCGCCGCCCTGCGGTACCTGAACGAGCTCGGCGCCCCGCTGCGCGCACCCGCTCCGGTGACGTTCGAGGCCGCCTAAACAGGCCGTCGCTCCCCCACCGCGCGGTGGGCGAGCGAGGGACCGGCAACGGGACTAGTGTTCGGTACATGCCAATGGACCTCGAACAGCAGATCTTGAAAGTACTTCGGGGCATGAGCGCAGACACCCGCCCGCCAACCTTCGGCGACCTCGCCCGTCGCTTCGGCGTGACGGCCGACCTCGTCGCCCACAGTGCTCGGCTGATGGTCGAGAAGGGCGTGGCGAAACCATCGATGATCGAGATCCACGGCGTCCAGAAGATGCACGGACTGCTGCCCCAGCCGGCTCACACCGAGAAGGTGACGCCCGCCGGGGCGTAACGCTCTACGTCAGGCGGCCAGTAGCGCATGCAGATCACGCCCCCGCAGGGATTCGACGCCGTAATGGGGTTCCGCTTCGTCGAGGGCGGCCCGGACCGGGTCGTGCTCACCTGGGACGTGACCGAGGTGAATCAGCAGCCCTACGGGATCGTGCACGGCGGCACCTACTGTGGCGCGGTGGAGAGCGCCGCCAGCTGGGGAGCCGCGCTCTGGCTCGGCGAGCGCGGCAAGGTCGTCGGGGTCTCGAACCAGACCGACTTCCTTCGTGCGGCCAGCGAGGGGCACATGACCGCGACGGCGACGCCGATCCATCGCGGCCGCAGCCAGCAGCTGTGGCTCGTCGAGGTCGTCGATGAGCAGCAGCGGCTCGTCGCCCGGGGCCAGGTGCGGCTGCAGAATCTCACCGACGTAGGTGCCGCGCAGTAGGGTGCGAGCGAGCGCAGGACGAGAGGGGAACCCGCCGATGTCGCACGCTGCAGGAACCGACAACGCCGTGCTGAGTCTGCCGGGAGGCACCTCCCTGGAGATGTCCGTCGCCGGTGCGACCGAGGGCTCCAGCGGCGCCGACATCAGCGCGCTGCTGTCCAAGACCGGCCTGGTGACCTATGACCCCGGCTTCGCCAACACCGCTTCGTGCACGTCGGCGATCACCTACATCGACGGTGACGCCGGCATCCTGCGCTACCGCGGCTACCCGATCGACGAGCTGGCCAGCGGTTCGACCTTCGTCGAGGTCAGCTATCTGCTGATCTATGGCGAGCTGCCCACCGCCGAGCAGCTTGCCGAGTTCGAGGGCAAGATCCGCCGGCACACCCTGCTGCATGAGGACCTCAGGCGCTTCTTCGACGGCTTCCCCCGCGACGCGCACCCGATGCCGGTGCTGTCATCGGCGGTGTCGGCGCTGTCGACGTTCTACCAGGATTCGCTCGACCCGTTCGACCCGGACCAGGTCGAACTCTCGACCGTCCGGCTGCTCGCCAAGCTGCCGACGATTGCGGCCTACGCCTACAAGAAGACGGTCGGACAGCCGTTCCTTTACCCCGACAACTCGCTTGGCATGGTCGAAAACTTCCTGCGCATGACATTCGGATTTCCGGCTGAGCCGTACGAGGCCGACCCTGTCGTCGTGCGCGCGCTGGACCTGCTGTTCATCCTGCACGCCGACCACGAGCAGAACTGCTCCACCTCAACGGTGCGCCTCGTCGGCTCGTCGCAGGCCAACCTGTTCGCTTCGGTGTCGGCGGGCATCAATGCGCTCTTCGGGCCGCTGCACGGCGGCGCGAACCAGGCGGTGCTCGAGATGCTCGGCCAGATCCGGGCCGACGGTGGCGACGTGTCGTCGTTCGTGCAGAAGGTCAAGAGCAAACAGGACGGTGCCAAGCTGATGGGCTTCGGGCACCGCGTCTACAAGAACTACGACCCGCGGGCCACGATCATCAAGAAGACCGCTGACGAGCTGCTCTCCGCGCTGGGCAAGCGCGACGATCTGCTCGACATCGCCGTTGAACTCGAGGGTGTCGCGCTCTCTGACGACTACTTCATCGAGCGCAAGCTCTATCCGAATGTCGACTTTTACACCGGGCTGCTGTACCGGGCCATGGACTTCCCGACGAAGATGTTCACCGTGCTGTTCGCGATCGGCCGGCTGCCCGGCTGGATCGCCCAGTGGCACGAGATGATCAACGATCCGCAGACCAAGATTGGCCGCCCGCGCCAGGTCTACACCGGCCCGACGCAGCGCGCCTTCGTCCCGATGGAACAGCGTTGAACGCGCCACGGTTGCACGCTCGCGGATAGGCTCTGCCGCTATGGGACTGCGGGTGGTGGTCGCCGAGGACTCGCTGCTCATGCGCGAGGGCATCCGCGGGGTGATCGATCGTCAGCCTGATCTGGACGTCATCGCAGACTGCGTCGGCCTGCCCGACCTGCGCCAGGTGATCACGGCCGACCCGCCGGATGTGATCGTCACCGACGTCCGGATGCCCCCAACCTTCACCGACGAAGGCATCCGGATCGCCGTGGAGCTACGTGACAGCCATCCCAACTTGGGCGTCGTCGTCCTTTCGCAGTATGCCGAGCCGGGGTACGCCAACGAACTGCTCGGCGGCGGCAGCGCCGGCCGCGCATACCTGCTCAAGGAACGGGTCAGCGAGCCCGACCAGCTAGCCGACGCGATCCGCACGGTCGCCCGCGGCGGCTCGGTGATCGACCCCACCGTCGTGGACTTGCTCGTTGCCGCGTCGACCCGGGCGCCCTCCTCGCCGTTGGCAGCGCTCACGACGCGGGAACTGGAGGTTCTCGACCAGGTTGCCCAGGGCAAGAGCAACGCCGGAGTCGCCGCGGCCCTGTTCCTGACCGAGCGGGCGGTGGAGAAGCACATCAACACGCTGTTCGCCAAGCTCGGGCTCGGCGTGACCCCCGACGTGAATCGCCGGGTCACCGCAGTCTTGCTGCTCCTCTCTGAGCGCAATGCCACGAAGGGTGGCTAGCACCCTTGCTGCTCGACGTTTCCTGACGAAGACTTGACAGCGTGACCTCTTCCGTCGGCGAGACGCGGGACGCTCCGGTAGTCCCGGTCGGGGTGCTGATCGTCGACGACCAGCCGCCGTTCCGCGCGGTCGCGCGCACCCTGGTCTCGCTGCTGAAGGGCTGGCACGTGGTCGGCGAGGTCGCCACGGGAGAGGACGCCGTGCAGGCAGTCGGGACGACGTTTCCCGGCGTGGTGCTCATGGATATCAACCTGCCCGGCATCAGCGGGATCGAGGCCACCCGTCAGATCGTGCAGGCGTTCCCGTCGGTTCGGGTCGTGCTCCTGTCCACCTACCAGGCCGTCGATCTGCCCGCCGACGCGTTGTCGTGTGGGGCGGCCGCGTACGTGCGCAAGGAGGACCTGACGCCAAGCCTGCTCCGCGAGGTGCTGCGGGCGGCCTGAGCTGCGCTCAGTCGCGCAGCGCCAGGCGCGCGGCGTGCCAACCGCCCATGCCGTGCACCCCGCCACCTGGCGGCGTGCTGGCCGAGCAGAGATACAGCCCGCGCACCGGCGTGGCCCACGGCCGCGGCGACAGCACCGGGCGGGCCACGAACTGCCGCAGATCGGCCGAGCCACCGCCGAGGTCGCCGCCGACCAGGTTCGCGTCGAATGCCTCGAGGGCGGCCGGTGTCAGGACGTGCCGGGCCAGCACCCGGTCGCGGAATCCCGGCGCGAAGCGCTCGAGCTGGGTCTCGACGGCGTCGGTCATGTCGCGCGTGGAGCCGTTGGGCACATGGCAGTAGGCCCACAGCGTGTGTCTGCCCGCGGGTGCCCGGCTCGGATCGGCAACGCTCGGCTGCACGCAGAGCACGTAGGGGCGCTCCGGATGCCGGCCCGCGGCGACGTCGCGTTCGGCTGCGGCAATCTCGGCCAGCGTCCCGCCGAGGTGAACGGTGCCGGCGTCCGCGACTCGCTGGTCGCGCCAGGGCACCGGCGCGTCCAACGCCCAGTCGAGCTTGAATACGCCTGGCCCGTATCGGAACCTCGCCAGCCGGCGACGGTAGCCGGTCGGCAGCCGGTCCCCCGCAATGGCCAGCACCTGACGGGGGGTGAGGTCGAGAATCACAATGCGCGCGGGCGGTAGTTCGGCCAGGCTGCGCACCGGCGAGCTGGTGTGTATCTCGCCGCCCAGGCCCTGCAGGGACGCGGCCAGGGAGATCGCCAGGTTTTCCGTGCCGCCACGGACGACCGGCCAGCCGACCTGATGCGCGAGCGCGGCCAGGAACATGGCGTACCCGGCGGTCGCGGGCTGGCGCAGGCTCAGCACCGAATGCCCCGCCATGCCGGCGAACACCGCTCGCGCCTGCGGCGTGCGGAATGCGACACGTGCCAAAATCGCAGCGGGCAGGATCCCGGTGGCGCCGTATCGCGCGAGGGCCGGCGCGGCACGGACCGCACGCCCCGGCGACAGTGGCGAGAGCAATGCGTCGACGAGCCGCTCGCCGCCCGCGGCCGTGCCACCGATGAGGGCCCGCCACGCGCCCCCGTCCTGGCCCAACGCGGCCGCCGTCCGCTCCACATCCCGGTACACCAGCACCGCCGAACCGCCCAGGGGGTGCGCCGCGGGGACCGGCGGATGCGCCCACTCGACGCCGTGCTCCGCCGGCTTCAGCTCGCGGAACGCGGGCGAGGCGAGGGCGAGCGGCAGGACAGTCGCGCCGACATCGTGCCGGAAGCCCGGCAGGGTGAGCTCCTCGGTACGCAACGCCCCGCCCACCCGGTCGGCGGCTTCGACAAGCAGCACCCGACGACCGTGTCTGGCGAGGGTCAGCGCTGCCACGAGCCCATTCGGTCCGGCGCCGACGACGACCGCGTCAAAGCCGTCCGATGCGGTCATGCTCTCGACCGGTCGGGCACGTGCTGCTGCGGGCGGCCGTGGGCCTCGTCGATCGGTTGCGCCGGGATGCTGGCCCGCACAGTGGTGCCGGCACCGGGCGTCGACTCGAAAGTCAGTTGCCCGCCGATCGCGCCGAGCCGGTCCCGCATGTTCATGAAACCGTTGCCGAGCGTCGTGGAGCTGGGATCGAACCCGACGCCGTCGTCGCTGAGCTCGAAGCACAGGCTGGCCTCGTCGCTGTGCACCCGGAC
>DAITQD010000099.1:0-9698 GCA_036833255.1 Jatrophihabitantaceae bacterium
GATTGCGGCGTCGACATCGTCGACGATGTAACGGACGCTGACAGTGGCCATGCGAAGTCCCCGCGTTCTTGAGCTTGACCGAACCTTATTAGACGGCGGTCAGCCAGTTAGTCCTAGATGGCCTCGACCTGCCAGCTGGGCGGGCGTCGGCCGCCATCGAGGCGCTCACGAGGGCCCGTCAGGCGTCTAGATGCGGATGATCTCCAGGCCGGCAACACCGTCGAGCGCGTCGAAGCCGTCATCGTGTGTGACGAGCGGGATCCGATGCGCCACCGCGGTGGCCGCAATCCACAGGTCGTTGACCGGGATCCGGCGGTTGGTCTTGGCGAGGTGAGTTCGCAGATCGGCCCACCTGGACGCCACGGCGGCGTCGATCAGCAGGGGATCCTGTCGGGTCACGCGGTCCAATGTCGCGCGTCGGCGATTGCGATCGAATGCGTTCTGGGCTGCGAGCACGCCGGCCTCGAGTTCTGCGAGCGTGACTACGGAGACTTCCTGTTCTGTCGGCAGCCGCGAAACATCGAGATCCCGCCCAATTTCCTGCGCGATGAAGATGCTGGTGTCGAGTAGGCCGACCGGTACCGGAGGTGTCACACGATTGGCTGTGGGTAGTCGGTCGCCTCGTCACCCATGGCAAGCAGATCGTCGCGCAGTCCCGGGTCGGCTTGACCGTGCTCGAGTAGGTCGATCAGCTCGGCACGCGTCATTCGGCGCCGTCGTCGGGTGTGCAGCGGCACGATCTCGGCGGCGGGCTTGCCGTTCACGGTTATGATCACTTCCTCGCCGTCCTGTACCCGGCGCAGCACGCCGGCGGTGTTGTTGCGCAGCTCCCGCGACGCGACGTAACTCATGGCTACCAGTGTAGCCGTTCTGTAGCACATTGGCCGACAGTCAGTCGTAGATGGCCTCGACCTGCCAGCGGCCGGTCGGTAGCGCACAGCTGACGAGGTAGGCCCGGCCGCGGACGTCGACGAGCTGACAGCGCACGACGTGCCGCGCCGACTCCGCGTTCCACCAGCGTTCGTCGACCGGCCACGGACCGGCCCAGGACTCGATCACGATCGGCTGCTCGGCACCGAACGCAAACCGGGCCGGCGGGTGCGGAACCGCACCGCGCGGGGTGACGACCACCGCCCGCCCAGCGTCATCGAGCACCTGCGCCGGGCACGGAGGGTCGAGCAGCACCGACGGCGCGGGCGCGGGCAGCTGCCCCGGCCACGGCTGCTCGGGCGAGCGCACCGCCGCCGGCTCGTCGCCCCATGGCACCAGCCGGGTGCGTTGCCCCGGATCGCGGCCACCGTCGAGCACCGACGTCAGTACCGAGCCGTGCCCGAGCAGGGTCTGCACCCGGGCCAGCGCGCGGTGGGCCCGCTCGTCCTGCTCGCCCGAGCCCCCCCACAGCGCCTGCTGGTGCACGCCGGTGGGCACCGCCTCGATCGGGACGAGCCGCAGCCGGCATACCCCGCCGGTAGGACGGCCGGCCCGCGACAGCCAGCCTTCGAGCTGCCACCGGATGCGGTCGAGCACGTCGAGCGTCGACAGCACGCCCGCGTGCCGCCAGCGGCGCACCGTCTCCTCGCCGTTCTCCGACAGCGCCTGCAGTTCCAGGCAGGTGCAGGCCAGCCCGTGCGCGCTCAGGTCGGTGACGAACTGCTCGGCTGCCCCGCGTGCGCTGAATGCCACCGTGTCGACGCGGTCTACTGGCGGCTCGAGGTCGAGCGTGACGGCGAACTCGACGGGCGGGCGCCGACCCGACACCGGACGGTCGTCGCGGCCGCCGGCCTGCCGGTGTGCCCACGCGCCGACCGGGCCGAACCGGGCCAGCACGTCGCGGGCGGGCAGCGCCGCGAAGGCCCCGAGCGTGAGTAGCCCGAGCCGGCGCAGCAGGTCGATCAGCGGCGCGGCGCCGGACGGGTCGAGCGTCTCGACGGGCAGGTCGGCGAGGAACGCAGGCGTTGCACCGGCCTCGATGATCAGTCCGCGGCGGGCGGCCTGCTCGGCCGCGAACGCGCCGTCGGCGATGCCGATCAGCACGTCCGCGCCGCCGATCGCGGGTAGCCCAGCGACCGCCCGCGACAACGCGTGCAGCACACCGGTCTCGCCGCCGAAGTAGCGCGTCGGTCCGCGTGCCCCGATCGCCGCCAGGCCGGGGCGGGTGATCTCGACGCCCGGCGCGATCGATTCGAGGACGGCTACCACCGGCTCGAAGGTGCGCGCCTCGGCCGCCTCGTTGCGGGCCAGCACGACGAGGTCGGGGCAGCGCGACTGCGCCTCGCGCCGCCGCAGCCCGCGCCGCACGCCCGCCGAGCGGGCGGGGTGCGAGCAGGCCACCACGTGGTTGGCGGTGACGACGGCGATCGGCGCTTCGGGGGATAACCCGGCGTCGAGACGGGCGGTGGTGACCGGCCAGTCCGGGCACCAGACCGCAACCATCCTCATCTTATTTCCCGCCGGGAGCGGCTCTTCGCGCAAGCGCTCATCGCGTGGTGGACGTGGGCGCTCATCGTTAGCCGGCCAGGTTGACGACGGGCGCGAGGGTCTGCACGGTGCTGACCCCGCCACCGGCGGCGGGCAGCCAGAGTGTGGCCGACCGCGGGCGCGCCGCCTGCCCCCGCCCCTCGGCGCTGACGTCGACCTGGCGGGCACGCAGCCGCCCGGTGCCGGCGCCGATGCCCGTCCAGTGGGCGTCGCGCGCGGTCAGGCGCACGTCGGCGCCGGGCCATTCGTCGGTGCCGACGAGGTAGGGCATGAGCACGGCGTCGCGGCTGCGGGCCCGGGCCGCCAGGCGCCGCACGTCGCCGGGCGGCAGGCCGGACCGACCAGCAGGCGGGCGGGCCGCTACCACGTCGACCGCGTCGAGCAGCGCGCCCACCGCGGTCGTCCACCCGGTGCCCGGCTGTTCCACGATGGCCAGCCGGGACAGCTCGATGCCGTACTCGGCGGCCGCCTCAGCGCTGATGCGGGGGAAGCCGACCAGCGCGCACCAGGCGCCGTCGGTCGAAGCGGCACCGAGCAGCGCCAGCAACAGCGACACCGACCCGGTGACGCTGGCCGTGCTGCCCCGCCGCAGCCCGTCGGGCAGGATCGAGACGAGTGCCGGGGCTACTGGCAGCGGGGGAGTGGCGCGGCGGCCCAGATCGACGGCAGTGGAGCCGTCGGCCTTGCGGATCGCCACGTCGAGCATGTACCTATCATCGAACACCTGTTCGACTTAGTCAACTGGTGTCCGGAGTGTCCGACAGAGGGCAAAACGGCCTTGATCAAGTGGGACTTGTGGCTGTATATCGACCGCAACTCCTAGATGATCACAGCTCACCGAAGCGGGCTCGGCGCGCCCGGACAACACTCAGGTCTGGACGACTGGCGCCTCGCGGAGGCAATATGGGTGGGGACCTCGGGAGGCACCGATGGAACCGACCGTCACCACTGTCAAGGCTGAGCTCGACGCCGTACGAGTCCGCCGCGCCGAGCTGCGTGAAGCCCTCAGCCGCCTCGAACGATCGCTGGCCGCCCCCGCCTCGGGCCGCGCAGTCGTTTGGGGCGAACACGTGCACACCATCCTGGTCGAGATGGCCGAGGACTTCCGCGAGCACATCGACGTCACCGAAGGCCCGGACGGTCTGCACCACGCGATCCTGGCCGGCGACCTGCGCCTGGCCAACGCCGTCAGCGCGCTCGCAGCCGACCACATCCCCATCGCCGGCGAGATCGCTGACCTCGTCGCGGGAACCGAGCCACCGGTCACCGCGCAGGACGTCGATACCGTGCGCGACCGGGGCACGAACCTGCTCAGCCGGCTGGTCAGGCACCGTCAGCGCGGCGCCGACCTGATCTACGAGGCCTACCAGACCGACATCGGCGGCGGCGACTAGGACACGTCCGAGCTACTCGGCGAGTTCGAGGTCCAGGTCGCAGTTGGGTGCATGTACCCGATCGGGATGCAGGAAGACGAACCGCTTGTAGGTCCAGAAGCGAAAGATCGTGCCCACCCCGATCGTCGCCAGGTTCACGATGTTCATGACGATGTGGTCATTGCGCTGGTTCAACGGATAGGCGAACAACGCGAGGACGAGCTCGGAGATCACGAGCGCGACCATGTTGATCGCGAAGAAGAACGACGTCTCACGGCCGATGCTCGTGCGGGCGCGGTGGGAGAAGGACAGGTGCCGATTGCCAAAGTAGGCGAAGACCGTCGCGACGATCGTCGAGACACCCTTGGCCTTGAGCCAGCCATGTGTCGACAGCAAGTTGTACAAGCTGAGGTCGATCACCAGGCTGACCAGCCCGATCGCGCCGAAAGCAGTGACTTCCTTGAGCAGAATGCGCCATGAACTGCGCACGTGATCGCGCAGCGTAGCGATCCCGGAGACGGCAGTCATGACAAAGTCGAGCTTACCCAGTGTTTATGGGCATTAGCCCTGATCCAGCTGTGATCCCGCACGCGCACTAGGCTCACTCGGCGTGGACGAGCGCACCGGATTGCCGGTCGTCGGCATGGTCGGCGCCGGCCAGCTGGCCCGTATGACGCACCAGGCCGCCATCCCGCTCGGCCAATCGCTGCGAATCCTGGCAGACTCGCCGGAGGACGGCGCGGCGCTCGTTGCGGCCGACGTTGTTGTAGGTGACTTCCGCTCGCTCGAGGATCTGCGTGCCTTCGCGGCTGGCTGCGACGTGGTGACCTTCGACCACGAGCACGTACCCATCGAACACGTCGCGGCGCTGGCCGCCGACGGTGTCTCGGTGCAGCCTGGGGCGGGCGCGCTGCGCTTCGCCCAGGACAAAGCGGCGATGCGCATGCGGCTCGCCTCGCTGGGCGTGCCAGGCCCGCGGTGGACGGATCTGTCTACGTCGCCAGATCCAGTCGAGGTGCTCGCGGCCTTCGGCGCCGAGGTGGGCTGGCCGCTGGTGCTCAAGGCGACGCGCGGCGGCTATGACGGCAAGGGCGTGTGGATGTGCGACTCGCTCGACGACGCCCGCGAGGTGATCGCGGCTTTGACCCCGCCAGCGTCGCAATTCGGGGGGAATAGCGACGCTGGCGGGGTCAAAGCGGGAGTGCCGCTGCTCGCCGAGGAGAAGGTGCCGATCGCCCGCGAACTGGCCGCGGTCGTGGCCCGGTCACTATTCGGGCAGGGCGCCGCGTGGTGCGTCGTCGAGACCGTGCAGCGCGACGGCATCTGCGTCGAGGTCATCGCGCCGGCACCCGGCCTGGCCGAGGACCGCGCCGAGGAGGCGCAGCAACTCGCGCTGCGCATCGCCGCCGAACTCGGCGTCACCGGCGTGCTTGCTGTCGAGTTCTTCGAGACCGCCGAGGGCAGCTCGCGACCCGAGCATGGGTACAGCGGATCCCTGCTCGTGAACGAGCTCGCGATGCGTCCGCACAACTCGGGACACTGGACGATCGAGGGCGCGCGCACGTCGCAGTTCGAACAGCACCTGCGTGCGGTGCTCGACTACCCCCTCGGCGCCACTACGCTCACTTCGCCCGTCGTCGTCATGATGAACCTGCTGGGCGGCCCTGACGACGTCGTGCCGAAGGGCATCGACGAACGCGTCCACCACTGCATGTCGCGCTGGCCCGATGTGAAGATTCACCTGTACGGCAAGGGATTGCGTCCCGGCCGCAAGGTCGGTCATGTCACCGCGCTCGGAGACGACCTGGCCGCCGTGCGCGAACGGGTCCGGGCGGCCGCCGACTACCTCGCGAACGGAGACGCGCATGGCTGACGTGCTGGTCGGTGTGATCATGGGCAGTGACTCGGACTGGTCGGTCATGGGCGCGGCAGCCGAGGCGTTGCGCGAGTTCGACGTGCCGCACGAGGTGCGCGTGGTGTCGGCTCACCGCACTCCGCTGGACATGACGTCCTACGCGCAGGGCGCTCTGGCACGCGGCCTGAAGGTGATTATCGCCGGCGCCGGCGGGGCCGCCCACCTGCCCGGCATGGTCGCGTCACTCACGCCGTTGCCCGTCATCGGGGTGCCCGTGCCGCTGAAGTACCTGGACGGGATGGACTCGCTGCTGTCGATCGTGCAGATGCCGGCGGGCGTTCCCGTTGCCACCGTGGCGATCGGCAGCGCGCGCAACGCGGGGCTGCTGGCGGTGCGCATCCTTGCCGCGTCGGACGAGTCGTTGACCCAGCGCATGATCGCCTTCCAGACCTCGTTGGCTGAGAGCGCCCAGTCGAAGGACGCTGCCCTCACGGAATCGCTCCGTACGCTGCAGGAGTGAGTCTTATGCGGCGCGTCCGCGCCGCGCCACGCCGGTTGGTGGCCGCCGCTGTCGTGCTCGTGCTGGCTGCCCTGGCCGTGACGATCGCCGCGCTCGCCAGCACCGCGCCAAGCATCCACACCCGCGCGCAGTTCGTCACTGGCACGCCTGAAGCGGGCCGGCCGGTGCGGCTCGATACCACCCTCTACCTGCCTGAGAAGACGCCCGCGCCGGCGGTGCTGCTGGCCCACGGCTTCGGCAGCTCGAAGACCGGTGTGAGCGGTGAGGCGCGGACCCTCGCGCGGCACGGCTACGTCGTGCTCGCCTATACGGCAAGGGGATTCGGCGCATCCGGCGGCCTGATCCATCTCGACGCGCCGAGGTACGAGGTGCACGACGCCAGCCTGCTCGTGACCTACCTTTCCGCCCTGCCGCAGGTGTCGCGCGCCGGCGGCAAGCCGCAGATCGCCGTCGCCGGCGGGTCGTACGGCGGAGCGCTCGCGCTGCTGCTCGCCGGCACCGACCGGCGAATCCAGGCCGTCGGTGCCGACATCACCTGGAACGACCTGGCGCAGGCGCTGTTCCCCAACGCCAGCGGCGACCCACCGGGCGTCTTCAAGAAGCTGTGGGCCGGCGACCTGTTCCAGGCGGCGGCCCGAGGCCCGGGCGCGGATCCGGCCTGCGGGCGGTTCGCGGCGGACTTGTGCGCGGCCTACCAGCAGGCCGCCCAGAACGGAACGCCGAGCGTCGCACTGCAAGCGCTCATGCGCGCCTCCAGCCCAGCGACGGTGCTGAGCAAGATCACCGCGCCGACCCTGCTCACCCAGGGTGAACAGGACTCGCTCTTCCCGCTCACCGAGGCAGACGCGAATGCCCGCGGGATCGCCTCACACGGCACCCCGGTACGCGTCGCCTGGCGCGCGGGCGGGCACGACGGCGACGGTGGCACCAGCGGCGCGGTCAGCGCGCTGACGGACTGGCTCGGCGACGTGTTCGCCGGCCGAGTACACGGCCGGCAACCGTTTGAGATCGCCGAGCAGGGCTCCGCGCTGTCGTCGACGAGCGGGCAGACGGTGGACCGGACCCTGCACGTCAACGGCTACCCCGGCCTGGACGGAGCGCCGGCATCCCGCCGCACCGTCGCGGTCGCCGGCCCGCCGCAGACGATCACCGCACCGGCAGGCGGCAACCCGGCGGCCATCACCAGCGTGCCCGTGCTCGGCGCCATTCTCGATCAGGCGGCGGGAGTTCCCGCGCTGGGCGCGCTCAGCACGCTGCCCGGGCAAGTCGCCCAGTTCGTCTCCGCCCGGTTGCCCGGCCGGGTGCTGATCGCCGGTGCGGCGACAGTCCGGGTGACGATCACGGCGCGGACCAGCACCGACGCGACCCTGTTCGTCGGGCTGCACGACGTCGCCCCGGACGGCACCGATGTGCTGCCCTCGAACCTCGTCGCGCCGCTGCGCCTGACCGGTCTGCAGCCCGGGACGCCGCGCACAGTCACCGTGCGACTGCCCGCCGTCGTGCGCGACGTTGCCGCCGGCCACCGACTGCGGCTGAGCATCGCTACGACCGACCTCGCCTATCAATTGCCCGCCGACCCGCGCGCCTACACCGTCGCGCTGGCGAGCCTGACCGCGCCGCTCTCGATCCCCACGGCCACCGGGCACGTCGTGCACCCCGGACACCCCGCGGCCTGGCTCGTCGTCGGCCTCGGGGTGTGCGTCCTGGCCGGGGCCGGGGTCACCGTCGTCCTCGCCCGGCGTCGTCACGCGCTCCGTGTGGACCCCGATCTGGCCGAGGTGCCCGTCTCGATCGCGGGCCTGGTCAAGGAGTACGCAGACGGATACCGCGCCGTCGACGACGTGACATTCCGCGTTGAGCGCGGGCAGGTCGTCGGCCTGCTCGGGCCGAACGGCGCCGGAAAGACCACGGCCCTGCGTGTGCTCGTCGGCCTGATTACGCCGACCGCAGGCGTGATCCACGTGTTCGGCGAGCCGTTGACGCCGGGCGCTCCCGTGCTCGTGCGGATCGGTGCGTTCATCGAGGGCCCCGGGTTCCTGCCACACCTGTCGGGCCGGGAGAACCTGCGCCTGTTCTGGGCGGCGACCGGCCGGCCCGACGCCGACGCTGACCTCGACACCGCGCTGGACATCGCGGGCCTCGGCACGTCGATCGACCGCCGCGTCAAAACCTACAGCCACGGCATGAAGCAGCGCCTCGGCATCGCGCAGGCGATGCTCGGGTTGCCCGAGGTGCTCGTCCTCGATGAGCCGACGAACGGCCTCGACCCGCCGCAGATCGCCGAGATGCGCGAGGTGCTGCAGCGCTACGCCGCGAGCGGGCGCACCGTGGTCGTGTCGAGCCACCTGCTCGCCGAGGTCGAGCAGACGTGCACCCACGTCGTCGTCATGCACCGCGGTCGCCTCGTCGCGGCCGGCTCGGTGGCCGAGATTGCGGGTGCCGGCGGTGTGCAACTCTCCGTCGACGACCCAGCCCGGGCCTCGGAAGTCCTTGCTGCAGCGGGGATTGCGGCGCACGCCGTCCCCGCGCGCCGCGCGCTCGAGGACGTCTTCCTCGATCTGGTCGGAGGAGAGAAGTGAGCGAGGCACCCACCCGCCGCGGCGTCCACGAGCGGCTGGCCAGGCTCACGGCGGGCACGCCGCCCGCGTTCGACCCGCGCCGCACGCTGCGACTGCGCGTCGAATTCGTGCGCCAGCTCAAACGGCGGCGCACCCAGTTCGCGCTGCTGGTCCTACTGGTGCTGCCCATCCTCATCGCGCTCGCATTCAAGATCGGCGGCAGCAGCGACTCCTCGGCAGGTGGTCCTGCCCTGGTCGACCTGGCCACCACGGGGGCGGCCAACTTCGCGCTGTTCACCGAGTTCGCATCCGTCGGCTTCCTGCTCGTCGTCATCGTGGCGCTGTTCTGCGGCGACACGGTGGCCAGCGAGGCGACTTGGGCGTCGCTGCGGTACCTGCTCGCGATTCCGGTGCCGCGCGCCCGGTTGCTGCGGCAGAAGCTGATCGTCGCGCTGAGTTTCAGCTTCGCCGCGAACCTGATCCTGCCCGCGTGGGGGATGGTCGTCGGCGAGGTTTTCTTCGGTGGAGCCCCTGCGCGCTCGCCACTCGGCGGAGTATTCAGCTTCAGCGAGTCGCTGTGGCGCCTGGCGATCATCGTCGCGTACGCCTGCGGGCAGTCGCTGGTAGTTGCGGCGCTGGCGTTCCTGCTCAGCGTCACCGTCGACAACCCGCTCGGCGCGGTCGGCGGCGCGACCCTGCTCGTCGTCATCTCGAACATCATCGACTCGATCACCGCCCTTGACCCCTATCGCCGGTTTCTGCCGACGCACTTCCAGTACTCGTGGCTGGACGCGCTCGGCCCGAACATCAGGTGGGACGACATGATGCGGGGCACCGGCCTGGCGCTGATCTACGCGGCCGTGTTCTTCGCGATCGCCTGGCTGCGCTTCGACCGCAAGGACATCACCAGCTGA
>DAITQD010000100.1:0-5519 GCA_036833255.1 Jatrophihabitantaceae bacterium
GTGGAGTTCGCCCCGAACCTGACCTGGCGACACGAGGAGTTCGGCGCCATGCTCGCCGCCATGGCTCCCCCGGGCCTGCCGGTCGTCGTGGGCAACGACGCCGACCTCGCCGTCGTCGCCGAGCACCTGCGCGGCAACGGCCGCGACTGCGACGACGTGGTCTACCTGATGGGCCGCATCGGTGTCGGCGCCGGCATCATCGTGAACGGAGCTCCCCTACGCGGCCACGACGGGCACGCGGGCGAGGTCGGTCACAACGTCGTAGACGTGTCCGGGCCGCGCTGTCACTGCGGCAAGCGCGGCTGCGTCGAGACCTACGTCGGCGAGAACGCACTACTCGAGCTCGCCGGCCGCAACGAGCCGGCGACGGCCCAGAACGTCGCGGCGGTATTCGCCGACGCCACCGCCGGCGAGGAAAGGGCGGGGGCAGCGGTCCGAGCCGTCGCCGAGGCTCTCGGGCGCACTATCGCCGGCCTCGTCAACGTCCTCAACCCGGAGCGGGTCCTGCTGGGCGGGTCGTTCGCCGAGGTCTTCCACCTGGCCGAGGAAGAGATGGTGCGCGCCATGGACAGCCACACGATGGGGGCGTCGCGCAACACGGTGCAGTTGTGCACTGCCGGGCTCGGCGGCGACTCGTCGTTGCTGGGCGCCGCGGAGCTGGCGTTTGCCACCCTGATCGCCGACCCGCTCCTGCCGCGCTGAGGGCTCAGCCGGTGACCGGCGCCACGCCGGCGGCCTGGCGCTCGAACTGAGTGCGATAGAGCTCGGCATACAGGCCGTCGGCTGCCAGCAGGTCGCTGTGCGTGCCCATCTCGACGATCTGCCCCGCCTCGACCACGATCACCTTGTCGGCGTTGAGGATGGTCGAGAGCCGGTGTGCGATCACCAGTGAGGTCCGACCGGACAGCGCGTGGGCGAGCGCCTCCTGCACGGCGGCCTCGCTCTCGCTGTCCAGATGCGCCGTGGCCTCGTCGAGGATGACGATCTCGGGTGCCTTGAGCAGCAGTCGCGCGATCGCCAGGCGCGCCTTCTCCCCGCCGGAGAGCCGGTAGCCGCGGTCACCGACGAGCGTGTCGAGACCTTCGGGCAGGGACGCGACGAGCTCACCGATCTGCGCCGCAGTGATGGCGCTCCACAGGTCGTCGTCGCTGGCGTCGGGCTTGGCGTAGAGCAGGTTGCCGCGGATGGTGTCGTGGAACATGTGCGCTTCCTGGCTGACGACGCCGATCCGGTCGCGCAGCGACTGCTGGGTGACCGTGCGCACGTCGTGGCCCCCGACGAGCACCTGTCCCGAGCGCACGTCGTAGATGCGCGGCACGAGCTGGCTGATCGTCGTCTTGCCCGCACCGGATGGGCCGACCAGGGCGATCAGCTCGCCCCGCTCTGCACGGAAGGACACTCCGTGCAGCACCTCCTGTGCCGGCGCGTCGTCGAGCACCGCGACATCCTCGAGCGAGGCGAGCGAGACCTCGCGCGCCGTGGGGTAGGAGAAGCGCACGTCGACGAATTCGACGCTGCCGGCATCGCGTGGCAGCTCGGTCGCATCGGCGGCGTCGGCGATCATCGGCGGCAGGTCGAGCACCTCGAAGACCCGGTCGAAGCTGACCAGCGCGCTCATGATGTCGACGCGGGCGTTCGACAGTGCGGTGAGCGGCCCGTAGAGCCGGGTGAGCAGCAACGCGAGGGTGACGACCTGGCCGGCCGACAGCTCGCCCCTGATCGCGTAATACCCGCCGAGGCCGTACACGAGCGCCTGCGCCAGTGAGGCGACGAGCGTGAGGGCGACGAAGAACGCGCGGCCGTACATGGCCGAGGTGATGCCGATGTCGCGAACGCGGGCCGCGCGAGCACGGAAGGACGCGTCCTCGTCTGACGGGTGACCGAACAGCTTCACGAGCAGCGCGCCCGCGACGTTGAAGCGCTCGGTCATGGTGGCGTTCATCGAGGCGTTGAGGTTGTAGGACTCGCGCGTGATTGCCTGCAGGCGGGCCCCGATGCGGCGCGCGGGGATAACGAAAACGGGCAGCATCAGCAGCGAGATCGCGGTGATCTGCCACGACAGCGAGAACATCACCGCCGCCGTCAGCACCAGGCCCACCACGTTGGAGACAAGACCGGACAGCGTCGAGGTGAACGCCTGCTGGGCGCCGAGCACGTCGTTGTTCAGGCGGCTGACCAGTGCCCCGGTTTGGGTCCGGGTGAAGAACGCGAGCGGCATGCGCTGCACGTGGTCGAAGACGGACGTGCGCATGTCGTAGATGAGACCTTCGCCGATGCGCGCGGAGTACCACCGCTGAGCGAAGGAGAGCAGCGCGTCGATCACGGCCAGGCCGGCGATGATGAACGCGATCTGAACCACGACCCGTACCGCCCCGTGGCCGGTTATCTCGTTGACGACGCGGCCGGCCAGAACGGGTGTGGCAACGCCAATGAGCGCGTCGGCGATGACGATGCCGAGAAACACCAGCAGGTCGAGACGGTACGGGTTGGCGAAGCGCAGCACCCGCTTCCAGGTCCCCGGCGGCAGTTGCCGGTCGACAACGGAGTTGTCGCCACGGTGCATCGAGCGCATCATCTGCATGGCATACATCGACATCTGCTACCTCCGGCTGGGCCAACCCCCCCGCGCCGGTAGATGTTCCGGCCCCGGGTCAGGCCTCGGAATCGCTGTCCGCATCGGCGCCGCTCAGGGCGCGTAGCCGACGGTACTGCGCATCGCGCTCGGCGGCCTCCTGCTCGGGCTGGGTGCGGGTAGCGGCGGCGAGCAGGAGCGCTTTCGTTTCGGCCGCGGCGTCCCGGTTGACGGCCAGCAGGGCGGCGACGGTCTGCTCAACCGCGGCGTCGAGGGCGTCGAGCGGCACGAGCTTCGAGGCGAGGCCGATGGCGAACGCCTCCGCTGCCCCCACCCGGCGGCCGGTCAGGCAGATCTCGGCCGCCCGCGAGTAGCCGACCAGGTCGACGAGCCGCTTGGTGCCTCCCAGGTCGGGCACCAGCCCGAGCGTCGGCTCCGCCATCGTGAACTGGGCATCGTCGGCGACGATGCGAATGTCGGCACCGAGCGCGAGCTGGAACCCGGCGCCGATGGCGTGTCCGTGCACGGCGGCGACACTGACCACAGCCGGGCGTGAGCGCCAGTCGAAGGCGCGTTGCCACGCCGCGATCTGGGCGGTGGCCTGTTCGGCCGGGGCGCTGGCGAGCGCCAGGACACCGGGCGCGCCCGCGACGCCCTCGGCGGTGAACATGGCGCGGTCCAGGCCTGCGGAGAATGCCCGGCCGGCACCGCGCAGCACGACGACGCGCACCGTCCCAGGCAACGCGTCGGCGACGCGGGCGAGCCAGGTCCAGGTGTGCGGGTTCTGCGAGTTGAGCCTGTCCGGGCGGTTCAGCGTGATCGTCGCGACCTCACCGGTCAGACCGACTGAGAAGCCCGCCTCGGGCGGGACGTCGACGGGCCTGGTCGAGTGGGTCGGGCTCAGCGCTACTTCCCCTTTGCCTTCGCCCGGGTCGCGCCACCGCGACCGCGCAGGGTTACCCCCGACTCGGACAGTACCCGGTGCACGAACCCGTAGGACCGCCCGTGGCTGTCAGCGAGTTCGCGGATGCTCTTGCCCTTGTCGTACTGCTTCTTCAGCTCGATTGCGAGCTTGTTGCGCTCGGCCCCCATGATGCGGGCGCCCTTCTTCAGAACGGCCATGGCATGTTCCTCCACATCTCGCGGGAATGACTGCAGCCGATTGATACAGGCACGGTTGCCGGGCGGCAAGATCGACACGTCCATCGCGTGCCGACCGGCATAGGTCCGCGCGCTGCGTCCGAAATGATCATACCCGCGACCCGACGACCCGGCGAATCCATGCCAAGCCAGCCGCGCTCAGGCGAGCGCGATCAGGTCCGCGAGCTCCGGGCTCCAGATGTCCTCGACGCCGTCGGGCAGCAGGATCACCTTCTCCGGCGACAGCGCTTCGACCGCACCCTCGTCGTGGGTGACGAGCACGATCGCACCGGCATAGGTGCGCAGCGCGTCGAGTACCTGACCCCGGCTGACCGGGTCGAGGTTGTTCGTCGGCTCGTCGAGAAGCAGCACATTCGCGGCACCGGTCACCAGCATGGCCAGCGCAAGACGGGTCTTCTCGCCGCCGGATAGGACGCCGGCCGGCTTCTGGACGTCGTCGCCGGAGAACAGGAAAGCGCCGAGGATCTTGCGCAGGTCGGTGTCGGTGTAGCTGTCGCGTCCGTGGGTGGCCGCGGCGGACGCGGACGTTCGCATGTTCTCGAGAATCGTCCGGTCGTGGTCGAGCGTCTCGTGCTCTTGCGCGTAGTAGCCCAGTCGCAACCCGTGACCGGGCACGACCGTGCCGGTGTCGGGCGCTTCGATGCCCGACAGCAGGCGCAGCAGCGTCGTCTTGCCGGCACCGTTGAGACCCAGCACGACCACGCGTGCGCCCCGGTCGACGGCGAGGTCGACGTCGGTGAAGACCTCCAGCGAGCCGTAGGACTTGGACAGCCCCTCGGCGGTGAGCGGCGTGCGGCCGCACGGCGCCGGTGCTGGGAAACGTAGCCGGGCGACCTTGTCGGGTCCCCGCACCTCGTCCAGCCCCGCTGCCAACGCAGCGGCGCGGCGGTCCATCTGGTGCGCCGCGCGGGCCTTGGTTGCCTTCGCGCGCATCTTGTCGGCCTGACTCCTGAGAGTCTCGATCTTACGTTCAGCGTTGGCCCGCTCGCGGTGCCGCCTGCGCTCATCGGTTTCCCGCTGTTGCAGGTAGGTCCTCCAGCCGACGTTGTAGACGTCGAGCGCCGCCCGGTTCGCGTCGAGGTTCCAGACCTTGTTCACGACGGCTTCGAGCAGGTCGACGTCGTGGCTGATGACGATCAAACCTCCGTTGTGCTGGCGCAGGAAGTCGCGCAGCCAGGTGAGCGAGTCGGCGTCGAGGTGGTTGGTCGGCTCGTCGAGCAGGAGCGTGGTGGGCTCACCCCCGGAGTCGGCGAAGAGGATGCGGGCCAATTCGATGCGGCGGCGCTGGCCACCGGAGAGCGTGCCGAGCGGCTGCACAAGCACCCGATCGGGTAGCCCGAGGTTGGCACAGATCCGGGCAGCTTCGCTCTCCGCCGCATACCCACCCAAGGTGGCGAAGCGATCCTCGAGGTTGCCGTAGCGGCGCACGAGCGCGTCGTCGTGCGGCGTCTCGGCCAGCTGGACCTGGACCTTGGCGATGTTGGCGACGAGCGCGTCCAACCCGCGGGCCGACAGCACCCGGTCACGGGCAGTGACGTCGAGATCGCCGGTGCGTGGATCCTGCGGGA
Source organism: Jatrophihabitantaceae bacterium (assembly GCA_036833255.1). Lineage (GTDB taxonomy): Bacteria > Actinomycetota > Actinomycetes > Mycobacteriales > Jatrophihabitantaceae > QHCC01. The sequence goes on from DAITQD010000100.1 coordinate 5,302, forward strand.
GGTAACCGACCGGCCCGGTGCGCTCCAGCTTGCCGGCATGCGGCAACGTCTCGCCGGCCAGCACGCGCAGGCTGGTCGTCTTGCCGGCGCCGTTGCGCCCGACCAGGCCGATGCGGTCACCCGGCTGGACCCGCAGAGTCGTCGGATCGAGCAGGATGCGCGCGCCAGCACGCAGCTCGAGCTCGGTTGCGGTGATCATGGCGGGACGGCTCCAAGTC
>DAITQD010000100.1:5619-9655 GCA_036833255.1 Jatrophihabitantaceae bacterium
TCAGACGTTGAAGCCGAGGGCGCGCAGCTGCTCGCGGCCGTCGTCGGTGATCTTGTCCGGACCCCACGACGGAATCCACACCCAGTTGATCTTCATCTCGGCGGCGAGCGGCTTGGGGCCGCCGGTGAGCGCCGCGATGGCCTGCTCCTCGATGACGTCGGTGAGCGGGCAGGCGGCCGAGGTGAGGGTCATGTCGATCGTGATGACGTTGCCCTCTGCGCCTTGGTCGACGCGCGCATCGTAGACCAAGCCGAGATCGACGACGTTGATGCCGAGCTCCGGGTCGACGACATCGCGCATCGCCTCGTCGATCTCGTCACGAGTCGGAACGGAAGTGGCGGTAGTCATGCTGTCTCCTCTGTACTGTTTTCTGCGGAGTAACCCCAGCCGGCTTCGGCAACGGCGCTCTTCATGGCCATCCAGCCCAACAGCGCGCACTTGATGCGGGCGGGGTACTTCGATACGCCCTCGAAGGCGACCGCGTCGTCGAGTTCGTCCTGGTCGGTCTCGCTCAGCTCGGCGTGGCCGCGCGACTGCATGAGGGCCAGGAACTTGTTCTGCAACGCCATCGCGTCGTCGATCGGCTTGCCGACGACCAACTCGCTCATCACCGACGTCGACGCCTGGCTGATCGAGCAGCCCTCGCCGTCCCAGCCGAGGTCGGTTATCGTGCCGTCGGCGAGCTTCACCCGCAGCGTCACCTCGTCGCCACAGGTCGGGTTGACGTGATACACCTCGGCGTCGAACTCATCGGGCAGGCCTCGGTGATGCGGATGCTTGTAGTGGTCGAGAATGATCTGCTGGTACATCGAATCCACGCTGATGCTCACGCGAACACCTCCCGCACGTTCTCGACGCCGCGCACGAGCGCGTCGATCTCGTCCGGGGTCGTGTACACACCGAATGACGCTCGCGTGGTCGCGGATATTCCGTAGTGGGCGTGGACCGGGCGCGCGCAGTGGTGGCCGGCGCGCACGGCGATGCCCTGCTCGTCGAGCAGTTGGGCGACGTCGTGCGGGTGGACCCCCGGCAGCGTGAACGAGATCGTCGCACCGCGGTCGACCGGGACGTCCGGGCCCATGATCCGCAGCCCGTCGATCGTCTGCAATCCGTCCAGCGCGTAGGAGGTGAGCGCCTTCTCGTGCTCGCGGATCTCGTGCATCCCGAGTGCGGTGACGTAGTCGACGGCCGCCCCGAGAGCGACCGCCTGGGCGATCATCGGCGTGCCGGCCTCGAAGCGGTGCGGCGGTTCGGCGAACGTGCTGCCGGTCATCGCGACCGTCTCGATCATCTCGCCGCCGCCGAGGAACGGCGGCAGCGCGGCGAGCAGGTCGTAACGCCCCCAGAGCACGCCGACGCCGGTGGGTCCGTAGAGCTTGTGGCCGGTGAAGGCGACGAAGTCGGCACCGAGGTTCTGCACGTCCAGCGGCAGATGCGGCGCGGCCTGCGCGGCGTCGACGATCGACAGCGCGCCGACCGCCTTGGCTCGCGCCACGATGCGGTGCACCGGGTTGATCGTGCCGAGCGCATTCGACTGGTACACGAACGAGACGACCTTGGTGCGCTCGTTGATGACCTCGTCGATCGCGGACTCGACAAGGCGGCCCTGGTCGTCGATCGGGATCCAGCGGAAGCTCGCTCCGGTGCGCTGCGCGAGCAGCTGCCACGGGACGATGTTGCTGTGGTGCTCCATCTCGGTCACGACGATCTCGTCACCGGGGCCGATTCTGAATTTCTCAGCACCGCTCGTCGTGCTGGCGTTCGACAGCGAGTACGCCAGCAGGTTGAGCGCCTCGGTGATGTTGCGGGTGAAGATCACCTCGTTGCGCGAGGGTGCGTTGAGGAACGCGGCAACCTTGTCGCGGGCGCCCTCGTAGGCGTACGTCACCTCGCTGCCTAGCGTGTGCACCGCACGGGCGACATTCGCGTAGTGGTTCGCGTACAGGTCGGCCTCGGCGTCGATCACCACCTGCGGCTTCTGCGCGCTGTTGGCGCTGTCGAGGTACACCAGCGGGACGCCATGCACCTCGCGCGCCAGGATGGGGAAGTCCTTGCGGACCGCCTCCACGTCGAATGCCATGGCTACGCCGATGCGGTCTCGTTGACGCCGAAGCGGGTGTACCCCTCGGCCTCGAGGTGGTCGGCCAGCTCCGAGCCACCGGACTCGACGATGCGCCCGTCGAAGAAGACGTGGACGAAGTCGGGCTTGATGTAGCGCAGGATCCGCGTGTAGTGCGTGATCAGCAGCGTGCCGATGCCGGTGTCCCGGACCCGGTTCACGCCCTCGCTGACAACACGCAGCGCGTCGACGTCCAGGCCCGAGTCGGTCTCGTCGAGGATCGCGATCTTGGGCTTGAGCAGCTCCAGCTGCAGGATCTCGTGACGCTTCTTCTCGCCGCCGGAGAATCCTTCGTTGACGCTGCGCTCGGCGAAGGACTTGTCGATGTCCAGCGCATCCATCGCGCCGTTGACTTCCTTGACCCAGGTGCGCAGCTTCGGCGCTTCGCCCCGGATGGCGGTGGCGGCGGTGCGCAGGAAGTTCGACACCGAGACACCAGGCACCTCGACCGGGTACTGCATCGCGAGGAAGAGCCCGGCCCGGGCCCGCTCATCTACGGACATCGCGAGTACGTCGGCGCCGTCGAGCAGCACCTGGCCGCTGGTGACGGTGTATTTCGGGTGACCTGCGATCGAGTACGCCAGCGTCGACTTGCCCGAGCCGTTCGGGCCCATGATCGCGTGCGTCTCGCCGGAGGAGACGGTGAGGTCGACGCCCTTGAGAATTTCGGAGGAGTCGTCGCCATCTCCCACCGTGACGTGCAGGTCGCGGATCTCGAGGGTACTCACGCGGTTGTCTCCAGTTCTGGCTCGACCTCGGCGAAGCCCAGACGGGCCTCGATCGCGGTCATGATGCGGTCTTGCAGGTCAGGTATGCCGATGCGGGCGACAACATCGGCAAAGAAGCCGCGCACCACGAGGCGCTGGGCCAGTTCGGCGTCGATGCCGCGCGACTGCAGGTAGAACAACTGCAGGTCGTCGAATCGTCCCGTGGCACTGGCGTGTCCGGCACCGCCGATCTCGCCCGTCTCGATCTCGAGGTTGGGCACCGAGTCGGCGCGCGCGCCGTCGGACAGCAGCAGGTTGCGATTCATCTCGTAGGTGTTCGTGCCGGTCGCGGCCGGGCGGATGCGGACGTCGCCGATCCACACCGTGCGCGACGTGTTGCCGAGCAGTGCGTTCTTGTACAGCACGTTCGAGGTGCACTCAGGCGTCGAGTGGTCGATGTAGAGCCGTGACTCGAGGTGCTGGCGCTGTCCGGCGAACGCGACGCCGAGCAATTCGGCGCGGCCGCCCGGTCCGGCGTAGTGCACGGTCGGCGCGATGCGCACGACCTCGCCGCCCAGGGAGATCGCCGTGTAGCGGTAACTCGCGTCGCGGCCCACCAAGGCACCCACGTGCTCGTTGTGCAGCGAGCCTTCATCCCACTCGTGCACGTGCACGAGTGACAACTGCGCACCGTCGCCGACGAGCACACTCGTCTCGGCTGCCAGGCGGGCCTGGCCGCGGTACTCGACGACGACCGTTGCCGAAGACTGCGCGCCGGCCTCGACCACGAAACGGCCCCAGACGACGTCGTCGGAGCCGGTGCCGCTCAGGCGGACGACGACCGGCTCGGCGATCTCGGCACCCTTCGCTATCCGCAGCACCATCGCGTGGCCCGAGCGGGCATAGGCGAGCGCGCTGAGGCGGTCGACCGGCTCAGGCGAGTCGGCCAGCGACGGGTCGTCGTTGGCGAGCTCGACCAGTTCGACACCATCGGGCAGGTCGGCGTCCCACCTCAGCCGGGCGTCGGACGGTTCCGCGCGGAGCAGGGTGCGCAGCTTCGTGAGCGGGCTGAAGCGCCACTCCTCGTCGCGGCCAGTGGGTTCGGCAAAGTCGTCGGGGTTACGGGAGGTGAATCGCTCTGGGGGCGACCCGGAAGGCACAGAAGGCACGGCCCCGTCGGAGTGGGGCCTGTTGTCGATCAGTGTCACGC
>DAITQD010000101.1:0-9644 GCA_036833255.1 Jatrophihabitantaceae bacterium
TTCCGCTGGGCATCGGCGCCGGCATCGGTGCGGTGGGCAACGCGGCGCTGGCCCGCACGGCCATCACGTCGGCGCGTCGCGCATTCGGCCCGGCGCCACATACGATGGCGCCGCGGGTGATCGACGTCGCCCCAGCCTCGCCGCCGCGGCGCCGGGAGAGATAGGCGCGCGTGCGTCGGGACGCGGCCGTTTGTCTAGGGTGGGACGAGGATAGTCAATGATCTTGGAGGCGCTGGTGTTTGTCGTTCTGCTCACCGACGAAGGACAGCTGTTGACGGCGCCACGCGCGGTCGGCCCATTCGAGGAATTCGACATCGCGCAGGCATTCGCGAACACGCTGCTGGAGACGTGGAAGAGCCAGGACAGCCAGGCGCCGCAGGCCACTGTCGTGCATGTTGAGGAGCCGATGCCCGGAGTCGTCGTCGGCGAACTCTGAGGCGCTGTCGGGTTGCGTGGTGCGGTGGATTTGAAATGCGAACAGCGCAGCGACGAGGAGTTGGTCTCGGCACGCTTGTCTCCAAAAGCCGCAGCTACGAGAGGTTGGTTGCGTGGTGCGGCGCCGCTTTCGGGTCGCCTTTTTGTGGTGATAGGGCCCGGATGTGTATGAAGATCATCTTGCGTTGAATCACCTATACGATAAGGGGAAAGTCCTTGCATTCTGTCGGTCGGTTGTAGTAGAATAGACCGTATGAGCGAAGGTGCGGTTCTCCCGAGTGACGGGCCTGAGTCGCTGCCCTACGTGCCCACCTTGCTCGATGCCGATACCGCACCCGATGATGTCGCGGCCTGGGGCGCATCGGTCACCCCTGGCTCGGCTGTCATCAAGCCGCTCGCGGTCCTGGACCCTGCCCGGCTGTCCCACGAAGGCCGGGTCGACGCGCTGGCCGCGTTGGAGAAGCACATCGGCTGGCTCCAGGCCCAGCAGCACCGCCTGCTTGCGGTGATGGCCGCCGACCCCGCCGTCAGCACACCGGTAGGTGAGTTGGACAAGCAGTGGGTCTGTGAAGACGTCGCCTGTGCCCTGCGGCTCTCGGCTGGCACCGCCGCCTACCGCCTCGGGCTGGCGACCGAGCTCACCCGGCTACCCGCCACCCTCGATCTGTTGGAGCGTGGCGAGATCGGCACCCATCACGCCCGCCACCTGGCCGAAACGGTCATCGCGTTGGACGACGCCACCGCTACCGCCATCGAGACCGCGGTGCTGGGCAAGGCACCGGAGCAGACCCTGGCCACCTTCAAGCGCGCGGTCCGCAAAGCGGTCCTGAGGGCGGCACCCAAGCGGGCCGAGGAACGCCACGTCGAGGCGATGACCCAGCGCCGGGTGGTCCGCACCCCGGACTCCGACGGCATGTCCGGGATCTGGATGCTGCTGCCCGACACCGGCGCTACGACGTTCATGACCGCTATCGACGCCCTGGCCCGCCGCTGCAGTGCCGACGACCCGCGCACAGCTGATCAGCGCCGCGCCGACGCCGTGGTCCAACTCGCCCTCGACGCGTTGGCCGGCACCTCGTCCGGTGACCTGCCCCGCGAGCACGGGATGCGCCCCTCGGTCCAGGTCACTGTCGCGCTGTCGACCCTGCTCGGCCTGGACGAACAACCCGGCGACCTGGACGGCTCAGGCCCGATCCCCGCCTCGGTCGCGAGAAGGATCGCCGCGGATGAGACCGGCACCTGGCGCCGCCTCGTCACCGATGAGATGGGCCGGCTGCTCGACTACGGCCGCAGCACCTACCGCCCACCCAAGGACCTCGCCGAGCACGTGATCGCCAGAGACCGCACGTGCCGCTTCAAGAACTGCAACCGGAAATCCTGTCGCTGCGAGTTGGACCACGTCCTGGCATGGGACGAGGGCGGCCTGACGAGCGAGCCGAACCTCCATGGGCTGTGCGGCCGACACCACCACGCCAAACACCAAGCCCGTTGGCAACCGAAACGACGACCCGACGGCACGACCGAATGGACCGGCCCCACCGGGCACAAGTACGTCGAAGAAGCGGCGACCTACCCGATCGATCGAACCACCGAACCACCTGAACCGGCCGAGTCCGACCAGGTCGAACCCGATGCGCCGCCGTTCTGATCCGGATACGTGGTGGCAGGCCGTGCTGCGCAGAGTGGGCGGCGTGCGGCTACGACGCGGTCACGGGCCTTCTGCCCGGACGATCGCTGCGGACTCCGCCCCGAGCTGCACCGCACCGTCGCCCACTTCTGCGGCGGAGGTGGCAAGAACGACCTCGGTAGCGGCAACGGGGACGAACTGCTCGGTCGCGGCGAGGTTGACCACGACGCGCCACGCGCCGCGATGGACGACCAGCCAGCGCGCGTCCTCGTCATAGTCGACCTCGACAAGCGACAGGTCCGGATCGGCGAGGTCGGGTTCGGCGCTGCGCAGGGCGATCAGCCGGCGGTACAGGTCGAGCATCTCGGCATGCGCCGGCGCCGCGAGTTCCGACCAGTCCAGGATCGCACTGCGGTAGGCGGCCGGGTCCTGCGGGTCGATCATCTGCGCGACGTCCCAGCCGTGCGTGGCGAACTCCTCGACGCGCCCCTTCCCGGTCAACTCGGCCAGCGCGGGCTCGGGGTGCGAGGTGAAGAACGGCCACCGGGTGGAGGCCGCCCACTCCTCGCCCATCCAGAGCATCGGCGTGAACGGCGAGGTCAGCAGCAGTACCGCGCCGACGCGCAGCAGGCCGGCGGACGCGATCTCCGGCAACCGGTCGCCGACGGCCCGGTTGCCGACCTGGTCGTGGTTCTGCAGGCAGACGACGAACCGGTGACCGGGGGTGGTGTAGCGCTCGACCGGCTTGCCGTGGGGACGGCCGCGGAACGTCGAATAGGTGCCGTCGTGGAAGAACGCCGAGGTGAAGACCTTCGCGAGCGCCTGCAGGGACCCGAAGTCGCAGTAGTAGCCCTGCGTCTCGCCGGTGAGCAGTGCGTGCAGCGCATGGTGCACGTCGTCGTCCCACTGTGCCGTCAGGCCGTAGCCGCCCGCGGATCGTGGTGTGATCATCACCGGGTCATTCAGGTCGGACTCCGCGATCAGCGTCAGCGGCCGGTCAAACTCGACGGACAGCGCGTCCACTGCCGTCGACAGCTCGGCCAGGACGTGGGTAGGCGTGCTGTCGTGCAACGCGTGCACCGCGTCCAGACGCAGCGCGTCGACGTGGAAGTCGCGCAGCCACATCAACGCGTTCTCGATCACGAACCGGCGCACTTGCGGCTGTTCCACGTTGACCAGGCCGCCCCACGTATTCCGGCCGGACTTCAGGTACGGCCCGAAGCGCGGCAGGTAGTTCCCCGACGCGCCGAGGTGGTTGTAGACGACGTCGAGCACGACGGCCAGCCCGCGCGCGTGGCAGGCGTCGACGAAGCGCTTCAGGCCGTCGGGGCCGCCGTAGGGCTCGTGCACCGCGTACCAGTCGACGCCGTCGTAACCCCAGTTCCAGACGCCGTTGACGGCGTTGACCGGCAGCAACTCGACGTGGGTGATGCCCAGCGATACCAGGTGATCCAGCCGCTCGGCGGCGGTGTCGAAGGTCGCGCCCGGCGTGAACGTGCCGACGTGCAACTCGTAGATGACGCCACCGGGAAGCTCGCGCCCGCGCCAAGCCACATCGCCCCACGGGTAGGCCGTCTGGTCATACACCCGGCTCGCACCGTGCACGCCGTGCGGCTGCCACCGCGAGGCGGGGTCGGGCAGCGGCTCGTCGTCGTCACCGAGCAGGAATGCGTAGTCGGTGCCGGGCGCCGCGTCGGCACCTGACCACCAGCCGTCAGGACCGGCGCCGAGTTCGACCGAATTGCCCGCGACGACCGCCCGGACTCGCGCGGCGCCAGGAGCCCACACACCGATCGCCGTCACACCCGTCACCCTGCCATGCGCCACTACGCTGGCGACATGGCACGGAACACGCCGTCGATGCGGCAGGACCTCGCGGTGCCGCCCGGCCCGGTGAACCTCGCCGGATACGACGCCGCGGCGCGGCCGCCCGCGTCGACCAAGAACAAGAAGCTCGGCGCTGATGCGACAGAGCTTCGTGCGCTACAGGAACGGCTCTGGGCCGAGGCGACCGCAGGCGCTACCCGCAGCATCCTGCTCGTCCTGCAGGGCATCGACACTGCCGGCAAGGGCGGTGTGACCAAACACGTCGTAGGCCTATTCGACCCGATCGGCGTCCAGTACGCCGCCTTCAAGAAGCCGACGGAGGAAGAGGCGGCGCACGACTTCCTTTGGCGCATTCGCAAGCGACTGCCGCCGCCGGGTGTCATCGGCGTATTCGACCGCTCGCACTACGAGGACGTGCTGGTGCCGCGCGTGCACGAGCTCCTCCCGGACCCCGAGTGGCAGGCCCGCTGCGAGGAGATCAACGCGTTCGAGGCCGAGGTCGCGGCGAGTGGGACGACGTTGCTCAAGTGCTTCCTGCACATCTCCTACGAGACCCAGCGCGAGCGGCTGCTGGCCCGGCTGGCGGACCCGGACAAGCACTGGAAGTTTCACGAGGACGATCTCGCAGAGCGGGCCCGCTGGTCGGAGTACGCGACGGCGTTCGAGGGGATGCTGGCGAACTGCAACACCGCGGCCGGACCCTGGTACGTCGTGCCCAGCGACTCGAAGAAGCACCGTAACTGGGCGGTCGGCGAACTGTTGCGCGAGACCCTCGAGGAACTCGACCCGCAGTACCCGCAGCCCGACCTCGACCTCGACGCCTTGCGGCAGCGGCTACAACCGCCCAACTGACGGCGCAGAACGCGCGGCGGGCGCTCAGCGCACGAGCAGTGCCACCGGGTAGCCGCCGAGCAGGTCCGCGAGCGCGACGGTGCCGCGGTAGGACGTTCCCGAAATGACGTCGGTGCGCTTACCAGCGAGCTCCATCGTGGTGTCGCGCCAGCCGCCGGCGCGCTCGAGCCGGACCGGCAGCCTGGTCGCGACGGTGATCGCACCACCGCGGTCGAAAGCCACCGCGTGTTCTGCTGCGGCGCCCTCGGCCGCGCGTGGGGCATAGCCGGCGAAGAGGTCCGGCCAGTCGCGGCGCAGCCGCAACGTGCGCGACACCACCCAGAGCTTTGCGGCTCCGGAGCCGTCGATCGGCGGCGCCTCCACCGCCCCATCGAGGATGTCGAGCAGCGCGCGGCGGGCGTCGAAGTCGACCGCGCGCCGGTTGTCCGGGTCGACGAGCGAGTTCTCCCACAGTTCGGTGCCCTGATACACGTCCGGCACACCCGGCATCGTCAGCTGCACGAGTTTCTGCGCCAGTGAGTTCGTCAGGCCGAACGGCGCGATGCGCGTGACGAATTCGGTGAGCGGGTCGCGCACCTCGGGGGAGTCGTAGGCAGCGTCGACCGCGGCGTGCACGGCGGCCTCGAACGCGGCGTCCGGGTCGATCCACGTCGTGCCGAGCGCCGCCTCGCGCATCGCCTTCTCGGCGTAGGCGTGCATCCGCTCGGGCTCGATGAACCCCGCACCGGCGAACGTCTGCCAGAGCAGGTAGCCGAGGGTGGGATCGGGAACGGGCGCCGCGGCCATCAGCCGCCGGGCGAGCCCGGCCCATTCGTCGGGCAGCTCGCTGAGCACCGCGAGTCGGGCCCGCACGTCCTCGCCGCGCTTCGTGTCGTGTGTCGACAGCGTCGTCATGCCGCATGGCGCGTTCTGCTGCCGGCGGCGCTGCGCGGCGTGGAAGTCGGCGGGCCCGATACCGAAACGTGCGGGGTCGCCGCCGACCTCGTTGAGGGCGATGAAGCGGGTGTAGCGGTAGTAGGCGGTGTCCTCGACCCCCTTGGCCATCACCGCGCCCGACGTCTGCTGAAAGCGCACGCACAACTCGTCCGACGGGTCGCCCAGCCGCGAGCAGAGCGCACCGATCGTGTCGACGAGATCGGGGCGGGCGGCGCTCGCTCGCTCGATCGCGGTCGCCAGGTGCGGCGCCCCGACCGGCAGGTAGGAGCGATAGACGGGGAAAGCGACGAGCAGTTCGCTCAGCGCCTCCGCCACCTGGTCGTTGCCCGGAGCAAGGCGGGCCAGTCGCGACACCTCGGACTGCAGGATCGTCGACACCGCGTCGCGTTTACCGCGCTCCACGTGCTCGGCGAAACCGGATTCGTCGCCGGTCAGCTCGCGGTAGAGGCCGCCGAAAGCCGCCTCGGCGGACGGGTCGATGAACAGCCCACCCACTTCGGCCAGCGCGTCGTAACCGGTCGTGCCGTCGACCGGCCAGTCGTCGGGTAGATCCTCGCCCGGTTCGAGGATCTTCTCGACGGTGATCCACGCGTCGTCGCCCGCCAGGGCACGCAGTCGGACGAGGTAGCCGCGCGGGTCGGTGAGGCCGTCGGGATGGTCGATGCGCAGGCCGTCGATCGCGTCCTCGTGTAGCCAGCGGGTGATCTGCTCGTGTGTTGCGGTGAAGACGGCCTGATCCTCGACGCGGAGCCCGGCCAGTGTGGTGACGGCGAAGAAGCGCCGATAGTTCTGCTCGGTGTCGGCGCGCCGGTAGTTGACCAGCTCGTAGTGCTGGCGGTCGTGCACGGCCGCGGCGCTCTCGTCCGGCGCGGGCTCGGTGCCTGGAGCGAGCGGGAAGCGGTTCTCGTAGTAGCGCAGCTCGCCGCCGACGACCTCGAGCTCGGACGGGTCGAAGGCGTCACCGAGCACGGGCAGCAGCAGCCTGCCGAGGTTCCAGTCGATGTCGAACCACGACGCATAAGCGGACTCGGCCCCCAGCCGCAGCAGGTCCCACCAAGCCGGGTTCTGCCGGGCATCGGCGACGCCGGTGTGGTTGGGCACGATGTCCGCGACGAGCTCGAGCCCACGGGCGCGAGCAGCGGCCAGCAACCGCGTCCAACCGTCGATCCCGCCGCGCGCGGCGTCGATCGTGTCGAAGCCGACGACGTCGTAGCCGTGGTCCGAGCCGCGCACCGACGGCAGGAGCGGTGAGAGGTAGACCGCCCCGGCGCCCAGGGTCGCGAGGTAGTCGCAGGCGTCGGCAGCCGCGTGCAGGTCGAAAGATGCCCGTACCTGCAGGCGGTACGTCGAGGTAGGAAGGCCCACGTCAGCCGACCCCGCGCAGCACGACGAGCGCGCGCGGACCGACCGTGACCACTCCATCCGGCTTGACGACCGCGCCGGCCGAGGCCTCGACGGCGGCTTCGTGCATCGTGTCGAGGACGATCTCCCAGCCCGGCCCGTACTCGACAGCTGGCACCCGGAAGTCGATCGGCTCGTGGTGGGCGCTGAAGCACAGCAGGAACGAGTCGTCGATGACGCGCTGTCCCCTGCCGTCGCGGCCGGCGATGCCCTGGCCGTTCAAGTACACGCCGATCGCCCGGCCGAAGCCGGAATCCCAGTCCTCCTCGGTCATTTCGGCGCCCTCGGGGGTGAACCACTCGAGGTCGGGCAGCGTGTCCTGACCGCGCCGGCGTACCGGGCGGCCGTCGAAGAACCACCGTCGGCGGAAGATCGGATGGGCGCGGCGCAGTTCGACGATGCGCCGGGTGAAGGCGAGCAGACCCACGTCGATGTTGTCCCAGTCCATCCAGGTCAGCTCGTTGTCCTGGCAGTAGCCGTTGTTGTTGCCCTGCTGGGTGCGGCCCAGCTCGTCGCCGTGGCAGATCATCGGTACGCCCTGCGAGAGAAACAACGTCGCGAGCAGGTTGCGGCGCTGCTGCGCGCGCAACGCGATGATCGCCGCGTCGGCCGTCGGACCCTCGACGCCGCAGTTCCACGACCTGTTGTCGTTCTCGCCGTCGTTGTTGTCGTCGCCGTTGGCCTCGTTGTGCTTCTCCTGGTAGCTGACGAGGTCGAGCAGGGTGAATCCGTCGTGAGCGGTGACGAAGTTGATACTGGCCACCGGGCGCCGCCCCGATGACTCGTAGAGGTCGGCCGAGCCGGTAAGCCGCGCCGCGAACTCGCCGATCGTCGCCGGTTCGCCGCGCCAGAAGTCGCGGACCGTGTCGCGGTACTTGCCGTTCCACTCCGTCCACTGCGGCGGGAAGTTGCCGACCTGGTAGCCGCCGGGGCCGACGTCCCACGGCTCGGCGATGAGCTTTACCTGGCTGACGACCGGATCCTGCTGGACCAGGTCGAAGAAGGTGGACAACCGGTCGACGTCGTAGAACTCGCGGGCCAGGGTGGCGGCCAGGTCGAAGCGAAAGCCGTCGACGTGCATCTCGGTGATCCAGTACCGCAGCGAGTCCATGATGAGCTGCAGGACGTGTGGGTGTCGCACGTTGAGCGTGTTGCCGGTGCCGGTGTAGTCCATGTAGTGCTGCGCGCTGTCCGCGACGAGCCGGTAGTAGGCCGCGTTGTCGATGCCGCGCAACGACAGCGTCGGGCCGAGGTGGTTGCCCTCGCCGGTGTGGTTGTAGACGACGTCGAGGATGACCTCGATGCCGGCCTGGTGCAGGGTGCGCACCATCGCCTTGAACTCCTGCACCTGGCCGCCGGGCGTGGTGTTCGAGGCGTACTTGGAGTCGGGGGCGAGGAAGCCGATCGTGTTGTAGCCCCAGTAGTTGGCCAGCCCCTTGTCGAGCAACGTCGAGTCATTGACGAAGTGGTGCACGGGCATCAGCTCGACCGCGGTCACGCCCAGCGACTTGAGGTGCTCGACGATCACCGGGTGCGCGACGGCCGCGTAGGTGCCGCGCAGCTGTTCGGGTACCCCGGGGTGGCGCTGGGTCATGCCCTTGACGTGCGTCTCGTAGATCACCGAATCGGCGTACGCGTGGTGGGGCGGCCGGTCGACGCCCCAGTCGAAGAACGGGTTCGTGACGACGCATTTGGGCATGTGTCCGGCCGAGTCGTCGTCGTTGTGACTGTCCGGATCACCGAAGTCGTAGCCGAACAGGGACTGGTGCCAATCGATGCGCCCGTCGATCGCCTTGGCGTAGGGGTCGAGCAGCAGCTTGGCGGGGTTGCAGCGCAGGCCGTGGTCGGGGTCGTTAGGGCCGTGGACGCGGTACCCGTAGCGCTGTCCCGGCTCGATGCCGGGCAGGAACGCATGCCAGACGAAGCCGTCGACTTCGGGCAGTTCGACCCGGGTCTCGGTGCCGTCGGCGTCGAACAGGCACAGCTCGACGCGCTCGGCTACCTCGCTGAACAGCCCGAAATTGGTACCTGACCCGTCGTAGCTGGCGCCCAGTGGATAGGCCGTTCCGGGCCAGACTTCCATGCTGCTCCTCGTCCGCTGACGTGCTGGTCGGGTCCAGCCTGCCAGAGCCCGCATCGGGCTTGTGCGCGACGTCGGAGCGGTGTGTCGTTCAGCTCGTCGGGCGGCCCGACGGTGCGGGTGTCGGTACGTGTGTCGGTGCGACAGGGCCGTTCGGGCCTTGCTGCCGCGGTCCGCCCTGGTGCTGACCGTGCTGACCCGGGCCAAACCCGGGCCCACGCATGCCTGGCTCGAGGTGCATTCGCATGACGCCGCCGTTGCGATTACCGTGCCGGTCGCCGTGGCCGGTCACCGCGTGGCCGACCAGCAGGCCGCCGCCGCCGAACACCAGCGCGCCGACGATCGCCGCCGCGGCGACGCGCCCACGTCGGGCCGGGTTGACCCACGGCATCCTGGGCGCGCGAGCGACCGGCGCGAACCGCCCGGCGGCAGGCTCGCCGGCAGGCGGCACCGCCGGAATGGCTTCGGTTGGCTGCGGCGCCTGAT
>DAITQD010000102.1:0-1312 GCA_036833255.1 Jatrophihabitantaceae bacterium
GTGGGCCCCGTGGGGCTCGAACCCACAACCTACGGATTAAAAGTCCGCAGCTCTGCCAATTGAGCTAGAGGCCCGGCGGATAAGAAGAACGCTGGGAACTTCCCTAGAAACAACGCGCGGAAGAACCCCGATCTTCAGGTCAGTGGACAGGGTAGTCGTTGGCGCTCAGGCGGCTGGGCAACGACACAGCAGGGTAGCGTCGCCAGCCGTGCCCGCCCTGCTCGCCGACCTGACCACGCTGCGTCTGGGCGGCCCGGCCGCGCGGCTCGTCACGGCGTCATCGGCGGACGAACTCGTCGATGCGGTGCGCTCCTGCGACGCGGCGGGTGAGCCGGTGCTGATCGTCGGCGGCGGCAGCAACCTGGTCGTGGCGGACGACGGCTGGCCGGGTGCCGTGATCCTCGTGCGCACGTCGGGGATCGGGTGGACTGCGCACGACCGCGGGGAATCGGTCGCGGTCACCGTCCAGGCCGGCGTGGGGTGGGACTCGTTCGTCGCGATCACGGTCCGCGAAGGGTGGTCCGGGCTCGCCGCGATGTCCGGCATCCCCGGGCTGACCGGCGCGACGCCCATCCAGAATGTGGGCGCGTACGGCAGCGAGGTCGCTGACGTCGTCAGCGGCGTGACCGTCCTGGACCGGGTCACCGGCCATGTCGAGACGTGGCCGCCGGAGCGTTGCGGTTTCGGTTTCCGTACCAGCGCGTTCAAGCACACCGACCGCTACGTCGTGCTCGACGTGACCTTCGCGTTGCGGCGCTCGCCGGACGGCGTTCCAGTGCGCTACATCGAACTCGCGCGGCGCCTCGGCGTCGATGCCGGCGGTGTCGCGCCGTCGCAGCAGGTGCGCGAGGTGGTGCTGGAACTGCGGCGCAGCAAGGGGATGCTGCTCGACCCCGTCGACCATGACACGTGGAGCGTCGGCTCGTTCTTCGTCAATCCGTTTCTCGCGCCCGAGCGCGCGCCGGTGGACTGTCCCCACTGGACGGTCGACGGACAGGTCAAGCTGTCGGCCGCCTGGTTGATCGAGAACGCCGGCTTTGCCAAGGGCTTCGGGCTCTCCCGCGGACGAGGCACGGTCGCGTTGTCGACCAAGCACGCGTTGGCGTTGACCAACCGGGGCGACGCCACGACCGCCGAGCTGCTCGAGCTGGCGCGCGAGATTCGCGCCGGCGTCGAGACGAAATACAGCGTGCGGCTACGACCCGAGGCACATCTGGCCGGCGTCGAGTTCTAGCCGGCCGCGTCGGGCCGGTGGAGGACCAGGACGGCGAGCGCGAATGCGCGTTAGATGACCGCCATGACGTATCCGCCG
>DAITQD010000102.1:1412-9584 GCA_036833255.1 Jatrophihabitantaceae bacterium
GTCCGGTGCAGAACCCCTAGGACGAGCGGGCCACCTTGTACGGTGCGGCCTGGGCGAGCGGCTTGACCACGAGCAGGTCGATGTTGACGTGCGCCGGACGCGTCACCGCGAACGCAATGCAGTCCGCAATGTCTTCCGCGGTAAGGGGATTCTCGACGCCGGCGTAGACCCGCTCGGCGGCCGCGGCGTCACCGCGCAGCCGCACGAGCGAGAACTCCTCGGTGTGCACCAGTCCCGGCGCGACCTCGGTGACGCGCACCGGCCGTCCATTCAGCTCGAGGCGCAGCGTCTCGACGAACGCAGTCGCGGCGTGCTTCGCGGCGGCGTAGCCGGCGCCGCCTTCATAGACCAGATGACCGGCGATCGAGCCGGTGACGACCACGTGCCCGCCCGCGCCGTGCTCGAGCGCCGGCAGCAGGGCCTGCGTCACACGCAGCACGCCGAGCACGTTCGTGTCGAACATCGCCTGCCAGTCCGCGGGTTCGGCCCGCTCGATCGGCTCGACACCGAGCGCACCGCCTGCGTTGTTCACCAGCACCGCGACGTCGTCGAGTGACGCGGCCAGTTCGGTTACGGACTCCGCGGAGGTGACGTCGAGTGTGGCGGCGCGGATGCCCGGCGTGGACGCGGCGAGTTCGTCGAGACGGTCGCGTCTGCGCGCCGCGGCCACCACCTCGTACCCCTCGGCGGCGAGTCGGCGAGCTGTGGCGGCGCCGATGCCGCTGCTCGCTCCGGTGACGACGGCGACTCCACGGATCATGCCCACGATTCTGCTGTGCCCGCGATTCGGGCATGATCGGGGGTGGCCGGTTGTTGAGTATTCGACGACCAGACGGCGGAAGGGGCAGCGGGTGCATCGCATTGGGCGCGGCGCGCTGCCCCGTCGCGTCGCGATGCTCAGCGTGCACACCTCCCCGCTCGACGCCCCTGGCGGCGGTGACGCGGGCGGGATGAACGTCTACATCGTCGAGACCGCCCGCCGCCTGGCCGACGCGGGCGTGGCCGTCGAGATCTTCACCCGAGCCACCGCCAGCGACCAGCCGCCGGCGCTCGAGATGCACCCGGGGGTGCTCGTCCGCCACGTCACGGCGGGCCCGTTCGAGGGGTTGTCGAAGGACGACCTGCCCGCGCAACTGTGCGCGTTCACGGCTGGCCTCATGCGCACCGAGGCCCACCACGAGCCCGGCTGGTACGACGTCATCCACTCGCACTACTGGCTGTCCGGGCAGGTTGGCTGGCTGGCCCGCGAACGGTGGGGAGTGCCGCTCGTGCACTCCGCCCACACGCTCGCGAAGGTCAAGAACGCCCTGCTCGCCGAGGGTGACGTGCCCGAGCCGAGGGCCCGCGTCATCGGCGAGGAGCAGGTGGTCGCGGAGGCCGACCGGCTCATCGCGTCGACAACCGACGAGGCCGCCGACCTGATCGAGCGCTACGGCGCCGTACCCGACAAGGTCCGCACGATCGCGCCCGGCGTCGACCTGGAGGCGTTCCGGCCCGGGCCGGCGCTCGAGGCCCGGCGCCGGCTCGGCCTGCGCGCCGACGGCCCGGTGCTGCTGTTCGTCGGCCGCATCCAGCCGTTGAAGGCGCCGGACCTGTTGCTGCGCGCGGCCGCGCTGCTCCGCAACGACGCGTCGGTGGGCGGCCCGCCGCAGGTCGTGGTGCTGGGCGCGCCGAGCGGTACCGGACTCGCCGAACCCGACTGGCTGGGCGAGCTCGCCGCCTCCCTTGACCTGGCCGCCGCCGTGCGTTTCGTCGCGCCGGTTTCGCGCGCGACCGTAGCCGATTACTACCGAGCCGCCGATCTCACTGTCGTGCCGAGCTACAACGAGTCCTTCGGCCTGGTCGCGCTGGAGTCGCAGGCGTGCGGGACGCCCGTCGTCGCGGCGTCGGTCGGCGGGTTGCCGACCGCGGTGGCCGACGGCGTGTCGGGCGTGCTCGTCGACGGTCACGACCCCGAGCAGTGGGCCAAGGTGCTCGGCGACTTGCTGCGCACGCCGTCCGCATTGGCGCAGCTGGCCGCCGGAGCGCGGGTGCATGCCGAGAAGTTCTCTTGGCAGCGCACTGTCGACGGCCTGCTCGTCGCCTACCAGGAAGCGGTCGACGAGATCGCAGCGAGGACAACCGAGGTCGTGGGCGGATGACGACGGCGGAGGTCATCGACTCGGCGCTGCGCGCGCAGGTCGTTGAGTTCGAGCGGGTCGCACCGCAGACGTTCGTCGTCGCGCTGCCCGGCGAGAAACGCCTCAAGACCGCCTGCTGGCTGACGATCGGTGCCCACGCCCTCGAGATCGAAGCGTTCGTGATGCGCAAGCCGGACGAGAACCACGAGCAGGTCTACGCGTTCCTGCTGCAGCGCAACGTGCGCATGTACGCGGTGTCCTGGTCGATCGATTCGGCTGGCGACGTCTACCTCACCGGCCGACTACCGCTCTCGGCGGTGACGCCTGACGAGATCGACCGGGTGCTCGGATCGGTGCTCGAGTACGCCGACGGGACGTTCAACCAGTTGCTCGAGCTGGGCTTCGGCTCGTCCATCCGGCGCGAGTGGGCGTGGCGAGTCAAGCGCGGTGAGTCGTTGGCGAATCTCGCCGCGTTCGCCGACTTCGCACAGCGGCCCGCTGACTGAGGCGACGCAATGGCAGGATTGCGGCGTGCCGACACTGATCTTGCTCCGCCACGGCGAGAGCGACTGGAACCAGAAGGGCCTCTTCACCGGCTGGGTCGACGTCGACCTGACGCCCAAGGGTGAGGCCGAGGCGCGCCGCGGCGGCGAACTGCTCGTGGAGCACGACCTGCTGCCCGACGTCCTGCACACCTCCCTGCTGCGGCGGGCGACTCGCACCGCCGACATCGCCCTCGATGTCGCCGATCGGCACTGGATCCCCGTGCGCCGCTCGTGGCGGCTCAACGAGCGTCACTACGGGGCGCTTCAGGGCAAGAACAAGGCGGCCGTGCGGGCGGAGTTCGGCGAGGACCAGTTCATGCTGTGGCGCCGCTCGTACGACACGCCGCCCCCGCCACTCGCCGACGACGACGAGTACAGCCAGGTGGGCGAGACGCGCTACGCCGACCTGCTCGAGACGGTGCCGCGCACGGAATGCCTCGCCGACGTCGTCGGGCGGATGCTGCCCTACTGGTACGACGCCGTGGTGCCGGATCTGCGCACAGGCCAGACTGTCCTCGTCACCGCGCACGGGAACTCGCTGCGGGCGCTGGTCAAGCATCTCGACGGGATCTCCGACGAGGCGATCGTTTCGCTCAACGTGCCGACCGGGATCCCGCTGCACTACGACCTGGACCCGGTCACCCTGATGCCCACTCGGGCTGGCGCCTACCTCGACCCAGGCGCGGCGGCCGCGGCCATCGACGCGGTCGCCAACCAAGGCAAGAAGTAGGTCGCGCCGGCCGCTTCCGGTTGATCAACATCCCGGGAACATGCCCACAGCCATGCGCAGTGCGTGTTGATCACCGGCCGGCGGCGCGGGCGGGCCGGCCGGCAGGCGGCGCGGGCGGACCGCAGCCCCCGGTGCACGGTCCGCCCGTACCATCGAGACGTGCCGGCCATCGTGATCGCTCTCGGTGCCTTCACGTTCCTGGTGGGTATCGCAATGGGAATCGTGGTGGCCCAGCGCCGCCGATCGGTCATGACGCGCAAGACTGCGGCCAGCGCTGCCCCCGTTACGACGCCCGGCGTCCGTGCGGCCGACATGCATCGCCGCCGCGTCGAGCAGCCGCTGTCGTCCTTGGTGGTCGAGGCGCTCGACCAAGGTGTCGTGGTCGTCGAGCACGACGAGCGCGCCGTCCTCGTCAACCCGGCGGCCCGGGCGATGGGTGTGCTCGACGTCGATCGGTTGATCTTCCCCGAGTTGAGCGAACTCGCGATCAAGTGCCGCGAGAGCGCCACCATCGTCTCCGGCACCATCGACCTGCCGCTCAGCCGCCTCGGCCGCGAACCCATCGCCCTGACGGTCACCGCTGTTCCGCTGCCGGCCATCGACGAGGACCGCGTCGAGGCCGTAGCGCTGCTGCTGGCCGACGTCAGCGACCAGCGCCGCCTCGAGGCGGTACGCCGTGACTTCGTCGCCAACGTCTCGCACGAGCTCAAGACCCCGGTCGGTGCGCTCACCCTGCTCGCCGAGGCAGTACAGGACGCCTCCGACGACCCGGACACGGTCGCGCGCTTCGCCGGCCGAATGCAGCACGAGGCCGCGCGCCTGGGCCGGCTCGTCGGCGAGCTGATGGAGCTCTCGCGGGTACAGGGCATGGATCCGATGCCCGGCGCCGCGGCCGTCGACGTGCGCAGCCTCGTCGACGAGTCCGCCGACCGGGCCCGGTTGGCCGCCGAGCAGGCCGGCATCGCGGTGGATGTCGACTGCGCCGACGACCTGATGGTGCGCGGCAGTGAGGCTCAGCTCGGCAACGCCGTCGCGAACCTGGTCGACAACGCGATCGCCTACAGCCCTGGCGGCACCCGCGTGCTCGTTACCGCTGTCGCATCGAGCGACCACCAGGCGCGCCCCACGGTCGACATCTCCGTCGCCGACCAGGGCCTGGGCATCGCAGTGGCCGACCTGGATCGAATCTTCGAACGCTTCTACCGCGTCGACCCGGCACGTTCGCGAGCTACCGGAGGCACCGGTCTGGGTCTGGCAATCGTCAAGAACATCGTCACCAACCATCTCGGCACGGTGCGGGTGCGCAGCACCGAGGGCCAGGGCTCGACGTTCACGATCCGGTTACCGCGTGTTCACTCCCATGCGCGACTGTCGCCAGCGAACGCGACCGAGGATGTTGTCACAGCGAAAGGAGCGGTATGACGCGTGTTCTGGTCGTTGAAGACGAGGAGTCGTTCTCCGACGCCTTGTCCTACATGCTGCGCCGCGAGGGCTACGAGGTGGAGGTGGCCGCCACCGGCCCCGACGCCCTCACCGCATTCGAGCGAGCCGGCGCCGACCTGGTACTGCTCGACATGATGCTGCCCGGGCTGTCCGGCACCGAAGTGTGTCGCACCCTGCGGACCCGCTCGAACGTGCCGATCATCATCGTCACCGCGCGCGACGCCGAGGTCGACAAGGTCGTCGGCCTCGAACTCGGCGCGGACGACTACGTCACCAAGCCGTTCTCGTCGCGCGAGCTGGTCGCCCGCATCCGCGCGGTCCTGCGGCGCGGCGCCGAGCCCGAGGAGCTGATGACCGGCACCGTGGAGGCCGGTCCGGTGCGGATGGACGTCGACCGGCACCTCGTCTCCGTCGACGGCGCCCACATCGCGATGCCGCTCAAGGAGTTCGACCTGCTCGAACTGCTGCTGCGCAACGCCGGCCGGGTGCTCACCCGCGGCCAGCTGATCGACCGGGTCTGGGGCGCGGATTACGTCGGTGACACCAAGACGCTCGACGTCCACGTCAAACGACTGCGTTCCAAGATCGAGCCGGACCCGGCCAACCCGAAGTACCTGGTGACGGTCCGCGGCCTCGGCTACAAATTCGAGATCTGAGCCGCGGCCGCGGCCGCAGTCGCCGGGTGGACGGCGACGAGCCCGAGTTCGAGCCGCTCCGCGCAAACCCGCGCCAGCTCGTCGTAGGCCGGCTGGCCGATCAGGGCGATCAGCTCCGGCCGGTAGGACACGTACAGCGCCTCGCCGCCCACGTGCGCCTCCGGTGAGGACGTGCACCACCAATGCAGGTCGTGGCCGCCCTCGCCCCAGCCGCGACGGTCGAACTCCGCGACGGTGGAGAGCAGCACGCGGGTGCCGTCGGGACGCTCGACCCAGTCCTGCTCGCGGCGCACCGGTAGCTGCCAGCACACCTCCGGCTTGGTCTCGAGCGGGTGCCGTCCGCTACGCAACGCGAGCGCGTGCAGCGAGCACCCCTCACCGCCGGCGAACCCGGGCCGGTTCAGGTAGATGCACGCGCCGTCCACTGTCCGCGTGCGCCGCCGGTCCGCGTCCTCGCCGACGTTGTCCTTCTCGACGATGTCGAGCTTCTTGCCCTTTCCCTGGGCGGCTGGCGCGTACTGCCAGTCGGCCGGCGTCAGCTCGGCGGCGAAGCGGCGCACCCGCTTCTCGTCGTCCTTGTCGGAGAAGAACGCCCCGTGCGAGCAGCAGCCGTCGTCCGGGCGTCCGGGCACGACGCCGTGGCAGCCGCGCCCGAAGATGCACGTCCAGCGTGAGCACAACCAGGTCAGGTCGGCACGGACCCGGTGCGCCGCATCGGCGGGGTCGGTGAACTCGATCCACTCGCGCGCGAAATCGAGCGGAACCTCGGCGACGACGTGATCACGGCTCGGCACTCGATGAGCGTACGAGACCCGGTTAGGGTCTCGACCATGCGGTTGGGCGTTCTCGACGTGGGATCGAACACCGTCCATCTGCTCGTCGTCGACGCGTACCGCGGCGCCCAGCCCACGCCGCAGCATTCGCGCAAGAGTGAGCTGCGGCTGGCTGAGCACATTGACCGGCGCGGCGACCTCGCGCAGGCCGGAGCGGATGCGCTCGTCGCCGCGGCGATCGACGCCCGCAAGCAGGCCAGGGAGCTCGGGTGCGACGAACTGCTCGCGTTCGCGACGTCGGCGGTGCGTGACGCCCGAAATAGCGCCGACGTGCTCAAGCGCGTCGGCAAGGAGGCCGGCGTCGAGCTCACCGTCCTCTCCGGTGAGGACGAGGCGCGGCTGACGTTCCTTGCCGTGCGCCGCTGGCTGGGCTGGAGCGCGGGCAACCTGATCTGCCTCGACATCGGCGGCGGTTCGCTCGAGCTCGGCTCGGGCGCCGACGAGGATCCCGAGGTCGCGGTGTCGTTGCCGCTCGGGGCGGCCCGGCTGACCAGCGAACGCTTCGACGCCGATCCGCCGAGCAAGGCGTCGGTGAGCGCGCTGCGTGAGTACGCGGATGCGATGCTGGCCGAACCCGTGACGCAACTGCTCAAGGACGGCCCGCCCGACCGCGTCATCGCGACGAGCAAGACGTTCCGCACACTGGCGCGGCTCGCCGGTGCAGCGCCGAGCTCGGCCGGCCCGCGGGCCCGACGCGTGCTCACCCGCACCGGGCTGGCCCAGGTCAGCGCATTCATCTGGCGGATGGCCTCGGCCGACCTGGCCGAGTTGGACGGGGTCAGCGAGGGGCGGGCCCATCAGACCATCGCCGGCGCGGTCGTCGCGGCCTCGGCGATGGACGCCCTGGGGGTCGCCGAAGTCGAGCTGTGCCCATGGGCACTGCGCGAGGGTGTGATCCTGCGCCGCCTGGACTGGCTCACCGGCAACTGAGCGCCGAACAGCGGCTACCCTGCCCGGCTATGAGCCCCGATGCGCCGCATGCGGTCGCCCCATCGAAGGCGCTGCGGGAGTCTGCGGCGAAGGTCGGGCTCTCCACCGCATCGGTCTACCCGGAGGGCACCGCGGCCGCCTTCGAGCTCGCCGCGAAGCTCGGCTACGACGGCGTCGAGGTGATGGTCTGGACGGATCCGATCAGCCAGGACCCGTATGCCCTGCTGCGCCTGTCGCAGCACTACCAGGTGCCGATCCTCGCCATTCATGCGCCGTGCCTGATCATCACTCAGCGGGTGTGGACCTCGGACCCTTGGGTCAAGCTGCAGAAGGCCCAGTTCGCCGCCGAACTGCTCGGCGCGCAGACCGTCGTCGTGCACCCGCCGTTCCGCTGGCAACGCGAGTACGCCCGCGGCTTCCAGGCCGGCATCGAGCACCTGGCCAACGACACCGACGTCTGCTTCGCCGTGGAAAACATGTTCCCGCTGCGGGTGCGCGGCCGGGAGGTGTCGGCGTATCAGCCGACCTGGGACGTCGCGTTCGAGGACGAGCCCTACCGCGACTACACCCTGGACCTGTCGCACGCGGCCGTCTCGCAGTCCGATGCGCTGGCAATGCTCAAGGCGATGGGCAGCCGCCTGCGCCACCTGCACGTCGCTGACGGCACCGGGCTGACGAAGGACGAGCACCTGATTCCCGGGCGGGGCGGCCAGCCCTGCGTCGAGGTGCTCGAACGCCTGGCCGGGCAGGGGTTCGCCGGTCACGTGATCGTCGAGGTCAACACCCGCCGCGCGCTGGACCGCGCCGAGCGGGAGGCCGACCTCGCCGAGGCCCTCGCCTTCTGTCGCCTGCACCTGGTCGCCGCGCCCGCCGCCACCGTCGAGTAGCCGCGACCCTTGCACGAGATGATCTCGG
>DAITQD010000103.1:0-9396 GCA_036833255.1 Jatrophihabitantaceae bacterium
GCAGCAGGCAGCAACGGCAACGGCGGCGGCGGTAGCGCAGGCGGCGGGGGTGGCGGCGGCGGCACTTTCGTTCCGCCCGGGCCGGTGGGTCACTGGACGGCGGCCGCCGGCCAGACCGCCGCGAATCGAGCATTGCAGTGGCTCGGTGAGTCCTACGCCTGGGCAGGCGGCAATGCGAGCGGCCCGACCTACGGCGTCTGCGCCGGCGACGGCGCGTTCAACGACTGCAACGTGATCGGCTTCGACTGCTCCGGTCTGGTGATGTACGCCTGGGCGCAGTTCCCGTTCGTGCACCTCGCCTCGATCCAGTATCAGCAGGGATCGGTGCATCCGGACACCTCGAGCCTCATGCCCGGCGACCTGGTCTTCTGGAGCACGAACGGCAGCGTGGCCGGCATCCACCACGTCGCCATCTACATCGGCGGCGGCAACGTCATCCAGGCTCCGGAGAGCGGTGACATCGTGCGGGTCACGCCGCTGGGCGAAGTTTCCTCGGGCTATTTCGGCGCGACCCGTCCGCTGACCTGAGCACAGGTACGGTGGGGGCGTGACCGCTACCGGCACGGCCGCTCTGGTCGATCGCTTCGGCCGCGTCGCGAGCGATCTGCGGATCTCGCTCACCGATCGCTGTTCGCTGCGCTGCACCTATTGCATGCCGGCGGAGGGGCTGGACTGGCTCACCAAGAGCGACCGGCTGAGCGACGACGAGATCGTCCGCCTGGCCGAGGTGTTCGTCGCTCGCGGGGTCTCGAGCATCCGGTTGACCGGCGGCGAGCCGTTGGTGCACCCGACTCTCGTGCCGATGGTGGCCCGCCTCGCCGCGCTCTCGCCCCGCCCGGAGCTGTCACTGACCACGAACGGTGTAAGCCTCACCCGGTCGGCCGCTGACCTGGTCGCTGCTGGGCTCGATCGCATCAACATCTCGGTCGACACACTCGACCGCGAGCGTTTTGCACAGCTCACCCGTCGCGACCGGCTCGACGACGTCCTTGCCGGGGTGGCCGCCGCGGCTGCGGCCGGCATCACGCCCTTGAAGATCAATACAGTGTTGATCCGCGACAGCAACCTGGCCGAGGCGCCGGCACTGCTCGAGTGGGCGCTTCGCGCGGGCTACCAGTTGCGCTTCATCGAGCACATGCCCTTGGACGCCGACCGCACCTGGTCGCGGGAGGGCATGGTCACCGCCGATGAGATCCTCGAGTTGCTGACCGCGAGTTACCAGCTAGCCCCTCGCGGGCACGACGGGCACGCGCCGGCCGAGGAGTTCGACGTCATCGACGGGCCGGGACGCGACTCGTGGGCGGTGGCGCCGGGGCGCGTGGGCGTCATCGCATCGGTGACCCGGCCGTTCTGCCGCGACTGCGACCGGCTGCGCCTGACCGCGGACGGCCAGCTGCGCACCTGCCTGTTCGCCCTTGACGAGACCGACCTGCGCGCCCCGTTGCGCGCCGGTGCCTCGGACGAGGAGCTGGGCGCGATCATCGCGAGTGCAGTCGAGGGCAAGCAGGCCGGTCACGGCATCGGCACGGCGACGTTCGTCCAGCCGGACCGGACGATGTCGGCCATCGGTGGCTGACGCGCGCTCGATTACGCCGCAGCGGCGGGTCAGAGTGGGGCGCGGCCGATCAAGAAGCCACGCACCGACAGGAACTCTTCGAGCCCGGCAGAATGCTGATCACAGGCGAGCCAGTGCTTGACGCGCGCCGCGTCATGCAGTTTCGGGTTGCGCCACTGGAGATCCTCGGTCGCCGGTGCGCGGCAGCCCTTGGCCGAGCACCGCGGTAGGTCCGTGCCGTCGCCGCGACCCGGTTGCTGGACAGACACTCAGGCACCCTAGCGCCGGCGTCCCGTACGGTGAAGCTGGTCCACGAGAGCAGCCGAGGAGACGCCCAGGTGACAGCACCGTCCACCCATACACCGGCCGCCGACGCCACCGCCCTCGAACGGGTGATGTTCGAGATCAAGCGGGTGATCGTCGGCCAGGAGCGGCTCGTCGAGCGCATGATGGTGAGCCTGCTAGCGCAGGGCCACTGCCTGCTCGAGGGCGTGCCCGGCGTCGCCAAGACGCTCGCCGTCGAGACCCTCGCCCGCACCGTCAGCGGCTCGTTCTCCCGCCTTCAGTTCACCCCGGACCTGGTGCCGTCCGACATCGTCGGCACCCGCATCTACCGGTCCGGCGCCGAACGCTTCGACACCGAGCTCGGCCCGATCATGGCCAACTTTGTGCTGGCTGACGAGATCAACCGTGCGCCGGCGAAGGTGCAATCTGCGCTGCTCGAGGTGATGGCCGAGAGGCACGTCACCATCGGCGGCGTCCAGCACGGCGTGCCGCAGCCGTTCCTGGTGCTGGCCACCCAGAACCCGATCGAGTCCGAGGGTGTCTACCCGCTGCCCGAGGCGCAGCGGGACCGGTTCCTGATGAAGATCGCCGTCGATTACCCGACGGCGGCCGAGGAGCGCGAGATCGTCTACCGGATGGGCGTCGAGCCGCCGGTCGCGAATGCGGTGATCAGCACCGGCGAGCTGCAACGGCTGCAGTCGACGGCGTCGCGTGTGTTCGTGCACCACGCGATCGTCGATTACGTCGTCCGGGTCGTCGTCGCCACCCGGCAGCCGGGGCAGCACGGCATGTCTGACGTCGCGCAGTGGATCTCATACGGGGCCAGCCCCCGCGCGAGCCTGGGCCTGGTCGCGGCCGGCCGCGCCCTCGCGCTGCTGCGCGGACGCGACTACGTGCTGCCGCAGGACGTGCTGGACGTCGCCGTCGACGTGCTCGCGCACCGCCTGGTGCTCAGCTACGACGCGATCGCCGACGGCGTGCCCGCCGCGCACGCCGTCCGGCGGGTGCTGCAGACGATTCCGCTGCCACAGGTGTCGCCGCGGCAGCGCGCCGGCGGCCCGGTCGAGATGACATCCCAGCCGCTGGTCTACGGCCAGGCGGCGCCCGCCCAGCAGCCGCCCCCGTGGGGCGAGCGCTCGGCGTGAGTGAGCATCGCAGCGAGCGCCAGCGAGCGAGGAGCGGAGCGAATGTGGCGATGAGCGCTTGCGCGAAGAGCAGGGTAGACCAATGATCAGGCCGGTGGAGCCCACACCGACGCTCGACCTCGCGGCGGCCGAACCGCTGCTGCGCCGACTCGAGTTGAGCGTGCGCAACAAGCTGGACGGGCTGCTGCAGGGCAACTACCTCGGTCTGGTGCCCGGCCCCGGAACCGAGGCGGGGGAGTCGCGGCAGTACGTGGCAGGCGACGACGTTCGCCGCATGGATTGGGCGGTCACCGCGCGAACCACGGTCGCGCACGTGCGGCAGACCGTCGCCGACCGCGAACTGGAGACGTGGCTGGTCGTCGACCTGTCGCCGAGCATCGACTTCGGCACCGCGCTCACCGAGAAGCGCGAACTCGTGCTCGCCGCGATCACCACGGTCGTGCACCTGACGGTGCGCGGCGGCAATCGGGTAGGAGCGCTGGTCAGCAACGGCGAGCTGACTTACCGGATTCCGGCTCTCGCGGGCACAGCCCACGCGCGCTACCTGATGAAGCGCATCGCAGCCACGCCGCGGGCCGACGGCGCCGGGCACACCGACCTCGCGACATTGCTCGAGTCGCTGCGCCGGCCACAACTGCGCCGCGGGCTGGTCGCCGTGGTGTCCGACTTCCTCGAGAGCGGCGTCCTCAACGCCGAGCCGTCCTGGGAGCGCCCCCTGCGTGGCCTGTCCGCCCGCCATCAACTGCTCGGCATCGAGGTCCTGGACCCGCGCGAACTCGAGCTTCCGGCGGCGGGGCTGGTCACGTTCGCCGACCCCGAGACCGGGCGCCAACTCGAGGTGCAGACATCGGACGCGACGCTGCGTCGGCAGTACGCCGCGGCAGCGCAGGTCCAGCGCGCCGCCATCGCGACGTCACTGCGCCATGCCGGCGCCGCGCACTTGCAGCTGCGCACCGACCGGGACTGGCTCACCGACGTCGTGAAGTTCGTGATCGCGCGCCGCCGGTTCGTGGTCGGCGCGGTGGGTGCGGCGGTGCGCTGATGACATTTCTCTCGCCCGCATGGCTGTGGCTGCTCCTCGTGGTCGTCGCCCTGCTCGGCGGCTACGTCTTCCTGCAATTGCGCCGCACCAAGTACGTGGCCCGCTTCAGCAACGTCGAGCTGCTCAGCAGCGTCGCACCACGGCGTCCCGGCTGGCGCCGGCACCTCACCTTCGCGCTGTTGCTCGTAGGGCTGTCCGTGCTCGCCGTCGGGGTGGCCCGCCCGGCCGCCGCGGTGCGGGTGCCCCGAGACAGGGCCACGGTGATACTCGCGATCGACGTTTCGCTGTCGATGCAAGCCGACGATGTGCTGCCGACGAGGCTCGCGGCGGCTCAGAAAGCGGCGAAGAAGTTCGTCGACCTGTTGCCCGGACGCATCAACCTCGGACTGGTGAGTTTCGCCCGCAACGGCAATGTCCTCGTTCCGCCGACCCTCGACAGAGATGCGACCAAGACCGCGATCGACGGGCTGAAACTCGAGAACTACACCGCTATTGGCGAAGCGGTGTTTTCCTCCCTCGACGCTATCCGCGTGTTCAGCCAAGCGACCACCGCGAAGGGCGACAAGCCGCCGCCCGCGCGAATCGTGCTGATGAGTGACGGCGCGAATACCACCGGCCGGTCCGTACCCGACGCCGCGGCGGCAGCCAAGAAGGCAAGCATCCAAATCTCGACCATCGCGTTCGGAACTGACACCGGCACGGTGACGTTCGACGGGCAGACGATCCCGGTCCCGGCCGACAAGCCGACGCTGAACTATCTCGCGCAGTCAACCGGCGGCTCGTTCCACACCGCGGCTTCCGTGCAGGAATTGGAGTCCGTGTTCGCGAATATCGGTTCGCAGATCGGCTACCGGACCGAGCACCGTGACATCAGTTGGCGCTTCCTCGCCGTCGGGTTGCTGTTCGCCCTCGCGGCCGCCGGCAGCTCGATGCTATGGGCCGGCCGATTGATGTAGCGGCCGGCACCGTGGGTCAGCGCTGGGGGTCGAGGATGAGCTTGCCTACCGACGAGCGGTCGAGCAGCGCCCGGTGCGCGTCGCCGGCGCCCGCCAACGGGTAGGTGTCGCCGATCACCGGCCGGATCGCACCGTCGGCTATGAGGTTCAGGAGATCATTAACGGCTGCGGCCAACAGCTCGGGACGCTGAACAATATGGATCAGCCAGAAGCCGATCACCGCGGTGCTGCGGCCCATCAGCATGCCCGGGGCGACCGGCGTCGGCTGCGTGCGCGAGGCCATCCCGAACACCGCCAGCCGGCCGAGCGGCGCGAGAGCGGCGAGGCTCTGGTCGAAGACCCGGCCGCCCGTCATCTCCAGCACGACGTCGACGCCCTTGCCGTCGTTGGCCTCGCGCAGCGCCGCGGTCAGGTCATCGGCGGTCGAGTCCACGGCGACGTCGGCGCCCAGATCGAGCGTCAGCTGCCGCTTGGTGTCACTGGATGCGGTGGCGATCACCCGGCCGGCACCCCACCGCTTCGCCAGCTGGATCGCCAGCGTGCCGACGCCGCCCGCGCCCGCGTGCACGACGACCGTCTCGCCCCGCTGCAGGTGTGCGCTGGTGCGCAGCAGGTGCCACGCCGTCGCACCTTGCACGAGGGTCGTGAGCGCGTCGGCGTCCGACACGACATCGGGGATCGGGAACAGAGCCTGCGGATCAGCAGCGATCTTCTCGGCGTAGCCGCCGGTGCCCAGTAGGCCGAGCAACCGGCGCCCGTCGTCGCTGCGGACGACCACTTCGCCGCCCGGGATCAGCGGCAGGGTCTGCTTGCTGAGGTAGGAGTCCTCGGTCTGGTGGGTGTCGGCGTAGTTGATGCCCGCCGCGAGCACGTCGAAGACCTGCTGGCCGGCGGCGGCGACCGGGTCCGGTAGTTCACTCACGGTCAGGGTCTCGGGTCCACCGAACTTGGTGATCTGGATTGCTCGCATGCGCCGAACCGTACCCGCGGGTAGCCCGCGCTGGCCGGGCATAGCGGCCGATCCGCTAGCGTGCGATCCGTGAGCCGATCAGTTCTGGTGACAGGTGGCAATCGGGGGATCGGGTTAGCCGTGGCGCGCGCCTTCGCCGCCGGCGGCGACAACGTGGCCATCACCCACCGCGGCAGCGGAGTGCCCGACGACTTGTTCGGCGTCCGCTGTGATGTCACCTCCGAGTCCGAGGTCGATGCCGCCTTCACCGCGGTCGAGGCAGAGCACGGCCCCGTCGAAGTGCTCGTCTCCAACTCCGGGATCACCGACGACACGCTGCTGCTGCGGATGAGCGAGGAGTCGTTCACCCGGGTCGTCGACACCAACCTCACCGGCGCGTACCGCGTCGCGAAACGGGCGGCGGGCGGGATGCTCAAGCAGCGCCGCGGCCGGATGATCTTCGTCTCGTCCGTGGTCGCACTCGTCGGCGCACCGGGGCAGGCGAACTACGCGGCCAGCAAGGCCGGCCTCATCGGCCTGGCGCGCTCCATCGCACGCGAACTGGGCAGCCGCTCGATAACGGCGAACGTCATCGCGCCCGGCTTCATCGCCACCGACATGACCGCGGACCTCACCGACGCGCGCAGGAGCGAGATCCTGGCGAACGTGCCGCTGAAGCGCTACGGCTCCGCCGAGGAGATCGCCGGGGCCGCGCTCTTCCTCGCGTCCGAGGCGGGCGCGTACGTGTCCGGCGTCGTGCTGCCCGTCGACGGTGGTCTCGGCATGGGTATCTAGCGACCCGACACCACGGAGGACGCAATGGGATTGCTCGACGGCAAGCGACTGCTGATCACGGGTGTCATCACCGACACCTCGATCGCATTCACCATCGCCAGGCTGGCGCAGCAGGAGGGCGCGCAGATCGTGCTCACCGGGTTTGGTCGCATGTCGCTGGTGGAACGGGTCGCGCGCAAGCTGCCCGATCCGCCGCCAGTCATCGAACTGGACGTCGCGAACACCGAGCACCTCGACACGCTCGCCGATCGGGTGCGCGAGCACGTCGACGGTCTCGACGGGGTCCTGCACGCGATCGGGTTCGCGCCGGCGTCCTGCCTCGGCGGCGGCTTCCTCGACGCCCCGTGGGAGGACGTCGCGACCGCTGTGCAGGTGTCGGCGTTCTCGCTCAAATCCCTTGCGGTCGCGACCCTTCCGCTGTTCGGCGAGGCCGGTGGATCGATCGTCGGCCTGGACTTCGACGCGCGCATCGCCTGGCCGGCCTACGACTGGATGGGCGTGGCCAAGGCCGGGCTGGAGTCGACCGCGCGATACCTCGCCCGTGAACTCGGGCCGCGCCGGATCCGCGTCAACCTGGTTGCCGCCGGCCCCATCCGGACGATGGCCGCGAAGAGCATTCCCGGCTTCCATCAGTTCGAGGAGGCCTGGGACGGGCGGGCGCCGCTGGGCTGGGACAACAACGACGCAGAACCCGTCGCGCGCAGCACGCTCGCGCTGCTGTCGGACTGGTTTCCGGCGACGACGGGGGAACTCGTGCACGTCGACGGCGGCTTTCACGCGATGGGCGTCTGACCTTGGCCGCATCGGCTGGCTACGACGCATTCCTGCTGCTGTCCTTCGGCGGTCCGGAGGGCCCCGACGATGTCATGCCGTTCCTGCGCAACGTCACGCGCGGCCGCGGCATCTCGCAAGAGCGGCTCGCCGCCGTCGCCGAGCACTACCAGCACTTTCGCGGCGTTTCGCCGATGAACGCAGGCAACCGCGAACTGCTCGCCGCGTTGAGCGTCGAGTTCGACGCGCGCGGCATCGACCTGCGGCTGTACTGGGGCAATCGCAACTGGAAGCCCTACGTGGCCGACGCGGTGCGACAGATGCGCTACGACGGCATCCAGCGCGCGCTCGTCTTTGCCACGAGTGCCACGGCGTCCTACTCCGCCTGCCGGCAGTACCGCGGCGACCTCGCGCAGGCGCGCGCCGTCGCCGGCACAGGGGCGCCAGAGCTGGTGAAACTGCGGCACTTCTTCGATCATCCCGGGTTCGTCGCCGCGAACGCCGACGGTCTGCGCGCGGCCCTCGAGTCACTGCCCCCAGCGGAACGTGACGCCGCGCGACTCGTCTTCACGGCGCACTCGATCCCGGTCGCGATGAACGACTCCTCGGGCCCGGAGGCGAACGGGCTGTACGCGGCGCAACAGCGTGAGACGGCACGCCTGGTTGCCGAGTCGGTGCGGGGAACGGGCGCCGGGTTCGACCTGGTGTGGCAGTCGCGGTCGGGTCCGCCGGACGTGCCGTGGCTCGAGCCTGACGTCAACGAGCATCTGCGTGCGCTCGCGGCGTCGGGAGTTCGGGCGGTGGCGGTGAGCCCGACGGGCTTCGTGTCCGATCACGTCGAAGTGGTGTGGGACCTCGATCTCGAGGCCAGTGGAACCGCCGCGGAACTCGGCCTGCACTTCGCGCGGGCGGCGACGGCAGGCACCCATCCTGCGTTCGTGCGCGCGATCGGTCAGCTCGTCGAGGAACGGCTCGAGGGCACCGAGCCACTGGCGCTCGGGTCGCTGGGATTGTGTGGCATCGACTGTCCGATCGGCTGCTGCCCGGTGCCAAACCGGGCGGCCGTTGCAAGCTGATGGCATCGACGTGGCCGGCCGGCTCCGCCTGCTGCTCGACTAGTCGGCCAGGGCGTTGTAGCCGGCCAGTCGGGCGCGGCGCACGGCGGTGGCCAGCGGGCGCAGCGCTTCGCCCCTCGCGGCGATGCCGGCGCGATCGATCGCGCCGCCTGTCGGATCCTGCGCGGCGAGGTCCAGCAGCACCTGGAGCCGTTCTGACTGTGCGACGAGCGTCACGGCACGAGACGGAAAACCCGGCGGCAGGTTGAGATTCTCGCCGGCGCGGCGGGCGTCATGCAGAACGTCGGTGATGTCGTCGATCCCACCAGCGACGTCGGCTGCGGACAGTGCGCTTGCCGACTCGCGGATCGCCGTCGTGAGTTCGTACTGCGCGTCGGCGACAGCGATGAAGTCCGCAGGTGCGTCCGCGATCTCGAAGGCCTGCCACAGCACCGTCGTCGGCGCGCTGCTCGGCGCGTACTCGATGACGGTCGGGACGATGCCTACGGTCGCGCCGCACACTGCCTCCCCTGCCTCGAGCGCCGCGCTGCGAAACTCGGCCGGGCCAGGCAGTCCGCGCATGTCGCCGGCGACCGGCAGCACGAGCCGGACCGGGCCGCCCGCGCGGCGCCAGGCGAGGAGCACCTCGCTGAGCGGCACGAGTTCGGCGTCGAAGTCGGCTAGGCCCCCGACCTGGTGTGGCGCGTCGCTGCCCGCCGTTGCACGTAGCACCTCGTCGGATACGACGCGTCCGTCCAGCCAGGCCGCGGACCACGCGGCGAGCGGTCCTGAACGCAGATGATGCACGGAACCAGGCTAAAGCCTGTCGAACAAATCGTTTGT
>DAITQD010000104.1:0-9395 GCA_036833255.1 Jatrophihabitantaceae bacterium
CGACAGGTCCAAACCCGATCTGTGGACAGCGCGCGGGGTTGTGGATTGTCGTCAGTAAATATCGCCTGCTAGTGATAGTGCGCCGGCCGAAGGCCAACAGCCACGTCCGCGGCCCTCGGCCTGATCCGCCTGACCGCCGGGTCAGCGGCGCACGACGACGGTGCCGATCGCACCCGGCCCGAGGTGCGCGCCCACGACCGGTCCCAGTTCGGCGATGTACAGCTCACCGATGTCAGCGATCGCCGCCCGCAACGCGGCCGCCACCTGCTCGGCGCGCACGACCGTCGCCAGATGGTGCACGGCTACGTCGACGGGACCGTCGCCGGCAGCGTCGGCGGTGAGTTGCACGAGGCGGGCGATCGCCTTCGTCGAGGTCCGCACCTTCTCCAGCGGCACGATGTGACCCTCGACCATCTGCAGCAGCGGCTTCACCGACAACGACGTCGCCAGCATGGCGGCCGCGTTGCCGATCCGGCCGCCTCGGCGCAGGTACTCGAGGGTGTCGACGTAGAAGAGCGTGCGGGTGCGGTCGACGGTCTCGGTCGCCACGCCCTGCACCTCGGCCGCCGACGCGCCCGCGGCTGCCCGCTGCGCGGCCGCCATCACCGCGAAACCCAGCGCCATCGCCGTCGAACGCGAGTCGACGACCCGCACGACACCGTGCTCGAAGTCCTGGGCGGCCAGTGCCGCGGACTCCCAGGTTCCCGACAGCGCCGCAGCCAGGTTCACCGACACGACCCGCGTCGCTCCCGCGTCGAGACACTCCTGGAAGACCGCCGCGAAGTGCGAAGGAGCCGGTCGTGACGTCGTCACGGAAACCTTGTCGCGCAAGGCATTCGCCACATCGAGCGCAGTCACGTCGACACCGTCGGTGGCCGTGCGCGTCCCGATCGACACGCGCAGTGGGACGACCCGGACGCCCAGCGAATCGGCGACGCCATCGGGCAGATACGCGGTCGAGTCGGTGACGACCGCTACCCGCTCGACCATCACGTCCTCCTCGCCGCCGGACACAGGGTTATACGACGAAATTCACCAGTCGGCCGGGCACGGCTACCACCCGTCGGGTGTCGCGGCCGTCCAGGGCAGCGGCAACCCGCGTGTCCGCGCGCGCCGCGGCCTCCAGCGCGTCGGCATCGGAATCGGCCGCGACGCTGATCACGGCCCGCACCTTGCCGTTGACCTGCACGGGCACCTCGATCGTCGCGTCGACCAGCAGCGCCTCGTCGGCGACGGGGAAGGCCGCCCAGGCCAGCGACGACTCGTGCCCCAGCCGCGACCACAGCTCCTCGGCCGCGTGCGGGGCGAGCGGCGCCAGCATCAGCAGCAGCGGTTCGACGAGCGCCCGCGGCGTGCCACCGGCCGGGTAGGCCTGCGTGATCGCGTTGTTCAGCTCGGTGATGCGCGCGATCGAGGTGTTGAACCGCAGCATCTCCATGCCGTCGCGTACTGCCGCGATCGTCTTGTGCAGCACCCGATTCAGCTCGTCGGGGATATCGTCGTCGGACACGTGGACCGCACCCGACTCCTCGTCGACGACCGTGCGCCAGATGCGCTGCAGCAGGCGGTACGGGCCGACGATCGCCTTCGCGTCCCACGGCCGCGACTGCTCCAACGGCCCGCCGAACATCTCGAACAGCCGGAAGGTATCGGTGCCGAACCCGGCAATGAAGTCGTCGGGCGGGACGACGTTCTTCAGGCTCTTGCCGATCTTGCCGAACTCCTGGCTGACCTGCTCGCCTTGGAAGAAGAAGTCCCCGTGCCGTTCGACCACCTCGGACGCCTCGACGTAGAAACCGTCCTTGTTGGTGTACGCCGGCAGCTGGAGCATGCCCTGGTTGACCAACCGATGGAACGGTTCGGAACTGGACAGATAACCCAGGTCGAACAGGACCTTGTGCCAGAACCGTGCGTAGAGCAGGTGCAGCACCGCGTGCTCGACGCCGCCGACGTACAACTCGACGCCGCCCAGCGGGCGGTCGGCGTTCGGACCCATCCAGTAATGCTCGATCACCGGGTCGACCAACGTCTCGGTGTTGGTGGGGTCCAGGTAGCGCAGCTCGTACCAGCAGGAGCCGGCCCAGTTGGGCATCGTGTTGGTCTCGCGGCGGTAGCTCCGCGGACCATCGCCCAAATCCAGCTCGACGGTAACCCAGTCGTGCAGGCGCCCCAGCGGCGGCTCGGGCTCGGAGTCGACTTCATCGGGCGGGTAGGACTTCGGCGAGAAGTCCTCGGTGTCGGGCAGCTGCAGCGGCAGCATCGAGTCAGGCAGGGCGATCGGCAACCCCGTCTCGTCGTAGACGATCGGGAACGGCTCGCCCCAGTACCGCTGTCGGCTGAACAGCCAGTCGCGCAGGCGGTACGTCTTCGCGCCCCTCCCCGCATCGTTGGCCTCCAGCCATTCGATGATCGTCGTCTTGGCGTCGGCGACGCCCAGCCCGTCCAGGCTCAGGCCGTCGACGCAGGAGTTGATCGCAGGTCCGTCGCCGGTGAACGCCTTGCCGCCGGCCTGCTCGAAGCCGTCGCTCGGCTGCACGGTGCGGATGATCGGCAGCTCGAACATCTCGGCGAACTCCCAGTCCCGCTCGTCCTGCCCGGGAACCGCCATGATCGCGCCGGTGCCGTAGCCCATCAGCACGTAGTCGGCGACGAAGATCGGTAGCTGGGCTCTGCTGACCGGGTTCGTCGCGAATGCCCCGGTGAAGACGCCGGTCTTCACCTTTCCCTCGGCCTGGCGGTCCTGCTCGGATTTGCCGGCCGCAAGGGCGCGGTAGGCAGCGATGGCCTCGATCGGCGAGCCGTGCGCGCCGGTCCACGACTGTTTGGTGCCTTCCGGCCAGGAGGTTGAAGTCAGCGCGTCCACCAGCGGGTGTTCCGGCGCCAGCACTACGTACGTCGCGCCGAAGATCGTGTCTGGCCGGGTAGTGAACACCGAGATTGCCCCTGCGCCCAAAGGGAAATCGATGTGCGCACCGGTCGAGCGGCCGATCCAGTTGCGCTGCATGGTGCGCACCTTCTCGGGCCAGTCAAGCAACTCCAGGTCGTCGATCAGGCGGTCGGCATAGGCGGTGATGCGCATCATCCACTGGGCCAGCGGCTTGCGGAACACCGGGAAGTTGCCGCGCTCGCTGCGTCCGTCGGCCGTCACCTCCTCGTTGGCCAACACCGTGCCCAAGCCTGGGCACCAGTTGACCAGCGACTCGGCGCGGTAGACCAGCCGATGGTTGTCGACCACCTGCCGCTGCTCGACGTCGGTCAGCTCGGGCCACGGTCGCTCGAACGGGTTCGTGCCCTCCGCCGGTTCGCGTGCGCCGGCCGACAGCTCCGCGATCAGCTCGTCGATCGGACGCGCGCGGTCCAGGGCCGCGTCGTACCAGGCGTTGAAGATTCGTAGGAAGATCCACTGTGTCCAGCGGTAGAACTCCAGATCCGTCGTGGCGATGCCGCGGCGCTGGTCGTGACCCAACCCCAGCCGGCGCAATTGCCGCTTGTATACCTCGATGTTGGCGTACGTGGTCGTCGCCGGGTGTTGCCCGGTCTGCACGGCGAACTGCTCGGCCGGCAGCCCGAACGCGTCGAAGCCCATGGTGTGCAGGACGTTCTCCCCGCGCATGCGCAGGTAACGGGCGAACACATCGGTACCGATGTAGCCCAGCGGGTGGCCGACGTGCAGCCCGGCGCCGGAGGGATACGGGAACATGTCCAGGACATAGGCGTGCGGGCGGATCGCAACGCGGTCGAATCCCTCGGCCAGCGGGCCGGTGGGGTTCGGGGCGTTGAACGTGCCCTCCCGCTCCCAGCGGTCCTGCCAGGACGTCTCGATCGCGTTGGCCAGCGTCGCCGTGTAGCGATGCGGCGGGATGTCTGACGCACTGTCAGCTACCGCCTCGGACGGACCGCCGACCGGCTCGCCCACAGCGACCGCTGACGCGTCCTCGGTGGTGCTCATCGTGTGCTACTCCCTCATCGTTCATATATTGACGAAGATTCGTCCCGCACAAACAGAAAAGCCCCTGCGATGGCAGAGGCTCAGCCGCGCTGGCGACGATGCTCGGTCAGCGCGGCCTGGGAAGAAGCATGCGTCCAATGCTCACGAGGTCAAGACTACCGTCGCCGCACCGGCGTGCCCAGGGCAGAAATGGATTCGGTGCTCGCCCCGCGCCCGCCGTCCGTCGCCGCCGAACGCGGGGGCACCGCGCTCCCCACCCTATTCCCCCGCCCGGACGAGCGCTCGGCGAACCCCTGTGGTGTCGCCCACCGCTCACGCGTCGGCATCTGGCGCGTCGTCGCTGATGCTGACAAGTCGCACTGGCAGCGGAGCAATCGTGCCCGGCGCGCCGATGTTATGGGCGCGCAGCCGCCAGAGCAGCGCTGCGCCGTTGTGTTGTTCGGCCGAGAGTTCCGACCAGTGACAGTTCGCGAGCGGACCGAGCACGTGCACCTCCTGTCGCAGGCCGAGCAGTGCCGAGCACAGCGCCATTGCCGTCGCACTGTGGGTGACGAGAACGGCGGTGGCGACCTCCGGCAGCTCCGTGAACGCGGCCAGCGCCCGTGCGGCCACCTGATCTCGGGTCTCGCCGCCACGCCGGCTGACGTCACGACCGGCGATCCAGTCGGCGTACTCATCGGGGTAGCGCTGCGCCACGTCGTCGCGGGTCAGTCCTTCCCAATGACCCAACGAACGCTCGCGCAGCCGTGCGTCGGCCAGGACGTCGAGCCCGGTGATCTCGGCGATCGGCGCCGCGGTCTCCACCGCCCGCGCCGCGTCGGAGGTGACCAGGACCTCCGGAGCGAGCGCGGCGATGAGCGCGGCGACCTCGTAGGCCTGCGCCCGACCGCGGTCGTCCAGCGGCGGATCGGCCTGCCCCTGGAAGCGCCGCTCGGCGTTCCAGGCGGTACGCCCGTGCCGCAATAGCACGACTCTTTTCGGATTGCTCACCGTTCTCGTCCCGTGGCCCTCGCAAGCTCGGACCGCGAAACGAGCCCGATGGCGCCTCCGGCGCGGTGCAATCCGCTCTTCGCGCAAGCGCTCATCGCGTCGTGGACACTTATCAAGCCGCGCCGTCCGGAGTGAACGGGATGAACGGACAGTCGTTCCAGAGCCGCTCGAGCGCGTAGAACACGCGTTCCTCGCTGTGCTGGACGTGCACGACGATCTCGGCGTAGTCGAGCAGCACCCACCGGCCGTCGCGGCGGCCCTCGCGCCGCAGGGGCTTGACGCCGGCCGCGCGCAGCTTCTCCTCGACCTCGTCGACGATGGCCTCGACCTGCCGCTCATTGCTGCCGGTGGCGATGACGAAAACGTCGGTCAGCGCGAGCCGATCGCTCACGTCGATCAGCACGATGTCGGTGGCGAGCTTGTCGCCGGCGGCGCGAGCGGCGACGAGCGCAAGGTCGCGGGCGGTGTCGGTGGCGGTCACGACCAGCCAGCTTACGGGCCGTCGCGATAGAGCTTGTGCTTGTTGATGTACTGCACCACTCCGTCGGGCACGAGGTACCAGACCGGATTGCCTTGCCGCACCCGGGCCCGGCAGTCGCTGGACGAGATCGCCATCGCCGGAACGTCGAGCAGGGTCACCGCGTCCGATGGGAGATGCTCATCGGAGAGCTCGTAGCCCGGGCGGGTGACGCCGACGAAATGCGCCAGGCGCAGCGCGTCCTCCGCACGCTTCCACGACAGGATCTGACCCAGCGCGTCGGCGCCGGTGATGAAGTACATCTGCGCACCTGGCCGCTGTGCCGCGATGTCGCGAATCGTGTCGACGGTGTACGTCGGGCCGGCGCGGTCGATGTCGACGCGGCTCACCCAGAACCGCGGATTGGAGGCTGTCGCGATCACCGTCATCAGGTAGCGGTGCTCGGCCGGGCTGACGTGCCTTGTCGACTTCTGCCATGGCTCGCCGGTGGGGACGAAGATGACCTCGTCCAGCTCGAACAGCGCCGACACCTCCGACGCCGCGACGAGGTGCCCGTGGTGAATCGGGTCGAACGTCCCACCCATGATCCCGACCCGCTGCGTCATGCCAGCGATCCTAGGGAACTACCAGTGCACGCCGCGCAGGATGTGCGCGAACGCCACACTCTCGGTCGACGGCTCGTCGGACTTGCCCGTCGCACCGTCGCCGCCGCGCGCCGCCTTCGAGTCCGGGAACAACTTGTAGCCGGCGTTGAGGATGACGTCGACTCCGCGCGGCGCGACCTGATACGCCAGCTCGCCCGCGTTGCCCAGCGCCGTGCCGACCTTCTTCGGCCTGCGGATCATCGCCTTGCAGATCATGTCGGCGGCTTCGGCCGGCGTGATCGTGGGGAACCGGTCGTACATCTTGGTCGGGGCGATCATCGGGGTGCGCACCAGCGGCATGTGGATTGTCGTCAGGTACACGCCGTCGTCGATCACCTCCGAGGCGATGCAGCGCGAGAACGCGTCCAGTGCGGCCTTCGATGCGACGTAGGCCGAGAAGCGCGGGGTGTTGGTCTGCACACCGATCGAGCTGATGTTGATGATGTGCCCGCCCTTGCGGCCGTCGCTGGGCGTACGCATCACCGGCAGCAGGCTCAGGATCAGTCGCACCGCGCCGAAGTAATTCAGCTGCATCGTCCGCTCGAAGTCGTGGAAGCGGTCGTAGGACAGCGCGATCGAGCGGCGGATCGAGCGGCCGGCATTGTTGACGAGTACGTCGACGCGGCCGTGCTCGTCGAGCACCTCTTTCGCCAGGCGCTCGATATCGGCCATGTCCGACAGGTCGCAGCGGTGCACGAATGCGACCCCGCCAAGGTCTTCGATGTCGCGCTTGGTCTCCTCCAGTTTTTCGGCAGTGCGGGCGACGAGGATGACGTTGCCGCCGGCCGCGCCGACACGCAATGCGGTGGCCCGGCCGATGCCCGACGACGCGCCGGTGATCAGCACAGTCTTGCCGTTGATCGCCCGGGCGAGGGCGCGGTCCTTGCGACGATCCGGGCTGTAGGTCCGCTCCCAGTACTCCCAGAGCGCTGGAGCGTAGCTGGCCAACGGCGGTGCGGCGATGCCCGAGCCGGCCAGCGCCTGCTGCGTCTTGGTCGAGTCGAAGGAGGTCGGGTAGTTGATGTAGTGCAGCACCTCACGCGGGATGCCCAGCTCGGCCAGGACGAGATCGGTGGCCTGCTTCGCTCCGGGCAGCCTGCTGAGTCCGGCCATGATCGGGCCGGGTATCGCGTCGAGGAACCTGGTGTCGATGTTGATGGCGAACGACGGCGCGTGTGCGGCCTTGGCGAATACATTGGCCATCCGGCCGACCGTCAGCGGCTCGGGGTCGGTGAGGTGGAAAGCCTGGCCGTCCAGGCCCGGCTCGTGGGCCAGGTAGTCCATCGCCTTCGCGACGAAGTCGACGGGGACGAGGTTGATCGGCCCACCCTCGATGCCGATGCCGCGCAGCCACGACGGCGCAATCCCGCGCAGGCGCTGAATGGTGCGGAAAAAGTAGTACGGGCCATCGATCTTGTCGATCTCGCCGGTCTCGGAGTGGCCGACGACGGCGGCGGGCCGGTAGACGCGCCACGGGACCGTGCACTCGTTACGCACCACGGCCTCGGACTCGTGCTTGGTCAGGAAATACGGATTGTTGTCTACGTCGATGGCTTCGTCGAACATGTCCTCGGTGAAAACGCCCGGGTAGAGACCGGCCGCGGCGATCGAGCTGACCTGGTGGAAATGGCCCGCATGCACGGCCTCGGCGAGCTGGACGGCGTGGCGGGTGCCCTCGACGTTCGCCACCCGCTGGCTGTCGGCGTCGGCGGTGAGGTCATAGATCGCGGCGAGGTGGAAGAAGTGCTCGATCTGGCCGTCGAGCTTCTCGATCTCGTCCGGGGCCAGGCCGAGGCACGCCTCGGACAGATCGCCGAGAACGGCGACGACACGTTTGTCGTCGGTACCGAGGCGGGCGCGCAGGTCGTCGAGCTTGTCCAGCGAGCTGGCCCGGCACAGGACGTAGATCGTGCCCTCGCGCTCGAGCAGTTCGGCCATCAGGAACCGGCCGATGAAACCGGTCGCGCCCGTCACGAAGTACGCCATGTCGTCTCCCAGCCAGTGCCCGGGTGGGCGAGTGTCACTGGCAGTGTCGTGCAGTCCGCACCGGATTTCCACCCGAGGCGGTGCCGACCCCCGTGGAGGCGCCAAGCTCACACTGCGGTGCGCTCAGCCGATCCGGACGTCCGGGAAGACCGCGCCGCCCGCAAGGCCGAGGATGAACAGCCAGCCGAACGCGCGGTGGTGCACCAGGCAGACCCGGTGGTACCACAGCGGCCAACCGACATAGCCGGCCGGCGGCTCGTCCGGCGCGGGTCGCGACATCACCTGGAGGGCCCGAACGGCACGGGGCGCCGCCGCGAATACGACCAGCGTGAAGACCGTCAGGGAACCGGTGCCGATCGCGGCAACCGTGATGACGTACATCGCCG
The DNA here is from genome assembly GCA_036833255.1 of Jatrophihabitantaceae bacterium. Lineage (GTDB taxonomy): Bacteria > Actinomycetota > Actinomycetes > Mycobacteriales > Jatrophihabitantaceae > QHCC01. Next base: position 8,434 of record DAITQD010000104.1, read on the forward strand.
CGACGGTGGTGCGGTTCAGCAGCCGGGCCCATCGCTCGCCCAACAGCACCGGCAGGGTGCGTTGCCGTTGCGAGGTGTCGAACGTGCGCTGGTCGATGTGCTTGCCGATGAGGATGGATGCCACGCCCAGGCCGATCGGCACCGAGACGAGGAATGCCTCGACGGACAGCCGCCCGGTGATGACGTAGTAGCCGCCCCCGATCATCAGTGGACCCCACACTGCGAACGCCGCCACCTCGCCGAGACCGAGTTCCTTCAGTGCTCTCGGTGCCGCGTCGTAGGCGTAGAGCAGCACGGCTCCGATCGCTGCCAGAATCAGCGCGCCCCACCCGCGTAGCGCGACGAAGTACGCCGCGATCGCGAGGGCAACCGCGCCGAGGACGACGAGCCCGCCGGCGAGCAGCCGCGGCGTCACGGCGCCGCTGGCGATCGGGTGCAGCGTGTAGCGACGGCGCGGCGAGTCCTCGGTGTCGTGCCCGCGGCGGTAGCCGAAGTAATCGTTGGACAGGTTGCTGATCGCATGCAGGACGACGTATCCCACGAGTACGAGCACGAACGGCAGCATGGCGAAGCGACGGTGGGTGGCCGCGAGCAGCCCGGCGACGGCGGCCGACTGCGCCGAGATCACCAGGATGACACTGCGTGAGGCGTACAGGAATCGGGTCACCGGGTCCAGGTGAGAGAACTCCTCGGCCTGCGCGGGGTAGAAGCCGGTGAACGCACCCACCCAGGCGAACGGTCCGCGGTGCGGGCGCTTGCCGAGTGTGGGCGTGGTGGCGGTCATCGTGATCTCCTTCGAGTGACTGTTTTCCAGCCTACGTCGACCCGATGTGGCCACCACTCGGCGCGAGACGGTTCGGTTAACCCCACCACAGAGACCGGTGCTGGCTCCATCGAGATGTCCCGGCCGCCTCGCGCAGGGCGACACGCCGCGGCGGCGCCTGCTCAAAGGCCAAGCCGGC
>DAITQD010000105.1:0-9316 GCA_036833255.1 Jatrophihabitantaceae bacterium
TCGCCACGATCTTCCAACTCGACCGCTTCGCACCCACAGTTAGGTCATAGGCGCCACAACCCCGAAAACCCTTACCTGACAGGCGAAACCCCCACCACACAGCATGACCATCGGAAACTCAAGCTAGTGTCCGCTCCGGGATCCGCTTGTGACATGGCCGGGCCGTCTCCCGGTGAGCGCTATCGGCCGGGGCCTCTTCGCGCTGGAGGTTCCCCTGGGCAGCTGCCGGGCGGAGAGCGCCCCGAGAGCGCCCCAAGGCTGAAACAGCGTCCGGGCAGTGCTCCAGCCTCCACCCAATGCCAGGCACAATTATGGTGCGAACAGTTCTGGTGTTGCATGCACACCCCGATGACGAGGTCTTCGCAACCTGCGCAGCGACACGTGCCGCGAGTGAGTCCGGAGACCATGTCGAGCTGCGAATCGCCGCCGGCGGGGAGGCTGGCGAGCGCGCGGCCACGGACACTGACATCACAGAGCTCCAGGCGCGGCAAGCGCATGAGGCGCGCCTGACGCGCGGCTCACGCCTGCACGTCGTCATCCCCAACATCACCCGTGACACATTGGGGTGAACATCGCCTTCCTACGTTGGTCCTCGGTCGCCGTCGTCAACGTCGTCAAGTTCTCGCGTCAGCGCGAGCGGGGGAGGTCGTGAACCTTGGCGCTCGGCAGGTACGGCCGGATCGGCGGTGCTCGACTTGCCGTCGGGCCGCCGATCGGGACTTGCGTGCGAAGGACGCCGCGTCTGTCGTAGCCATGCTGGCCGAGCCGGGGTTCGTTGTCATGACGCTGAGTGTTGACCCGGCTCGGCGCTCAGTCGGCACCCGCCTGAGCCGGTAGGCGCGCCCGTCGCGGTTTCGCGAAACGACCTTCGGTGGCACCCTCCACTGAGTATCGGCGCGGACCGAAGACGGATGGGCGACAGCTCGGGAGGACCGACGAGTGGCGCAGCGGCAGACGACCTACGGGGTGCTTGCCGCCTCGCTGCGTGATGCGATCCTGCGTGGGGAGTTCGCGCGCGGTATCCGGCTGCCGACCGAGGCCGAGCTCGCGGCCGGCCACTCGGTGAGCCGGCAGACGGTGCGCCGGGCCATGCAGGAGTTGGTGTCCGAGGGGTTGGTGTTCCGCGTTCCGGGGCGCGGTACGTACGCGATCGAGGAGTCCGACCGGTACCTACGCCACTTCGGATCCGTCGAAGATCTGATGAGCCTGTCGCTCGATACCGAATGCGAGATCGTCCTGCCGCTGGCCCGCCGATCCAACCCCGTGGCGGCAGGTCGGCTGGAAGTGGACGGCGACGAGGTGGTGACGGTGTCCTTCGTGCGCCGGCACGGCGCGGTGACCTTCTGCCACACGAGCGTGGCCCTTCCGCCCGACGTCGGGCAGTCTCTGGAGGACGTCCCCGAGCTCACGCAGCCGGGCATCCGCAGCACGGTCACGGTCATCGGGCTCATCGACAACCGTCTGGAGCGACGGATCCGCGACGCGGAGCAGAACGTGACCGCCGCGCATTCGACGCCGGACGCGGCCGCCTACCTGGCGTGTCCGGCGGACGCGCCGGTGCTGCGCATCGACCGGCTCTACCGCGACGGCGCCGACTGTCCGGTCGAACTCGCCATCAGCCATTTCGATCCCGAGCACTACTCCTATCGCGTGCGGCTTCGGCGCCACCCGCGTTGACGTGGCGTAGTCGCCTCAAAATCCGGCCGACGCGCAGAGTGACCCTTGACATCGCCGACGGCGCGGGAGCACTCTGACAGCACCGAAAGTTTGGCCGTACATTTCGCCGGACGTCGCGGATCGTCGGTCCGGGATGCGGCAGTTCTGACGTCGGTGAATGTCGTCACTGGAGGACTCATGGCCCAGGGAACCACCGTCACCATCCTTCCGTGCGGGGCGATGACCGCCGATCTCACCTGGCTGCTGTTGGCGCCGGGTCGGGCGATCCGCAGCCGCCAGGACAAGCACCTGCCGCCCGAGTGGGTGGATGTCCCGACCCACTGCGTGCTGGTCGACACCCCCGACGGGCGGCTGCTCTGGGACACCAGTTGTCCGCGCGACTGGGAGGATCGGTGGGCCCCGACGGGCCTGCAGGACTTCTTCCCGTACGACAAGGTTTCCGAGGAGGAGTACCTCGACTCGCGCCTGCGCGAGGTCGGTGTGGCGCCCGGCGATATCGACTTCGTGGTCCTGTCCCACCTGCACTTCGATCACGCAGGCAACGTCGGGATGTTCAAGGAGACCAAGGCACGGCTGGTGTGCAGCGACGTCGAGAAGGAGTTCGCGTTCGGCTTCGACGGACCGTTCACCGGGGCGCACATCAAGGCCGACTACGAGGATCTGGAGTTCGAGACGGTGTCCGGCGACGCCGAGTTCCTGCCCGGTGTCAGCTTCATCCAGACCCCCGGCCATACCGCGGGAAGCATGTCGATGCGGGTCGACCTCCCCGACTCCGGGACGATGATCTTCACCGCCGATGCGGTCTACATGGGTGACAGCTATGGGCCTCCCGCCGTCCCGGCCGCGATCGTCAACAACCTGGAGAGCTGGTTCTCCTCGGTCGAGAAGCTGCGCGGCATCGCCGAGGAGAGCAACGCGACGATGGTGTTCGGTCACGACCCGGATCAGATGAACCAGCTGCGGGTGGCGCCGGCTGGCAGCTACAGCTAACGATCCGTGCGTCAGCCAAGGGGAGCTCGGCATGAGCAGTGATACCGCATACGAGACGACCGAAGAGACGATCTTCACCTGGGGGGCGCCGCCGCTGAAGTTCGGCGCGGGCGCCCTCGACGAGGTCGGTTTCGAGATGAGCCAGTTCAACGTCAAGCGGGTGCTGATCGTCACCGATTCGACGATCAACGGCACGGGCATACCGCAGCGCATCGCGGATCTGTTGGCGGCGAACGGGATCTCGTCGGAGATCTTCGACGGTGTCCACGTCGAGCCGACCGACGACAGCATGGACAAGGCGGCCGGCTACGCCCGCGAGCAGGGACCGTGGGACGGGTTCATCGCGGTGGGCGGCGGCTCGGCGATCGACACCGCCAAGGCCGTCAACCTGATGACGACCGACGAGGGCGAGTTGATGGACTACCTCAACAAACCCATCGGGAAGGCGAAGGCGCCCAAGGGGCAGCTCAAACCGCTGATCGCGATTCCCACCACGGCGGGCACCGGCTCGGAGAGCACGGCCATGTGCGTGCTCGATGTGCTGTCGATGAAGGTGAAGACGGGCATCAGCCACTGGCGGCTGCGCCCGACGCTGGCGATCATCGATCCGCTGCTGACGATGACGCTGCCGAAGGAGGTCACCGCGTCGACAGGCATGGACATCGTCTGTCACGCCGTCGAGTCCTACACCGCCCGTTGGTACTCGACCTTCGACCGCAAGAAGCCCGAGGAGCGGGTCACCTACTGCGGGTCGAACCCGGTCTCGGACCTGTGGTCGGAGAAGGCGATGCAGTTGATCGCGAGTTCGTTCCGTACTGCCGTGCACGAGGGATCCGACCTGCAGGCGCGTAGCAACATGATGATGGCCGCGACCTTTGCCGGCATGGGTTTCGGCAATTCCGGTGTGCACATCCCGCACGCGAACGCCTACCCGATCGCGGGCATGGTGAAGGACTACCACCCGTTGGGATACCCGCAGGACGAGGCGATGGTGCCGCACGGGATGTCGGTCTCGCTGACGGCTCCCGAGGCGTTCCGCTTCAGCTTCGGCAGCGCACCGGATCGGCACCTGCAGGCCGCCGCGATGCTCGATCCGCGTGCGGACAAGCTCAACGATGCGTCCGAGCAACTGCCGTCGATACTGATCGACCTGATGCGCAACATCGGCATCCCCAACGGCATCGGCGAGGTCGGCTACACCGAGGCCGACATCCCGGATCTCGTGCCCGGCACGATGAAGCAGCAGCGCCTGCTTGCGACCTGCCCGCGCACGCCGACCGAGGAAGACATCGCCGATATCTTCGCGAAGTCGATCCAGAACTGGTGATCTGATGCCGATGTACGACTACCGGTGCGCGAACGGGCACCGCTTCGAACGCATCGTGCCCCTGACCGACGGCGGGTCGCAGGCATGCCCGGCGTGCGGTGTCGACAGTGCGAAGGTGCCTTCGCGCGTGGCGCTGGGTGGGACGGCCGATGTGGGCCGCTCGATGGAGCAGATGCCGCAGACCTGGAAGGGCACGTACGGAGCCAACCGCGAGTACGTCACGCAGCTGCGCCGCGAGTGGGATGGCCGTCAGCGTCTGGAGGAGAAGCACCCGGAGCTGCGAGGTGATCGTCGCCCGATCCTCGCGCACGAGGGACGTTTCGAGAATGCACCGCTGCGGGCGGGAGATCCGCTCGTCGGGTCGTCGCCGTCGGCCGAGGCAGCCGGGCACGGCCACACGCACGGGCATTCACACGGGCGCGCGCACGGCGGAACGAAGGACGGCGCGCAGGGTGCCGGCGGGACGGACTAGGGCCTGTCCGTGGACGCGTCCATGACGGGCGCCGACGACACCGACGCGCCCCGGACTGTCACCGACCCGACGCAGGGGTTGGCGCTGCTGCGCGGTATCCGGGTGATCGACTTCAGCCAGGCGCTGTCCGGCCCGTACTGCACGATGATGCTCGGCGATCTCGGTGCCGACGTGATCAAGATCGAATCCCCGTCCCGAGGTGACGATGCGCGGCACTGGGGGCCGCCGTTCGTCGGCGAGGACGCCGCGTACTTCATCTCGGTGAACCGCAACAAGCGCAGCGTCGCGCTCGACCTGAAGGACCCGAACGACCTCGACACCGCTCGCCGGCTCGTCGCCGATGCCGACGTCGTGGTCCAGAACTGGCGTCCGGGCACGGCGGCTCGACTGGGCCTCGGTCCTGCGGAGCTCACGGCGGGCAACCCCCTGCTCGTGTACTGCTCGATCAGCGGCTTCGGTCAGGACGCCCCACCGCGCGCGGGATACGACCAGATCGTGCAGGGCACGTCCGGTCTGATGTCGCTGACCGGAGCTGTCGGCCAACCGACGAAGTGGGGAGTGCCGGCGGGCGACATCGCCGCCGGGATGTTCGCCACGACGGCGATCCTCGCGGCGCTGTTCGAACGGACGTCCAGCGGGCGAGGTCGCGTCGTCGACATCGCCATGCAGGACTGCCTCGTCTCGATGTTGACGCACCAGGCAGCGCGGTACCTCGCTACCGGTGTCCTGCCGCCGAAGGACCACAACGGTCACTCGGCCATCGCGCCGTACGGGCTGTTCGAGACTGCGGACGGTTTCGTGAACATCTGCGTCGGCAACGACGCGCAGTTCGCCCGCCTGTGCGCCGCCATGGACCTCACCGACGTGCTGGGCGGCGAGCGCTTCCGGACGAACCCGCAGCGCCTGGCGCATCAGTCCCAGTTGCTCGACGTACTCGGCTCGGCGTTGCGCGACATTCCGACCGCCGACGTGATCGGCCGGCTGGAGGCAGCGGGCGTACCCGTCGGGGCGGTGCGCGATCTCGCCGAGGTGTTCGCCGATCCCGCGGTGCGCGACCGCGGCATGGTGCTGCCGATCGACTTCGCCGGCGCGGGTCGAGTCGAGGTAGCCAACACTCCCTGGCAATTTGACGGCCGCCCGTCCGGCATTACCCGCAACCCGCCGCGGCTGGGTGAGCACACCGCCGACGTGATCGCCGAGATCCGAGCGACCGTGCATGACCGTCCCCAGAGAGGACTCGCATGACCGAGACACTGCAGCCGTTCCGGATGTTTATCGGCGGTAAGCCCGTCGATGCGATTTCCGGCCGGACGTTCCCGTCGGAGAACCCTTACGCGGGCGGGCCGTGGGCGCTCATCCCGGACGGGGGGCCGGACGACGTCGACGCTGCCGTCGCTGCCGCACGCGCGGCACTCGAGGGTGAGTGGGGGTCGATGACGGGGTTCGCCCGCGCCGCGCTGATGCGTCGCCTCGCCGATCTGATCGGCGAGAACGCCGAGCGGTTGGCATGGCTCGAGGTGCAGGACTCCGGCAAGCTCTACCGCGAGATGCTCGGCCAGATGAACGGGCTGGGCGCCTGGTACCACTACTACGCCGGCATCGCCGACAAGCTCGAGGGCCGGCAGATCCCCTCGCCCAATCCGAACTACCTCATCTACACGCGCCGCGAGCCGGTAGGTGTGGTCGCTGCGATCACGCCGTGGAACTCGCCGCTGTTGCTGATGACCTGGAAGCTGGCGCCCGCCCTGGCGGCCGGCTGCACGATCGTCGTGAAACCGTCCGAACACGCGCCGGCGTCGACGCTCGGGTTCGCCGACCTGATCGACGAGGCCGGTTTCCCGCCGGGCGTGGTCAATGTGATCACCGGGCTGTCGCGCGAGACGGGTGCGGCGCTGGCGTCCCATCGGGACGTGGACAAGGTCGCGTTCACGGGCTCGACGGCGACCGGACGGGCGGTCGCCCGGGCCGCGGCCGAGAACCTCAACACGGTGACTCTCGAGCTCGGCGGCAAGTCGGCGCATGTGGTGTTCCCCGACGCCGATCTCGCCGCTGCCGCGAACGGGGTCGTCGCCGGAGTGTTCGCGGCAACCGGTCAGACCTGTATGGCCGGCTCGCGGTTGATCGTGCACGAGGACGTCCACGACGAACTCGTCCGGCTGGTCGCCGAGCGGGCCGCGCGGATCAAGCTCGGCGACCCGATGGACGCCGACACCGAGATGGGCCCGGTCGCCAACGGCCCGCAGTACGAGAAGGTGCTGGGGTATTTGAAGACCGCCGCCGAGCAGGGCGCGCGGGTCGCCTACGGCGGCTCCGCCGACGACGAGCTCGGCGGGTATTTCGTCAAGCCGACGGTGCTGACCGGCGTCGGGGCCGACGACGTGGTCGTCCGTGAGGAGGTGTTCGGCCCGGTGCTGTCGGCCTACACGTTCGCGGACGAGGACGAGGCGATCCGCCTCGCGAACGACTCCGTCTACGGTCTCGCGGGCGCCGTCTGGACGAAGGACGTGCATCGTGCGCATCGGGTGGCGGCGCGCATCAAGGCGGGCAGCGTGTGGATCAACGCCTACCGTGTCGTCGCGCCGAGCGTTCCGTTCGGTGGCTTCGGCGATTCCGGGGTGGGTCGCGAGAACGGGCTCGAGGCCGTGGACGCGTACCTACGGACCAAGGCGGTGTGGGTCGAGCTCACCGGTGGCACCCGGGACCCGTTCACGCTGGGCTAGGGGGTACTGACAGAAGACGTTCCGTTTCGCAGGTGGCCGCCTCGCCCCCAGCCAGCCTGGCCCATTACGGCCGTGGGCGCTGTCCACAGGCGCGCCGTCGCCGCGTTTCGGTATGTCCGGATTGGCGTTACCCTCTGCTCCTTTGCAAAAGGTAGTTCGGGAGGGTTGGAGTGGCCTCGGGGCAATCGATCGTCGACGCCGAGGTGCGCGAACTGGTCCGCCGCCGTGGCATCGACCGGTGGCCGAGTCGGACATCACCTCGTCCGCCAGGCCCCCGGCTAACCCCACCAGGAATCGACCGGACATGCCGAGATCCGGTCGCGTGTCGGTCGTCGCCTCCGTGACTCCGGGTTGGTGGACGCGGGGAGAATTATGCTCGCGTCGCGAGCGAAAACCTCCCAGCGATCGTCGCTCGCCCGCCCTGCCCCGGAATGTCGGCCATCGCCACCGGTCGTTCACGTGACCGCGATCCCGGGCGTGTCCCGCGAGTGACGAACATCCGGATTTGCCGCGTTGGGGGTGCGTTTACATCCCGCGATAGCGTGCGCGCGAAGTCGCCGTGTTGCGACGACGGCTGGAATCCGCCGGCGTCGACACGGGGTTAGTTTTCACCCGTCGCCGACAGCCTGGCGGTATTCGTGAATCAGGCCGCCCAGCACGTCGGTTCGTTCGACTGCGCAATCGACGGACCGGCGCGAACGCTGAGTTCGGGATGGGCCAGCGGGGCTCGTTGGTCGAGAGAGCGGTGTGGCCGGTGCCGGTTCTAGTGGGCCTCGTACTCGGCAAGCACGGATCTGAGGTGTCGCTCGTTGAAGATGAGTAGGCGATCCAGGCACTCGCGGCGAACCGTGCCGATCCACCGCTCGGCGTAGGCGTTTGCCTGCAGCGCTCGCGGTGGGCTCCGCAGCGCCTCGACTCCGGCATCGGCGAAGACCGAGTCGAAACTGGCCGTGAACTTCGCATCACGATCCCGGATGAGAAACTGGAAGCCCTGCGCCCGCTCCCGGACCTCGATCAGGAAGTTGCGAGCTTGCTGGGTCACCCATGCCCCGGTCGGGTTGCGGGTGACACCGAGGATGTGGACCCGCCGGCTGCCGACTTCGAGTACGAAGAACACCTAGATCCGGCGCAGCAAGACCGTGTCGACGGTGAAGAAGTCACACGCCAACATGGGTTTTCACCTGCACTCGGCAGAACTCACGCCAGGTCGGGCCAGTTCGTCGAGGCGCCGGGTCAAGACCCGCCCGTCGCAGGATGTTCCAGAGCGTGGCCGCTCAGACACGGTGGCCCAGACCGACCAGCTCCCCGTGTATCCGGCGAGGACCCCAGCTCGGATTGTCCCGAGCAAGCCGGACAACCAAAGCCCGGATCGCGACCGCGATCGGCGGTCGACCACCCGCGCAGCTGTGAATCCGCCGGTAGGTCCACCGGCGAGCGACCAGCTCACGATGCCAACGCAGCACCGTCGCCGGACTCACGATCCGAGTCCCCCACAGACGCCGAGGCAGCAGCCGACACAGCGCCGCGACCAGCAGCCGATCCTGCGGCTCCAACCGCGCACGACCGACCTGCCGCCGCAGCACCATCACCTCGTGCCGCAACACCAGCAGCTCGACGTCCTTCGCGGCCTCACCACGACCGCGCAGCACAACCAGGCTCAACCCGGCCCGCACGAAGGCGTACACGATCGACAACAACACCGAAGCGATCACGCCGAACACCCCGGCCCGGTGCCACCAAGGTTTTTGAGCCCCACAGGCTTCGACAGCGAGAGTCCGGCGTTGTTCACGACGAAGTAGCAGCCGCTCACACACGATCTGCCACGGCTGAACGCCCGCCGCGGCATGCCCCCGAAGACGGGCAAACCGTTGCGCCGTTCGACACGACCGGTGTTCCAGACAAACCCCAAACGAGTCCGACCGCGGTCGCGTAGAGGTAGCCTGCGCGACTGAATGGGAAGCCATGAGAAGAGTCTTGATCGCACGCATCCCGGGGGCAACGCCGATCTCTAGAACTGGATCCCCCGCGTGAGGGCACCGTCAATCAGTAGGTTCGCGCCGGTTGTGCGGCTGGAGAGCGGGCTGGAGATGAAGACAACACTGGATGCGATCTCCTGGGCCGTTCCCATCC
>DAITQD010000106.1:0-1615 GCA_036833255.1 Jatrophihabitantaceae bacterium
GGAACCGGAATCCGTCAGCCTGCTCCCCCAACGCGAGCGTGAAGTTGCGAGCCTGGCTCAGCCGCTCGCAGCGACGAGGCGGGTCAGGTCGACCAGGCGGGCGGTGTAGCCCCACTCGTTGTCGTACCAGCCGAACACCTTCGCCAGCCGACCCGACGCCTGCGTCAGACCTGAGTCGAATACACATGATGCGGAGTCACCGATGACGTCGGTCGACACGACCGGGTCGGTCGTGTAGCGAAGTCGCCCGGCGAGCGGTCCGTCGGCGCCGGCTGCCTCGAATGCTGCGTTGACCTCGGCGGTCGTGACGTCGCGGTCGAGGAGAACGGCGAGGTCGACCAGGGAGCCGTCGACGACCGGAACGCGCAGCGCGACACCGTCGAGGCGACCCTTCATCGCTGGGATGACTTCACCGACGGCGCGGGCGGCACCGGTCGTGGTCGGGATGATGTTCACGGCGGCCGAGCGAGCCCGGCGTGGGTCCTTGTGCGGGGCGTCAAGCACGTTCTGGTCATTGGTGTACGCGTGCACGGTGGTCATGTAGCCCTGCGCGATGCCGAAGCTGTCATTGAGCACCTTCACCATCGGCGCCACGCAGTTCGTGGTGCACGATGCGTTGGAGATGACGTGGTGACTTGCCGGGTCGTAGATCCCGTCGTTGACGCCGAGCACGATCGTGGCGTCGACACCCTTGCCGGGTGCGGAGATGAGCACCTTCTTGGCTCCGGCGGTGAGGTGCGCTCCTGCGCTCTCGCGGGTACGGAACTTGCCCGTCGACTCGATGACGATCTCGACCCCGTGGTCACGCCAGGCGAGCTGTGCCGGATCACGGACCGCGCTGACGGCGATCTTGCGGCCGTCGACTGCGATGGCCTCGCCCAGGTCCTCGACCTCGCGGTGCAGTGGGCCGAATGTGCTGTCGTAGCGCAGCAGCCGGGCCAGCGTGGCTGAATCGGTGACGTCGTTGATAGCGACGACCTCCAGGTCATCAGACGCCAGGACGTAACGCAGGTAGTCCCGGCCGATCCGTCCGAATCCGTTGATACCGATCTTGGTGCTCATGCTGATCCTTCCGGAGGGAGTTGGTCGCCGTGGACGACGAGAACCGGGCACGTGGCGTGCTCGGCGACATTCGCGCTGACCGAGCCGAGTAGCAGGCCGGCGAAACCGCCGTGGCCGCGGCTGCCGACGACGAGCATCAGCGCGTCCTTGCATTCATCGAGCAGGACTCTCGCCGCGTTGCCCTCGTGGACGGCAAGGCGCATGTCATCGGGCCGCTGGGCGCCGAACACCTCATCGACGGCTTGGGTGAGTGCCTTCTCCATGTCCTGCCCCGGACTCCACTCGAGCGGCACGGCTCCCCAGCCCCAGGTGTTCGGGTACTGCCACGCGGCCACGGCATCCACCCGAGCACCGGCCGACGCGGCCAAGTGGGCGCCCCAGCGCAGTGCCTGCTTGGACGAGTCGGAGCCGTCGACACCCACGACGACTCGAGGTGGACGGTTCGGGTGGCTGATGGTCATCGTCGTCTCCTTAGGTCTCGTCCCAGCCTGTCGGCAACGGCCGAGCATGGGCAGGGCCCAACGTCACCTGCCTCGAGGGCCCATCGAACTAA
>DAITQD010000106.1:1715-9252 GCA_036833255.1 Jatrophihabitantaceae bacterium
CGGCCGAGCATGGGCAGGGCCCAACGTCACCTGCCTCGAGGGCCCATCGAACTAACGTGCCGCGGCCGGAACCTGGTCGTCCACAGAAATGGGGGCGCCGGACGCTACGCTCGTCGTCAGGAGCGAAGATCCCGGAAGTTAGGGACTGTGGCCTCGTCGCCGGGCTTCAGAGGCGAAAGGCGGCAGCGAATGCGGGACCAAAGCCCCTGCAGTCCAAGAATTCGACGGAGTGAACCGCGCGCATGAATTCCATCGCCTTCTCCCGAGAAGCAGCCCTGCGGGCGGCGGCACAGCGCGCGATACTCGCGCCCTCCGTGCACAACACCCAGCCGTGGCGATTCGTCCTCGATTCAGGCGGGCTGGAGATCCACGCGGACCGGACCCGACAGCTCGCGGTCCTCGATCCGACTGGCCGCCAACTGCACCTCAGCGTTGGGTGTGCGCTGCTCAATGCGCGGGTTTTGCTGGCCGCGTCGGGGTACCCGAGCCGAGTTCAGCGGTTGCCCGACGCCGATCGTGGCGACCTCATAGCGCGGATCGACCTCGACGATGGCGAGTCGGTTGATCCCGACTTGGCGGCGTTGGATCACGTCGTCGAACTGCGGCAGACCAACCGCAGGCGATTTGCCCCTGATCCGGCGCCGCCCGAGCTGGTTTCGACGCTGGTCCTCGCCGCTGCGGCCGAGGGCGCCCTCCTTCATCCCATCGTGACCTCCGACGACCGTGAGACCCTGGCTCGGCTCACTCAAAAGGCCGAGCAGCTCCAGATCGCAAACGCGGCCTACCGCGCGGAGCTGCGCGCGTGGACGACCAACGACCCGACGCGCCGCGACGGAGTCCGGGCCGCGGTGGTTCCGCACGTTGACGGCACTTCGGGCGACGAGGTGCCGATCCGCGACTTCGACACCCAGGGTGCCGGCTCGCTGCCTGCCGAGACCCAGTCGTCGGCGCAGCAGTGCCTGCTCGCGCTCGGCACCGACATCGACTCGCCCGAATCGTGGGTGCGCGGGGGTGAAGCACTCGAGCGAGTGTGGCTGGAAACCACGAGGGCCGGGTTCGTCGCGAGCCTGTTCACCCAGGTGGTCGAGCTCGGTGCGCTGCGTTTGGAGCTGCGTGACGAATTGCGGCTGGGCATGCAACCCCACGTGGTGCTGCGCGTCGGCCGGGCACCGGTCACAGCCGCGAGCATTCGCCGGCACATTGACGAGGTACTGGTCGACCGCACCCGTTGACTGCGGCGCTGGCCCAGCCCATGCCAGGTTCATCGACGGTAGTTGTCGGAGATAGGTTGGTCGTCGGTGAGCAGAGATCGGCGTGCCTGGTAGTCCTCGACATCGATGTCGCCGCGCGCGAGCCGATCGTCAAGAACGTTGCGTGCGTCGTGTCCGGGGTGCAGCGGGCGCGGCCGCCGGGCGGGTGCCTCGCGGAGGAGCAGATACGCGAGAAGAACGAGCACGCCGAGTGCCGCGAGGATCAACAGCACCATGAGTAGAACGCCGCCAGCCGTCATGTGTTCTTCTCGCCAGTACATCGCTGCCACCTCCGACACAGATCTTGTGACACCGAGTCTCGGCGCGGCCGGTGCACGGCGGCAGAGACCTTCGGCCCCTGTCTTCAGGACCAGAGGTCAGCGCTCGAGCAGTGCGGTCGCACGCAACGGCCGGACGGCCGGCCCAATGGGACCTAGTGCCCTGGAGTGTCATGGCGTACCCGGGTGACGATCAGTTGGTCCATGCGCCTCCCACCTGAATGGAAATGAACTGCGATGTCGAGCGCCCCAGGCAGCGGATCCTCCGACGATGCGACCGTGACTCGGCCCACCCGCGAGCCGGTCGATCTGCTGCTGCGCGATCTGCGGACCGGCGTCGACGGGTTATCGCCTCGTGAGGCGGCGAAGCGGCTCACTGTCTACGGCGCCAACACCCTGCCGCACCTACGCGGCACCAGTTGGCTCACCGACTTGGCGCACCAGTTCACCCATCCCCTGGCGCTGTTGCTGTGGGCGGCGGCAGGACTCGCGCTGCTGGCGGGGACACCCGCTCTGTGCTGGGCGATCCTTGGGGTGATCGTCGTCAACGCCGGGGTGGCGTTCGCGCAGGAACGCCAGGCCGCCCGCGCGGTGGACGCGCTCGCCGGGTACCTGCCCCCGCACGCACGGGTGGTCCGCGCGGGCGCGCTGGTTGTCCTGCCGGCCACTGACGTCGTGCCGGGTGACGTTCTGCTCCTCGTCGAGGGGGATCGGGTGTGCGCCGACGCGCGGCTGATCAGCGGGGACCTCGAAGTGGACATGTCCGCCCTCACCGGGGAGTCCGCGCCGGTGTCGCGGTCCTATGGCGAGGCGGACACCGCGGAGCGTCTCATCGACGCTGCTGATGCTGTCTTCTCCGGCACGACGTGCACTGCAGGGGAGGCCCGCGCCGCGGTCTTCGCGACGGGCGGGCACACCCAACTAGGTCGAATCGCCACGCTGTCCCAGCGAGGAAAGACCGAAGAGAGCCCACTCGAGAGCCAGGTCCGCCGCTCGGCGTGGCTGATTGCCGGCGTGGCGATCGCGATCGGCGCACTGTTTCTGCCCTTGGGCCTGCTCGCCGGTCTGTCGTTGCGAGACGCCGCGGTGTTCGCGGTGGGACTGCTCGTGGCAAATGTCCCTGAGGGCTTGCTCCCGACGATCACCCTCGCTCTCGCGGTCGGAGTACGCGCCCTTGCCCGCGAGGGTGCCCTGGTCAAGCGCCTGTCCGCGGTCGAGACGCTCGGCTCGACCACGGTCATCTGCACCGACAAGACCGGCACGCTCACGGCGAACCAGATGCAGGTGGTCGAGCTATGGACGGCCGACGGAAGCTACGAGCCGTCGGCTGACTCGACCGCCCTGCGTCCGTTGGCCGAAACGATGGGCGACTGCAACGACGCCGAACTGACGTTGGATCCGATGGAGGAGGCACTGCGCCTGAGCGCCAGCCGCCTCGGGGTCCATTCCGCGCCGCGGCTGGCGAGTTTTCGCTTCGATCCGCGGCGCAAACGCATGAGTGTCGTCGTCCGTCGGGGCGGCCAGCTGGTGGTGCAGGTCAAGGGTGCACCGGAGACCGTCGTGCCCTTGTGTACCCACCACCGCATGGGAGGTGCGGTCGAGCCGCTGACGTCAGAGGAACGCGACGCCGTCACAGCCGCCGAAAACAGATTCGCAGCGCGCGGACTGCGGGTCCTCGCATTGGCGACACGGCATGCCGACGGTGCCATTCCGGCCGACGCGTCCGGTGCGGAGTCCGGCCTGTGCCTGCTTGGGTTGGTGGCGCTGCTCGACCCACCACGCCCCGAGGCGGCGGGCGCGGTCGCGGCATGCCAGCGGGCAGGAATCCGCGTGCACGTAGTCACTGGCGACTACGGACCGACGGCCACCGAGATTGCGCGCCAGGTCGGCATCTCCGTTGACCGCGTGGTGTCCGGCAGCGAGTTCGACGCGATGAGCGACGCGGACTTGGACAAGATTCTCGCCGAGCTGGGCGAGATCGTCTTCGCCCGGAGCACGCCAGAAGGCAAGCTGCGCATCGCCGAGGCATTGCGCGACCAGGGCGAGGTCGTCGCCATGACCGGCGACGGCGTCAATGACGCACCGGCCTTGCACCGGGCCGATATCGGTGTCGCGATGGGACGCTCGGGCACGGATGTCGCCCGCGAAGCGGCGACCATGGTGTTGACCGACGACAACTTCGCGACGATCGTCACAGCCGTCCGCGAAGGCCGTCGCGCATACGCGAACCTGCGCAAGTTTGTTCTCTACATCTTCGCGCACGCAGTGCCCGAGGTCGTGCCGTTCGCGGTGTTCGCCCTGAGCGCGGGCGCGATACCGCTGCCGCTCACCGTCCTGCAGATCCTGGCCATCGACCTGGGCACCGAGACCTTGCCTGCCCTCGCGCTCGGACGCGAACGCGCTGAGCCCGACCTCATGGACCGCGCGCCCCGTCCTCGTACCGAACACCTGATCACGCGCAGACTGCTTGCTCGCGCCTGGCTGGTCATGGGCTTGACCTCGGCCGCACTGGCCCTCGGCCTGTTCCTGACCGTGCTCCTGCACGCCGGTTGGCACCCCGGGGACGACGTCGGATCCGGCAGCGCGCTGCACCACGCCTACCGGCAGGCGACGACGATGACCTTCGCCGCCATAGTGGCGTGCCAGCTCGGCACGGCATTCGCGTCACGCAGCGAACGCGCCTCGTTGCGGGCGATCGGCCTGTTCACCAACCCGCTCCTGCTGGCCGGCATCGGCTTCGAACTGGCCGTCGCCGCGGCGGTGATCTACCTGCCGCCACTTCAGTCGGTGCTCGGGACAGCCGCCCCGCCCGCGTGGGCGTTGCTGCTGCTGGTCCCGTGCCCGCTGCTCGTGTGGGGCGCTGACGAGCTGTACCGCTTCAGGATCCGGCGACGCGAACGCATGCCCGCGATTCGGGACCTGTGTCCTGCGAGTGATGGACCAAAGCACGTGGGTTGCGGCTGATCCAGGCAGCAGGGTCCTACCCATGGACTGGACGAGCTGGAACAGGAGGTAGCCGCGATGCGTGTTGTTGTGGTCTACGAGTCGATGTACGGAAACACCCGCGTCATTGCCGAGGCGATCGCCGGAGCATTCAACCCGGCTGAGGTCGCTGTATTGCCGGTGGCGCACGCGGATACGGACGCACTCAAGGGGGCGGGTCTGCTCGTCGTGGGTGCGCCCACTCACGCGTTCGGCATGAGCCGTGCGAAAACCAGACAAGCCGCCGCAGATGCCGCGCGCAAGCCCGGCAGCGGACTGGCTCTGGAGCCGGCCGCGCTGGGCAGGGGCGTCCGCGAATGGCTTGATTCGTTGAGTCTCGTCGGTGGCACGGCGGCAGCATTCGACACCCGCATCAGGGTGCCTTTCCCGAGCGGTCACGCATCCCGGGGCATTGGCAAGCTGCTGCGCCACCGAGGCTACGAACTCCTGACAAGGCCGCAAAGCTTCTTCGTCACCAAGGACAACGTGCTCCGCCCCGGCGAGGCGGACCGTGCCCGGCGCTGGGGCGAACAGCTAGCTGCCCGCGTCTCCCTCGACGCGACTCGCACCGATCAGCCGAGCTGACCTAGTCAGCTCGAGGGTGGCTAGCGTGATGCTGTGGTCGCAGACGTTGACGCCTGGGACGACGGTGCCGGCTGACTCGGCGATGGCATCCGCCGCGCCGGAGTTCGCTACACCCGCCGATGGACTGAGCGACGCCCAGGTCGCCGAACGAGTCCGCGCCGGCCGGAGCAACGTCGTCACCGCTCACACCAGCCGGACGATCGGGGAGATCGTTCGAGGAAATGTCCTCACGGTGTTCAACGCGCTACTACTCACGCTGTTCGCGGTTGTTGTGGCGACCGGGCGTTGGCAGAACGGTCTGTTCGGCATTGTCATCGTCGCCAATTCCGGAATCGGCATCGTGCAGGAGGTGCGCGCCAAACGAACCCTGGACCGACTCGCGATATTGAACATCGCGAAGAGTCGGGTCGTGCGGCGCGGCGCCGTGCTGGACATCGATCTGGCCGACTTGGTCGCTGACGATCTGGTCGAGCTCCGCGCGGGTGATCAGGTACCAGCCGACGGCACGATCACCGAGGCCGCGGGCTTGGAAATCGACGAGTCGCTGCTCAGTGGCGAATCCGAACCCGTCGCCAAACATGTCGGCCATCGGGCACGCTCTGGATCCATTGTGGTTGCCGGGCGCGGCCGCTTTCAGGCGACAGCGGTGGGTGCCGAGGCCTATGCGGCCAAGCTCGCAACCGAGGCGAAGAAGCCGACATTGGTGCATTCCGAGCTGGTCACCGGGACGAACCGGCTGCTCCGCTGGATATCGCTCGTCATGTTGATTGTGGCCCCCTTTCTGCTGTGGAGCCAGTTCCGGTCTGCGGACAACGCTGGCTGGCAGGATGCCGTGACCGGCGTCGTGGCCGCCATGGTGGGGATGGTGCCCGAGGGACTTGTGCTACTCACCAGTCTGGCGTTCATGCTCGGCACCGTCTCTCTCGCGCGTAAGCAGACTCTGGTCCAAGAGCTGCCCGCCGTCGAGGGACTGGCCCCGACCAAACGCCACCTCCAAAGCCCTCTCCGCAAGCTTCAATAACCCGCATTGGACACGTGTTGACGACATCCCCTTCTCCTCAGCACGCAAATGGTCCGCAGTCGGAGCCGACGGCCACGGCAGCTGGGTCCTCGGCGCCCCAGAGATGGTCATCCCGCACCCAACCGACGACCTACAGCATCAGGCCCGGTCCACCGCTGACCACATCGCTGCAGAGGGTCGCCGGGTGCTCCTGCTCGCCCAATCCGACCACGGGTTGCGCCACCAACACAATGACTGCCAGCCAGCGGGCGCGGGCCTGCAGCTACCTCGATCGCTTGTCCCGATGGCGCTGGTCGTGCTCGCTGAACGAATCCGAGATGATGCGGAGCAAACACTGCGATTCTTCACCGAACAGGGAGTCACGCTGAAAGTGATCTCCGGTGACAACCCGCGCACGGTCGGCGCGGTAGCCGCAAAGGTCGGCGTGCCCGGAGTGAGTTCGGCGGCCGACGCCGTCGACGCCCGCGAGCTCCCCGACGATGTCGATCAACTGGCGGATCTGCTGGAGACCCACAGCGCTTTCGGGCGTGTCTCCCCACATCAAAAGCGCACGATAATTGCCGCGCTGCAGGACCGTGGCCATGTCGTGGCGATGACCGGTGACGGGGTCAACGACGCACTGGCGATCAAGGATGCCGATATCGGAGTGGCGATGGGCAACGGTTCACCGGCCACCCGCGCGGTGGCACAACTCGTCCTGCTGGACGGGAAGTTCTCCCATCTTCCAGACGTCGTTGCCGAGGGCCGTCGGGTGATAGCCAACATCGAACGCGCCGCGAACCTCTTCGTCGTCAAGAACGTCTACTCGCTCGTCCTGGCGCTCATTGCCGCGGTCACGCTAAGCGCCTATCCACTGGCACCCATCCAGCTGACGCTGATCTCAACGCTCACGATCGGCGTCCCCGGATTCTTCCTCGCTCTAGGCCCGAACCGACGCCGTTACGTTCCGGGGTTCCTACCTCGGGTGCTCCGATTCGCGCTACGGACCGGCGTGATCATCGGTAGCGCCGCCTACATCGGCTACCGCGCGGCCCGGCTGCTCGACTCCACCGCGGGGGTGCCGGGCGGCCGCCACCCTGATCGTGCTCATCGTCTCGCTGTGGACCCTGCTCATCTTGGGCCGGCCCCTCGCCAGCTGGAAGCTCGCGCTCGTGGCGACCATGGTCGGCGCGGCAGCACTCATCGTCGCCGTTCCTCCGGTTGCCACCAACGTCTTCCTCCTGCATCCGACACCGCCACGGGTCCTCATCGCGACCGCGATCGGCGTCGTGGGGGCCATATTGGTCGAGATCTCCCACCAGGCCGGCGCCCTCACCGCACGACGTGCTCGGGATTCGAGCTAGATATGCTCGCCGGCCACGCTCTCCGCGGGGAGGCGCTAGCCCGCTTCCACTGTCATGTGATCGTGCTCGTGGACGACA
>DAITQD010000107.1:0-9024 GCA_036833255.1 Jatrophihabitantaceae bacterium
GGTACGGGGCATGTCAACAAACTACACCCTTGTAACTCTAATTGAACGGTATTGGCACTAGCCCTGGTTCAAAGTCCGTGGTCACGCCGGCCATGCTGTCACGCAGAGCCGGTAGCCCGGTCAAGGTTCCCTGATTCGGACGGACGGTCTTGAAGGTGCGGTCCTTGGCGGCGGTTAGACGCACTCAACGGCGGCCCGATCCGGACGAGTCGAGGGCGGGGGCTGGGGCGTACTCGTCGTCGGTGACGGGAGTGAGCCAGTGGACGACGTCGTGCTGTTCGTCGCTTTCGTTGATCGCGAGGTGCACCATGAGGCGGGTGGGTGCGGCGCCGTGCCAGTGCTCTTCGTCGGCTTCGAAGAGGATGCGGTCACCGGGGCGGATGACCTCGACGGGTCCGCCGCGGCGCTGGCACAGGCCGATGCCTTCGGTGACGAAGACGGTCTGGCTCAGCGGTGGCGGTGCCAGTGGGTGCGGGCGCCAGGCATGAAGTGCACCAGGTTCGCCGTCATCCGAGAAGGTGACGGAGCGGCGGCGACGGAGTCTATGTAGACGTCGCCGGTGAACCAGTCGGCGGGGCCTTTGGCGGTGTCGATCGAGCTGCGGGTGATCTGCATCAGGTTCCTTCTACTTGTTTCTTCGAGGGGTTGTTTATTGGGATGTTTGCCGGTGCCGCCCAGGAAGCGAGGAGGCGGAGTCCTTCGGCAGAGGGGGAACCGGGTTCGGCGGTGTAGACCATGAGCACGAGCCCGGGTTCGGCGGTGATGGCGAGCTCCTCGTAGGCGAGGGTGAGCTCACCGACCACGGGGTGATGGAAGCGCTTGGTGCCGGCGCCGTGCGTGCGGACGTTGTGGTCGGCCCACAGGCGCCGGAAGGTCTCGCTCTGCGTGGACAGCTCGCCGACGAGGTCCTGGAGCCCGCGGTCGTGCGGGTCGCGTCCGGCCTCGGCGCGCATGATGCCCACGCACATCTGGGCGAACCGGTCCCAGTCGGGATAGAAGTCGCGGGAGGCGGGGTCCAGGAACTGGAACCTCGCCAGGTTGGGCAGCCGCCCGCCGTCGCCGATCACGGGTGAGTAGAACGCGCGGCCGAGGGCATTGGTGGCGAGCAGGTTCTGCTGGGGGTCGCGGACGAACGCGACACCGTCGGTGATCGCCTCCAGCGCCCACCGCAGGCTCAGCCGGGAGGCGACCTTGCTCGGCGTCCGGCGACGCGCCCGACCCGAAGTAGGGATGCCGTCGGCGGCACGCACCAGGTCGAGCAGGTGGGCGCGTTCGGTCTCGTCGAGCTGGAGCGCTCGGGCCAGGGCATCGAGGACGCCGCTGGAGGCGCCGGCGATCTGGCCGCGCTCGAGCCGGGCGTAGTACTCGACGCTGAGCCCGGCGAGCGTCGCGACCTCGGTGCGCCGTAGTCCGGGGACGCGTCGGGTTCCGGTGCTCGGGAGTCCGACCTGGTCGGGGGTGAGGCGGGCGCGGCGGGTGGTGAGGAACTCGCGCACCTCCTGGCGTACGTCATCGCGGTTGTCCACGCCTTCGAGACTAAGCCGCCCGGCCGCCTTGCCGGAGCCAGGAAGGATGCCCTGTCAGTACACCCATCAACAGTGACTTCCAGACCGCCGCGCCAGCGGCTTCACTTGACGTCATGGGGCCGTTTTCGGCGCTACGCAAGCCGCAAAGCCACGAGGCCGCGGCAGGAGATCAGACTACGAACAGGAGCGCACTGCGATGCGTCAGGTTGTCATGTACGGACCCGGGGACGTGCGGGTCGAGAACCGCGAGGACCCCAAGATCATCGAGCCCACCGACGCGATCATCCAACTGTCGGCCACGTGTATCTGCGGCAGCGACCTGTGGCCCTACCGCGGTGCCGAGCCGGTCGACCACCAGGTCATGGGTCACGAGTACGTCGGCGTCGTCACGGAGATCGGTCCGGATGTCCGCAACGTCAACGTCGGCGACTTCGTCGTCGGGTCCTTCTGGGCCTCCGACAACACCTGCCAGATCTGCCAGGCCGGGTACCAGGCGTACTGCGTGCACCGCGTCCTGATGGGCACCCTCGGCACCCAGTCAGACCTTGCCCGCATCCCGCTCGCCGACGGCACCCTCGTGGCGACTCCTGGGATGCCGGACGCCGAACTGATCCCGTCCCTGATGGCCGCATCCGACGTGCTGGGCACCGGCTGGTTCGCCGCCGTCGCCGCCGAGGCCGGACCGGGCAAGACGGTCGCCGTCGTCGGCGACGGCGCGGTCGGGCTGCTCGGCATCCTGGCCGCCAAGCAGCTCGGCGCCGAGCGCATCATCTCTTTCAGCCGCCACGGCGACCGTCAGGCACTCGCCCGTGAGTTCGGCGCCACCGACATCGTCGAGGAGCGCGGCGACGATGGTGTCGCGAAGGTCAAGGAGCTCACCAGCGGGCTGGGTGCCCACTCAGTCATCGAGGCCGTCGGTACCCAAGAAGCCATGATGCAGGCCATCCACTGCACTCGCCCCGGCGGCCACGTCGGGTTCGTCGGTGTCTCACACGACGTCGCCATCCCCGGCGACGAGCTCTTCATGGCCGGCGTACACATCCACGGCGGACCCGCCCCGGTCAGGCAGTACCTGCCGGAGCTGATCCAGCTCATCTGGGACCGCAAGATCAACCCCGGCAAGGTCTTCGACCTCACCCTGCCACTGGACAAGGCTGCCGAGGGCTACCAGGCCATGGACCAGCGCACAGCCACCAAGGTCCTGCTCACCCTCTGACACCTGCCACACGCGGAGCCTGATGCCCTCGATACCCACGTCACGCACGATGCTGACTTCGGTGTTGTCCGCAGCCGTCGGCGTGGTCGGTGCCGGTTGTGGCGGGGCCGAACCTCGCAACGGCCAGACCCAGACGGCTACACCCTCGCTGGCGGCTACACCCTCGACCAGAAACCCGGGAAACTCCCCGAGCGCCGGCCGAACGAACCGCACGCGAAGCGGCACCAGTGGGACCCCGAGCTCGGCAAACAAGCAGGAGGACCGGATGAGGATCCGCATCACCATCGGTGAGCAGAACTTCCAGGCCACACTCTCCGACAGCGCCGCTGTCCGCGACCTGATCGCTCAACTACCCGTGACCATCGACATGGTCGACCACGGCGCGGTCGAGAAGACCGGCCCCCTGCCTTCACCGCTCTCCCTGGACGGCCAACCCGAGGGAGCAGACCCCAATGTAGGAGACGTGGGCTACTACGCCCCCGGGAACGACCTCGTCCTCTACTACGGCGACCAGTCCTACTACCCCGGCATTGTGATCCTGGGCCGGCTGAACGGAGACGCCGCACAGAGGATCTCCGCCCTGGACGGCTCCATCACCACGACCGTCGAGGCCAACGGTGACTAACTCGTGGACATTCTCCCGGTCGTCCACACACCAGATGAACCGCACGTTCGACTCCACCGGCCACCTGACTCTCGTCACCGGCGCCGCGCTGGCGCGGGCAACCCCTCTGAAACGGAGTGGCAGCATGCGCAAGATCGACCTGCAGAACTTCCTCGACCACGAACCGCGGCGCGCTGATCGAAAGCGGCTCGGAACAACACCGGTTCATCTCGTTCTGGAGGACTTCCACGCCACGGAGAAGATCAGCGATCTGCCTGCCCGCTTGACCACCGCCGGGGCACCGGCCGGCCACAGCCCTGTCCGCGGCGACCTCGCCTACTACGCCCCGTGGGGGAACTTCGCGATCTTCTACCGCGCCTTCGGCTACTCCGCCGGCGTCATCCACCTCGGTCACATCGACGCCGAGCTCGACACGATCACCGCTCACAGCGACCAGATCGTCGTGACCATCGACCGCACCGATAACCCGGACGGAACAGCCCCGTGAGCACCGCTACCTTGAGCAAGACCCCCGCCGCCACCACGGGGAGCACCCAGCTTCCGTGGGCGGCGCTGCTGGTGATGGCGTTGACCGGGTTCATACTGATCGCGACCGAGACGATGCCAGCGGGCTTGCTGCCGCAGATCGCAGCCGGCATGGACGTCACCGAGGCCGCCGTCGGCCAGTACGTCAGCGCCTACGCACTGGGCACCGTGATCGCCGCGATTCCGGCGATCACTCTCACTCGGGGCCTGCGCCGCAAGCCGCTGCTGCTGATCGGGCTCACAGGTTTCCTGCTCGCAAACACGATCACCGCCCTCTCGCCCGATCTTGTGCTGTCGCTGGCGGCCCGGTTCCTCGCCGGGGCCTTCTCCGGGCTGCTCTGGGGCATGCTCGCCGGCTACGCCCGCCGCATCACTGCCCGGGAGCTCGCCGGCCGGGCGCTCTCGATCGCCTCGCTCGGCACCCCAGTCGGACTCGCGGTCGGAACACCGTTCGGCTCCTGGCTCGGCATGACTTTCGACTGGCGCTGGTCGTTTGGCGCGTTGTCGATCCTGACCCTGGTTACTCTCGCGCTGATCGTGGTGCTCGTCCCGGACGCGCCCGGTCAGCGCGCCGAGACGCGGATGCCGATCCACCGCGTCTTCGCGATCCCGGGGGTTGCGGCGATCCTCGCGGTGATCTTCGTGTGGATGCTCGCGCACAACACCGTCTACACCTACCTCTCGGAATACCTCCGCACCGCGGACGTGGGCCTCACGGTGGATATCGCGCTCGTCGTCTTCGGTGCCGCCGCGCTGGTCGGGATCTGGATCACCGGGTCCGTCGTCGACCAGGCGCTACGCCCGCTCGTGCTCGCCAGCATCGCCCTGTTCACAGTCGCGGGCGGCGTCTTCCTCCTCGGTCACGGCTCACTGATAGCGGTCCTGATCGCGATCGTGCTGTGGGGAATAGCATTCGGTGGCGCAGCCGCGCAGGTGCAGACCGCGATCGGTGAAGCTAGCAGCGAGAACGCCGACGTCGCGAACGCACTCCTGGGAGTCTCGTTCAACCTCGCAATCTTCGCCGCCGGCGTTCTCGGAGCCGTGCTCATCAGCGGTGGCGACGGCCTGGTCCTCCCGACCGTCATGATCGGGCTCGCCCTCATCGCCCTGGTCATCGCGTTCGCGGGCCGCCGCACAGCATTCCCCACCGGGCAGGAAACGAACAAGATGCCCGCCATTGGACCCCACTCACTCACCACCTCAGCCCACCTGACCAACTGCTAAAAGGAGAATCATGATGCTCACCGTCAATGCTTACGCTGCCCCGTCCGCCACGCAGGACCTGGTTGCCACCACCATCGAACGCCGCGAAGTCGGCCCCCACGACGTCCTGATCGAGATCAAGTTCGCCGGGATCTGCCACTCGGACATCCACACCGTCCGCGGCGACTGGGGCCCGCAGTCCTACCCGCTGGTCCCTGGCCACGAAATCGCCGGGATCGTCGCCGAGACCGGCTCGGCCGTGACCAGGCACAAGGTCGGGGACCGGGTCGGCGTCGGCTGCATGGTCAACTCCTGCGGCGAGTGCGTCAACTGCCAGGCCGGCGAGGAACAGTACTGTCTGGCCGGCAACACCGGCACCTACGCCGGCGTGGACCGTGACGGGACCATCACCCAGGGCGGCTACTCCACCCACGTGGTGGTGACCGAGGACTTCGTACTCACCATCCCGCAGGGCATCGCCCTGGACGTCGCGGCGCCGCTGCTGTGTGCCGGCATCACCACCTACTCGCCGCTGAACCACTGGGGCGCCGGCCCCGGCAAGAAGGTCGCGATCGTCGGCCTGGGCGGCCTGGGCCACATGGCCGTCAAGATCGCCCACGCCATGGGCGCCGAGGTCACGGTCCTGTCCCAGTCGCTGAAGAAGCAGGAGGACGGCCTGCGCCTGGGCGCGGACCACTACTACGCCACGAGCGACGAGACCACCTTCACCAAGCTCGCCGGCACCTTTGACCTGATCATCAACACGGTCAGCGCCGCGATCGACATCAACGCCTACCTGCAACTGCTGGCCCTCGACGGTGCCCTGGTGAACGTCGGCGCCCCCGCGGAACCGCTCCCGGTGCAGGTGTTCTCCCTCATCCTGGGACGCCGTTCCTTCGCCGGCTCGGCCATCGGCGGGATCCGCGAAACCCAGGACATGCTCAACTTCTGCGCCGAACACGGCCTCGGCGCCGAGATCGAGGTCATCGCGGCCGACAAGATCAACGACGCCTACCAACGCGTCCTGGCCTCCGACGTCCGCTACCGCTTCGTCATCGACACCTCAACGCTCTAAGCAACGGCCGGCACGAGGGTCGGGCGACGCATTCAGCGTCGCCCGGCATCGCGTGCTGGCCAGACACTGACCGAACCAACACATGGAGTTCCACCAGATGAAAGCAATCGGACTCAGCACATACGGTCCTCCCGAGGTCCTGCATCCCATCGTCCTGCCAGATCCGCACCCCGGCCCCGGGGAGGTGCGGATACGGGTGCGTGCGGCGGGGGTGAACCCGGTCGACGCGATGTTACGCGAAGGACTGCTCGCGGAGATGAACCGCGGACTCGAACCACCTTTCGTCCCTGGTCTGGAAGTGGCGGGTGCCGTCGACGAGATCGGCGCCGGGGTGTGCTCCGAGTTCGAGCTCGCCGTTGGCACCGATGTCGTCGGCTTCGTCAATAGTCGTGGCCATCATGGCGGCTACAGCGAGAACATCGTTGTGCCTGCCGCCTCCGTCACCCGGATGCCCGCCAACGCGAACTTCGCCGAAGCGGCGTCTTTCCTCAACAACGCGCTGACCGCCCGAAACGCCCTCGACGCGTTGGCGCTGGAGAAGGGATCGACGTTGCTCGTCAGCGGGGCTGCTGGATCGGTCGGTGGCTACCTCGTTCAACTCGCCGTGTTGGATGGTCTTCGCGTCGTCGCCGTGGCAGGGCCATCCGACGAGGAGATGGTGCGATCATTCGGCGCAGCTGTCGTCCTTCCCCGCGGCGACGACATCGCAATGCGGGTGTCGGAGGCTGTCCCGGGAGGGGTCGATGCTGTGGCCGACGCCGCGCTTCTACACGAACAGATCGTGCCGGCGATCCGCGATGGCGGCTCGATCGGGGTCTTCCGGAAGTGGAACGGGAAGCCAGGCCGTGGCATCACCGTTCACGCCCTGAACGTCCGCGAACGCTCGACCGACCATCTGGCGATCGTCCGGCTGCGCGAGCAGGTCGAGTCCGGTCTCCTAACTGTGCGCGTGGCCGAGACCTTCCCAGCAGAGCAAGCCATTGCAGCCCATCGGCGCATGGAACTGAGCGGCTTGCGCGGCCGAATCATCTTGGAATTCCCAG
The DNA here is from genome assembly GCA_036833255.1 of Jatrophihabitantaceae bacterium. Lineage (GTDB taxonomy): Bacteria > Actinomycetota > Actinomycetes > Mycobacteriales > Jatrophihabitantaceae > QHCC01. Next base: position 7,214 of record DAITQD010000107.1, read on the forward strand.
CTGGACACTGACGCCTCAACCGGCCCGCCCAGATTGCCTGGGGGGCCTCTAGCGAAAGTCACACTCGCAACGAGATCGCCGCTGTAGGCGAGAGGTTCCACATCTTCGTAAGGGGCTCGGCCACCGTGTTGGCCGGATTGGGTTTAGGCGGGGTTGACCTCGACCGCTGGTAGTTCAGGCGCCCCGGTGGGCTGCGCTGTGCAGCATGATGCACCTTTCGTGGTTGTCCTGGTTACGGAACGTTCAGCGGATCACCCCGCCGCTGCTCACTGCCGCGTTGATCGTCCCGCAGCCGATCCTTCCGCGGCGACGACAGAGGCTGCAAGGGCACGACTTTGCCGCTGGCCGATTGGTCCGGTGGTCCCGGCGGCGAGCTGCGGCCCTCGTGTTTAGCTTGCGCCGACGATCTCGTCTGCGTTGTTACCCACCCAGGTGACGAGCGGAAGGAGCCGATCGGCAAGACCGCGCCCAAGCGGGGTAAGGCTGTAGTCGACCCGTGGCGGGATCGTCGGCTGCGCATCCCGCAGGACGAAACCGTCGGCCTCAAGCGTGCGGAGGGTCTGCGCGAGCATCTTCTCGCTGACCCCCTCGATGCGGCGTCGCAGAGCCCCCCAGCGCAGCGGTGACTCCGCGAGGGCGACGATCACCAGCACCCCCCACTTGCTCGTCACGTGGTCGAGGACGCGACGGCTTGGGCAGTTGGCGGCGAAGACGTTGGTGGCGCTGACTACGGGTGCCGAGTTCTCTGTCACGGGTACTAACTTAATAGTGCGTACTGCCAGATGGGAAGCTGTGGATCGAGGCCTGGGTTTGTACCTATGACCAGCACAGACCGAAGGGAACCCAATGTCTATTGTCGTCACCGGTGCAACCGGCCACCTCGGCCGCCTCATCATCGAGCGGCTCATCGCCCGCGGCACGGCCCCCGCCGAGATCGTCGCGGCCGGGCGCAACGCCGCGCGGCTCGCGGCCGTCGCGCGTTTGGGGGTATCGACTGCCGTCATCGATTTCGCCAGCCCCGCGAGCCTGGACTCGGCCTTCGCGGGCGCCGACACCCTGATGCTTGTCTCCGGCAGTGAGGTCGGCCAGCGCATCCAGCAGCACGCCAACGCGATCGCCGCCGCCGCCCGCACTGGAGTCACCCGGATCGTCTACACCAGTGCCCCACATGCCGATACGTCCGCGCTCATCCTCGCGCCAGAGCACAAGGCCACCGAGCGGGCGCTGCGCGAGTCAGGCATCTCGTTCACAATCTTGCGCAATAACTGGTACACCGAGAACTACCTCAGCTCGATGACCGAAGCCTCGGGATCGGGAACCTACGCCGACAGCACCCGCGGCGGTCTCGTCGCGAGCGCGTCGCGCATCGACTTCGCGGATGCCGCCGCCGTCGTTCTCACCACGCCCGGCCACGAGAACGCGACATACGAACTCGGCGGAGACCACGCGTGGGACGGCTCGGAGCTCGCGACCGCTATGGCGGAGGTGCTCGGGGCGCCGGTCGCATACTCGACGCTCACCCCCGAGCAGCACGCGGCAGCCCTCACCGCGGCCGGCCTGGACGCCGGCACGGTCGCATTCTTGGTGGCGCTGGACGACAACATCCACAACGGCCACCTCGGTGAGACGACGGGTGACCTCGCCCGGCTGATCGGCCGCCCGACGACGCCACTCTCCGACGGCCTCCGCGCCGGTGGGTGACCGGCCCAAGGCGACTGGCGGCGGCCTGTTTCCGAGCGGATCGTTCGCCGTAAAGGGATGGCTAAACGATCAATACCGACCCACAAGCGGGTCCATCTCGAGGACACCGC
>DAITQD010000108.1:0-8987 GCA_036833255.1 Jatrophihabitantaceae bacterium
CTCGGACGAGGCAACACCGGCCAAGGCCGCGCCGCGCAAGCGGGCCGCGAAGAAGCCCGCTGCGGCAGAGCAGCCCACCGCCGACCCGGGCGCCTCGCCCGCGCCGCGCAACCGGGCCGCGAAGAAGGCCCCGGCGAAGGCGCCCCCCGCAGCGGCCAGTGTCCAAGGCGAGGACACCCCACGCCCAGCGAAGAAGGCCGGCCGCAAGGCCGCCGCGAGAACGGCCGAGGCCGCCGACGCCGCGCCCGTCGACGGTGCCACCGCCGATAGGGCCGCCAAGGCGCCCCGCAAGCGCGCCGCGAGGAAGCCCACCGCGGTCGAGCCGGACGACACGGCGCCCAGCGGCAGCCCGGCGCATCCCACATTGGTCGCGCCGTCGGTGCTGTTCGTCCCTCCGACCGAGATCAAGACCTCGAGCCGGCCACGCCGCGCGGCGAAGTCCCCCGCCGGCCCGCCGCCGAGCGACGCTTTCGAGCCGGCCGCCGCCGACGCAGACATCACCGTTGCCGAGGCGGCCGAGGACCAGACGGCCGAACCCGACGACGTCCGCGAGGCCGCCGTCGAGGAGGCCACCGGAGCCCGTCGCCGGCGTCGCCGCGGTCGCCGCGGTCGGGGCGGCGGCGCTGCCCGGGGTGCGGAAGACAGCCGCGAGGACGACGAGGAGCCCGCCGAGTCCACCGGCGACGCGGCCGCCGACATTGCCGACGCCACCACCGACGGTGCCGCAGCCGAGGGCGACGAGACCGAGGACGGCGGCAAGACCACCGGCACGCGCCGGCGCCGCCGGCGCCGCTCGGCCGGTGGAGCGGGCACAGAGGGCACAGACGGCACAGTGGGCACCGACGACGACCCGCCGAACACGGTCGTGCATGTCCGTGCGTCGCGCGAGAAGGCCGACGACGACGGGGTCAAGGGCGTCAAGGGCTCCACGCGCCTCGAGGCCAAGCGCCAGCGTCGCCGCGACGGCCGCGACACGGGCCGCCGCCGCCCGTCGATTCTCACCGAGTCGGAGTTCCTCGCCCGCCGCGAGGCAGTCGAGCGCGTCATGGCTGTGCGCCAGCACGGCGAGCGCACCCAGATCGCGGTGCTCGAGGACGACATCCTCGTGGAGCACTACGTCACCCGAGCCAGCGCCACGTCCTACGTCGGCAACGTCTACCTCGGCCGGGTGCAGAACGTGCTGCCCAGCATGGAGGCCGCGTTCGTCGACATCGGCAAGGGCCGCAACGGCGTGCTCTACGCAGGCGAGGTCAACTGGGACGCCGCCGGCCTCGAGGGCAAGTCGCGGGCGATCGAACACGCGCTGAAGTCCGGCGACGTCGTGCTCGTCCAGGTCACCAAGGACCCGATCGGGCACAAGGGCGCACGCCTGACCAGCCAGGTCTCGCTGCCGGGGCGCTTCCTCGTCTATGTGCCCGGCGGCGGGATGACCGGCATCAGCCGCAAGCTGCCCGACACCGAGCGGCACCGCCTCAAGTCGATCATGAAGGAGATCGTGCCGGAAGACGCCGGCGTGATCATCCGCACGGCGGCCGAGGGAGCGAGCGAAGAGGACCTCATCCGCGACGTCGAGCGCCTCAAGGCGCAGTGGGAGAAGATGTCGAAGAAGGCCCAGAAGACCTCGTCCGCGCCGACGCTCGTGCACAGCGAGCCCGACCTCGCGATCCGCGTCGTGCGGGACGTCTTCAACGAGGACTTCACGAAGCTCGTCGTGCAGGGCGACGAGGCGTGGCAGACCGTCTCGGAGTACATCGAGGGTGTCGCGCCGGACCTCGCTGAGCGCTCGTCGCGGCACACCGCCGACACCGATCTGTTCCACGACCTGCGCGTAGACGAGCAACTGATGAAGGCGCTCGACCGCAAGGTGTATCTGCCCTCCGGCGGCTCGCTCGTCATAGACCGCACCGAGGCGATGACGGTCATCGACGTCAACACCGGCAAGTTCATCGGGTCCGGCGGCAACCTCGAGCAGACCGTCACCCGCAACAACATCGAAGCGGCTGAGGAGATCGTGCGCCAGCTTCGGCTGCGCGACGTCGGCGGCATGGTCGTCATCGACTTCATCGACATGGTGCTCGAGAGCAATCGCGACCTCGTGCTGCGGCGGCTCACCGAGTGCCTGGGCCGAGATCGCACCAAGCACCAGGTTGCCGAAGTCACCTCGCTCGGCCTCGTGCAGATGACCCGCAAGCGGGTCGGCGAGGGACTGCTCGAGGCGTTCAGCGAGCAGTGCTCGGTCTGCAACGGGCGCGGCCTGATCCTGCACGCCGAGCCGGTCGACAAGACGCCGTCCTCTTCAGGTGACGACGCGGACGAGGACCGGCCCAAGGCCAAGCGCAAGCGAGGCGGCGCGAAGAAGTCCGCCGAGACCGTCGAGGTCGAGCCCGAGGAGCACAAGGAGCATCGGCTGGCCGCGATCGCCGCGATCCACCGGGCCGCGCATCCGGACGACGAACCGATCGATGCTCAGGCCGAGGTTGAGGCAACGGGCGTGGGTAGCGACACCCAAGACGATCTGGTCGCTGTGGTCCAGGCTGCCGAACCGCCGGTGGACGCCGCTCCCGCCGAGCCCGTCGAGGCAGCTCCCGCCGCGCCGCGCCGGCGCCGCGCCGCGAGCCGCCCCGCCGGACCGCCGGTCGCCGTGAGCTGAGGCGAGCAGGAGTTTTGCCTCGCCGCCCGGCGGTGCCGTAATCTCTACGATGGCCCATCTTGCGGTGGGCCGCTCGCACGTGCGTCGCCCGATCGGCACCACGTCAGCATCTGTCACAGCAAGGCTCAGCCAGCCAAGGAGTGGATCCCGCGATGTATGCCATCGTCAAGACCGGCGGCAAGCAGTACAAGGTCGCCGTGGGCGATGTGGTCGAGATCGAGAAGCTCGACGTGGCGCCGGGCGCCGAGGTGGCGTTGCCGGCGATCCTGCTCGTCGACGGCGAGGACGTCACCCACGACGCCGCCGAGCTGGCCAAGGTCGCCGTCACCGCTGAGGTGCTCGCGCAGACCAAGGGCCCGAAGATCCGCATCCACAAGTACAAGAACAAGACCGGCTACCACAAGCGGATGGGCCACCGTCAGCGGCTGACCCAAATCAAGGTCACCGCGATCGACGCGAAGTAGGGGGAATACCGACATGGCACACAAGAAGGGTGCATCCAGCTCCCGCAACGGTCGCGACTCCAACGCCCAGTATCTCGGCGTCAAGCGGTTCGGCGGCCAGATCGTCAACGCCGGCGAGATCCTGGTCCGCCAGCGTGGCACCAAGTTCCACCCGGGCACTGGCGTCGGCCGCGGTCGCGACGACACGCTGTTCGCGTTGGTCCAGGGAGCCGTGCAGTTCGGTCTCTCGCGCGGACGCAAGACCGTCAACATCGTTCAGGCGGAGCTTGTCGAGGCCTGACGGCCGGCAGCCGCACACAGCTTCGACAGAGGCGGGCCCGAGTTTTCCGGTGCCCGCCTCTGATCTTTGACCGGATCGCTCCCGATCGTGCAACCGGGTGCGGCCTCACACCGCAGCACGTTGCACAATCGGCATCGGAGGAGGTGCAGCCAGCGATGGCGAGTTTCATCGACCGCGTGGTGCTACATGTCGCTGCCGGTAACGGCGGTCACGGCGTCGCCTCGATCCACCGGGAGAAGTTCAAGCCACTCGGCGGCCCCGATGGCGGCAACGGCGGGCGCGGCGGCGACGTCATCCTCGTCGTCGACTCGAACGCGCACACGCTGCTCGACTTCCACCACCATCCGCACCAGCGCGCCGGCAACGGCCAGGGCGGCGCCGGCAGTCACCGCAGCGGCGCCGAGGGCGGCGACCTGGTGCTACGCGTCCCGAATGGCACCGTCGTCCTCGACGAGACGGGCCAGGTGCTGTTCGACCTCACCGGTACCGGCAGCCGTTTCGTCGCCGCCCAGGGCGGCCGGGGTGGTCTCGGCAACTCCGCGCTCGCCTCGCCCCGACGCAAGGCACCGGGCTTCGCGCTGCTCGGCGAGCCCGGCGAGTCCCGCGACCTGGTCCTCGAGCTCAAGAGCGTCGCGGACGTCGGCCTCGTCGGCTTCCCCAGCGCCGGCAAGTCCTCGCTGATCGCCGCGATGTCGGCGGCGCGGCCCAAGATCGCCGACTACCCGTTCACCACGCTGGTCCCGAACCTCGGCGTGGTCAGCGCGGGCGACACCACGTTCACCGTCGCCGACGTGCCCGGCCTGATCCCCGGCGCCGCGCAGGGCAAGGGGCTCGGCCTGGACTTCCTGCGCCACATCGAGCGGTGTTCGGTGCTGCTGCACGTCCTGGACTGCGCCACGCTCGACCCGGGACGCGATCCGCTCAGCGACCTCGACGCGCTCGAAGCCGAGCTGTCGCAGTACGAAGGCACGTTCGGCGACCTGCTCGCCCGGCCGCGCCTGGTCGCGCTGAACAAGATCGACGTCACGGAAGGGGCCGAGCTGGCGCAGTTCGTGCGTCCTGAGCTCGAGGCACGCGGGCTGCGCGTCTTCGAGATCTCGGCGGTCAGCCACGCCGGGCTGCGGGAACTGACGTTCGCCCTGGCAGCGGCGGTCGAGGCCGACCGCGCCGCCCGGCCGGCCCCGGAGGCAACCCGCATCGTGCTCTCGCCCAAGGCAGTCGACGACGTCGGCTTCACTGTCGGGCCCGACCCGGCCGACATCGGCGCTTTCATCGTGCGTGGTGACAAGCCCGAGCGGTGGATACGCCAGACCAGCTTCGACAACGACGAGGCCGTCGGCTACCTCGCCGACAGGCTGGCCCGCCTGGGCGTCGAGGCCGAGCTGGCCAAGCAGGGCGCCGAACCCGGTGCGGCGGTGACGATCGGGGACGTCACCTTCGACTTCGAGCCCACGGGCGGCATCGACGACTCGCAGTACACGCCCACCCGGCGCGGCACCGACGAGCGGTTCGAGAACGTGACCCGACCGAATCCCACCCAGCGGCTCGCGGCCAAGAAGGCGCGGCGCGTCCGTGAGGACGACATCGACGCCGACTTGGCCGACGAGACGGTCACCGACGAGGCAGACGAGGCATGAGTCGCGAGCTGGTCGCAGCCGCGCACCGGACCGTCGTCAAGGTCGGCTCGGCCGCGCTCACCTCGGGCGGCCACCTCGACCCCGAACGTCTCGATGCGATCGTCGACGCACTGGCCCGGCGCCATTCGACCGGGCAGCAGGTCGTGCTCGTCTCCTCCGGCGCGATCGCCGCGGGCATCGGTCCGCTGGGGCTGCGCTCACGGCCGCGCGACCTGGCTACCCAGCAGGCGGCGGCGAGTGTCGGCCAGTTGCTGCTCGCGGAGCGCTACGCGGCCTCGTTCGCGCGCTACGGCCTGCGAGTCGGGCAGGTATTGCTGACTGCCGACGATCTGCACCGCCGTGGCCACTACCGCAACGCCGACCGCACGCTGGAACGACTGCTGGCGCTGGGCGTCATCCCCATCGTCAACGAGAACGACACCGTCGCCACGCACGAGATCCGTTTCGGCGACAACGATCGGCTGGCCGCGCTCGTTGCCCACCTCGTGCACGCTGACGCGCTGCTGCTGCTCACCGACGTCGACGGTCTCTACACGGGTAAGCCGGGGCGTCCGGACTCGCAGTTCATCGCCGAGGTGCACTCCTTCGCCGAGCTCGACGGCCTGAAGATCAGCGGGACGGGCAGCCACGTCGGCTCGGGTGGCATGCTCACCAAGATCGACGCGGCGGCTATCGCGACGAGCGAGGGCATCCCTGTCGTGCTGGCCTCGAGCGCCCACATCACCGATGCGCTCGCCGGTTCGGTCGGGACGCTGTTCCACGCATCGGGCGACCGGTCGGCGTCGCGACTCTTCTGGCTGCGGCACGCCACCACCCCGCGCGGGCGACTGGTGCTCGACGCGGGAGCGGTCGCCGCGGTGGTGCAGCGGCGCACATCCCTGCTCCCTGCCGGAGTCACGGCGATAGCCGGCGACTTCTATTCCGGCGAGCCCGTCGAACTGGTCGGCCCGGACGGCGTGGTGGTGGGCCGCGGGCTGGTGGGTTACGACGCGTCGGATCTGCCGCCGTTGCTCGGCCACAAGACCGCAGACCTGCCGGTCGAGTTCCGCCGCGAGATCGTCCACCGCGACGACCTCGTCCTGCTCTGAGCGCGGCCGTGCTGCGGCATTGAGGCCGGCCACGGCCGTACCCTTGCGAGCGTGACTGCGCAAACCGCGACCGAGCAGGACGTCCGCGCCGTCGCGGCACGAGCGCGAGCGGCGGCGGTCGAGCTCGCTCCGCTAAGCCGGGCCGACAAGGACTCCGCCCTGCAGGCGATGGCGGATGCGCTCGACGATGCGTCCGACGTGATCCTTGCCGCCAATGCGCGCGACGTCGACGGCGGTCGCGCGGCCGGTTTGGCCGAAGGTCTCCTCGACCGGCTGGCGCTGAACGCTGAGCGGGTCAGTGCGATGGGGCAGGGGCTGCGTGACGTCGCGGCGCTGCCCGACCCGGTGGGTGAGGTGCTGCGCGGTTACACCCAGCCGAACGGTCTGGAGATCAGGCAGATCCGGGTCCCGTTCGGGGTTATCGCGATGATCTACGAAGCGCGTCCGAACGTCACCGTCGACGCGGCGGGGCTGGCGCTCAAGAGCGGCAACGCGGCGCTCCTGCGCGGATCCGGGTCGGCGTACGAGTCCAACGCGGTGCTCGTCGACGTCCTTGCAGGCGCTGCTGAGAAGGCCGGCCTGCCGCGCGACTCGGTCCAGCTCGTGCCGGGCACCGACCGCACCAGCGTCGGGCATCTGCTGCGGGCACGCGGTCTCGTCGACCTGATCATCCCGCGCGGGGGCGCCGGATTGATCAACTACGTGGTCGAGAACTCGACCGTGCCGGTCATCGAGACCGGCGTCGGCAACGTGCATGTGTACATCGATGCGAGCGCCGACCTCGAGATGGCTGAGCGGATCGTTGTCAACTCCAAGACCTCGCGGGTCAGCGTCTGCAACTCCGCCGAGACGCTGCTGGTGCACCGCGACGTCGCGGACGAGTTCCTGCCACGCATCACGTCTGCACTGCAGACCCAGGGTGTGGTCGTGCACGGCGACGACGCGTTCGGCGCGCTCGACGGCGTGGAGCCCGCGACCGACGACGACTGGGCGCGGGAGTACCTGTCGCTCGACATGGCCGCACGCGTCGTCGCCGACGTCGACGAGGCGATCGCGCACATCCGCCGCTGGTCGTCCGGGCACACCGAGGCGATCGTGACGAGTGACCTCGACACGGCCCGCCGCTTCGTCGCCCGCGTCGACTCGGCCGTGGTGATGGTGAACGCGTCGACCCGCTTCACCGACGGCGCTGAGTTCGGGTTCGGCGCCGAGATCGGCATCTCCACACAGAAGATGCACGCCCGCGGCCCGATGGGCCTGGCCGAGCTGACCTCCACCAAGTGGGTCGTGACCGGCGACGGCCACATCCGCTGACATGCTGCAGATCGGCTTGGTGACGCTCGTCGTCCGCGAGTACGACGAGGCGATCGCCTTCTACGTCGACGCGGTGGGCTTCGAGCTCGTCGAGGACGTCGATCTCGGTGCCGGCAAGCGGTGGGTCGTGGTGCGGCCGCCGGGTGGCGCGGCCGGTCTGCTGCTGGCCGAGGGCGGCGACGACGCCCAGCGGGCGCGCATCGGCGACCAGACCGGCGGACGGGCCGGCTTCTTCCTGAACACCGACGACCTGGCAGGTGACTACGCCCGGATGCGTGCGGCCGGTGTGCAGTTCCGGGAGGCGCCGCGGTCCGAGCCGTACGGCACGGTCGTCGTGTTCGAGGACCTGTACGGCAACGCCTGGGATCTCATCCAGCACGCCGCGCCGGGTTAGCCGGAGAAGAGGCTCGCCGCAGCGGGGCTTTTCTGCGAGGGTGCGGGCATGCGCAAGTACGTGATTGTGGGTGTCCAGGGCAGCGGCAAAGGAACGCAGGGGGCGATGCTGGCCCACGACTTCGATCTGGCGCAGATCGCGGTGGGTGACATCTTCCGCTGGCACGTTCAGAACTACACGAAGATCGGCGCGCAGGTACGCCGGGTCATGGCCGCAGGCGAGCTGGTCAGTGACGACCTTGTGGAATCGGTCGTACGGGAGCGGCTTGATCAGCATGACTGGAACTATGGGTTCATCGTTGACGGGTTCCCGCGCAACCGCCGGCAGGCAGAATTCTTCCTCGAAAGTTACGACATCGACCGGGTGATCCACCTCGATCTCCCCGACGAGGAGGTGCGGCGCCGGGTGCTCGCACGCCGGCTGTGTTCGCGGTGCGGCCTGGACTACAACCTGATCGCGCACCGCCCCAGGGTCGAGGAGCGGTGCGACGTCTGCGGCGGCGCGCTGGTCAGCCGCGAGGATGACACCGAGGAGGCGCTTGCCGCGCGGCTGCAGGACTATCACGGCACGACCAACCCGGTGCTCGAATTGTTCCGACGCAAGGAGTTCGTGTTCACCGTCGATGCGCGCCCAGACAAGGTGAAGGTGCAACAGGCGATTCGCGAGCAGCTCCGCCTGCCGGCGTACCGATCCTGAGTTAGTCGGGTGTCTGGGACGAGGCGCGCTTGGTCTCTTCGGGGTGCGCTGTCCGCTCGTCGGAGTCCTCGAGGATGATCTCGGCCTGCCGGTGTGCGTCATCGCTCCCGGCGGCGGCCTCCTCCGGAGTCAGGTGGGCGCGGCTCTCGACACGTTCCTCGTCAGGTTGCTCAGTCATGCCTGGACCGTACCCACCCGGCTCGCGGCACGTCGGCTGAGAAGTTGGCCGCGACGGCTGGGCACCAATATCGTGGCAGCCGTGCATCGCATCGAGGCGTCCTTGCTCATCCCCGGCCGAGGTGAACCGATCGGCGACGGGGTCGTACTCCTCGACGGTCCCACGATCACGTTCGCGGGGGCTGCGGCCGATGCTCCAGTGACCGAGGGCGCGCAGGTCACGCGCTGCGCTGTCGTCATGCCCGGGCTGTGGGACTGCCACGGCCACCTGCTCGGCGTGCGAACCA
>DAITQD010000109.1:0-6803 GCA_036833255.1 Jatrophihabitantaceae bacterium
AGTACCCGCCCTGGTACGTGGTCGTGGCCAGCGGGCGCAGCTTGGCATCGGTCACCACATGCGCGTCGCACGCGGCATAGCGGGTCGGTGCGGCGGCGCATACCCGTTTGCTGTGCACCGCGCTGCTTGCCGACGCGGCAGCGACTGGCGAGGCGCCCGCCAGGAGCGAAAACAGGGTTATCGCTGAGCTCGCTGCGGCCAGCACACCTCGACGTGTCATTCGGATCTCCGATGTTGTTTTGATCGGTGCGGTCGGTAGCGGACACCTAGGCAGACTCTAACTCTCGCAGCACACATTGTCATCACAGCGGACAAATGAGCTTCCCCTGATTTGCTCGACCGACCGGGGAACCCGACGGACCGCGCGATCGCCGGGGGATGGGATTGGACGAGTTCCACCCGCCTCACCGGGTCGCGGTCGTTCCGCGTTGTTCAGCGGGTTCGGCGCCGGAGCTGTCCGGTTCGGGAGCGCTCGGCTGCTGCAGTCGCGTGCTGGATCGCAGTTGCCACGGCACGCTGGTGACCATCACGCCGGGTTCGAAGAGCAGCCGGGCCTTGAGCCGCAGGGCGCTCTGGTTGTGCAGCAGTTGTTCCCACCAACGCCCGACCACGTACTCGGGCACAAAGACGGTGACGACGTCGCGCGGGCTTTCGCGGCGAAGCCCACGGAGATAGTCCAGCAGCGGCCGGGTGATCTCGCGGTAGGGCGACTCGAGGATGACGAGCGGGATGTCCAGGCCGTGTCGGTCCCACTGGTTGAGCAGACGCGCGGTCTCGGTCTCGTCGATCTGGACGGTGACCGCCTTGAGTGAGTGCGGCCGGGTTGCTTTCGCGTAGGAAACCGCGCGCAGGGTCGGCAGATGCAGGCGCGAAACCAATACGACAGCGTGGTTGCGCGCGGGCAGCACCGGCTTCTCGGATTCGGCGAGGTCGACTTCCCTGGCGATGGAGGCGTAGTGGCGGCTGATCGATTTCATCAACGCGAACAGGAGGACCATCGCCAGGATGGCGAGCCAGGCGCCTTGCACGACCTTCGTGTAGATCACGATCAACAGCACCAGCGCGGTCGCGGCAGTGCCGACCAGGTTGATGATGCGGGCCACCCGCATCCGGCGGCGCCGCGCCGGCGGGCTGGTCGGGATGGTGCGGTTCCAGTGCCGGACCATGCCGGCTTGGCTGAGCGTGAAGCTGGTGAACACGCCGATGATGTAGAGGTGGATCAGCTTGTCGACGTTGGCGTGGAATCCGATGATCAGCACCACGGTGAACGCGCCGAGCAGCACGATGCCGTTGCTGAACACGAGCTTGTCACCGCGGTTGTGCATCTGGCGCGGCAGGTAGCTGTGCTCGGCGAGAATTGAGGACAGCACCGGGAAGCCGTTGAACGCGGTGTTTGCCGCGAGGATGAGGATGCCTGCCGTGGCTGCCTGATAGAGGTAGAACAGCACGGCGTGGTTGCCGAACACGGCGGCGGCGATCTGCGAGATGACCGACGGGTTGCCGCTCTGCTGCGCCTGGGCCTTGAGGTGCAGGGCGAGGATCGTGATGCCGACGAACATGCTCACGGACAGGGCACCCATGATCGCGAGCGTGTTGGCGGCGTTGCGGGCCTTGGGTTTGCGGAAGGCCGGCACGCCGTTGCTGATGGCCTCCACACCCGTCAGGGCCGTACATCCGGACGCGAACGCGCGCAGCAGCAGCACGAGGGTGAAGACGCCGCCGACGTGTGCGGTGCGGTGTAACTGCTCCGTGGCGGTGGACGCATCCGGCAGGTGGCCGGTCACCCCCTTCACGGCGCCGACCAGGAACATCAGGTAGGTGAGCGAGACGAAGGTGTAGGTGGGGATCGCGAAGAGCCGTCCGGCCTCCTTGATGCCGCGCAGGTTGGCCAGGACCAGGAGCACGACGAACCCGACCGAAAGGGCGACCGCGTGCTTCTGCAGGCTCGGTACGGCGCTGGTGATGCCGACCACGCCGGCGACGACGGACACCGCGACGGTCATCACGTAGTCGACGAGTAGCGCCGCCGCGGCCACCAGCGCGGCGTTCTCACCGAAGTTGTCCAGGCTGACGGCGAACGCGCCACCGCCACTCGGGTACGCGTGGCAGGTCTGGCGGTAGGAGAGCACCACGATGACCAGCAGCGCGGCGATGACCGCTGCGACCCACTTGGAGAACACCAGGTACGCCGCGCCGCCCGAGGCCAGCACGAGCACGATTTCCTCGGTGGCATATGCCACCGAGGACAGCGGGTCGGAGGCGAATACCGGCAGCGCGAGCCACTTCGGCAGCAGCGTCTCGTGCAGTTGCTGACTGCTGAGCGCCCGCCCGACCAGTAGCCGTTTGACGAGGTCAGGGGTCCTCATCGGCCAACCGCCTGACGCAGCAGCGGTGGCAGGGCGGTGCGGGGAAGGACCACACCGAGGACGCTAGGGCCCGGCGGACACCCGGGCCGTAAACGTCGCATCAAGATCACCGCGCCAGGCGCAAAGAACTCGTCAAGACGGCAAGCCCGCGGCGGGAGCCGAGGTCAACTGCAGCCATGACCCGGCGATCCGTCTACAGCCAGCCGGTTGACGCGGCCTTCGTGCTGCCGATCGGGTTCCTGGGCATGCTCCTGATCGGCGTGGTGGCCGTCGAGGCGAACGGGCGGCTCGGCGGCCCGGGCGTGCTGGTGGCGACGAGCCTGCTGGTGGCCGCGACCGCGTCGATCGCGCAGCAGCTTGCTGCAGCGCCCCTGGCCGCGATCGGCTGGTTCACCGTCGCCGGCTTTTCGCGGGCACCGTACGGGGAGTTGCATCTGCACGGGACGGCGCCGGCCGGCGTGGCGCTGGCGGTCGTGGCCACCGGCGCAGCGGGCGCCGGCGCTCTGGTTCGGCGGGTGCGCGGCGTCGCTTCCCGGTATGCGCCCCGGCCGGTGGATGGCAGGGCCACACTGGACGCCGTGACCCCAGGCCGAAGCACGCCGGCAGGTGAGACAGCCACGACGCCGGTGCCAGCATTGAGGCGGCGCGCCGCTACCCGCCCGCCCGGCCTCAGCCGTCGCCGGTTGTTCGCCGGCCTGGCGATGGCCGCGACTGTGCTTCCGGCGCTCACCGTCGCGCTGACGATGGCGCGGTCCCACCTGGCCCTGGTCGATGAGTTGTTGCTGTATCTCCTCGCCGTCATCGTGGTCACGCTCGTCGGCGGCTTCTGGCCGGCGGTGCTGGCCGCGATCACCGCCGGCCTGCTGCTCAACTGGTTCTTCACCCCGCCGGTGCACACCTGGACGATCGAGGCGCCGACCAACATGCTCGCGCTGCTGTTGTTCGTCACCAGCGCCGTCACGGTCAGCAGCGTGGTGCACCTCGCGGCGCGGCGAGACGCCCTCGCCACCGAACGCGCCGCCGAGGCAGGCACGCTGCTCACCCTGGCCCGCACCGTCCTCGGCGGCGACGACAGCCCGCAGGCGATCCTCGACCACCTCACCGCGACACTCGGCATACCCGCCGAACTGCAGGAGCGCAGCGGCAGCCGGTGGGTTCGCATAGCCGGCGCCGCCGGCGGGCGGGAACCGCACGTGATCCCGGCCGGCGCCGACCTGCGAGTGCTCGTCTTCGGCGACCTGTCCAGCGTCAGCAGCCGGGTACTCGACGGCTTCGCCGCGCAAGCGGCCGCCGCCTGCGAGCGGCAGCGGCTGCGCATCCAGGCCGGACAGGCCGAGGCACTCGCCGAGGGCAACCGCATGCGGACCGCGCTGCTGGCCGCCGTCAGTCACGACCTGCGCACGCCGCTCGCTTCGGTGAAGGCAGCCGTCAGCACGCTGCGCCAGACCGACATCGACTGGACCGACGAGGACCGCGCCGCGCTGCTGGCCACCATCGAGGAAGGAGCTGACCGCCTCGACTCCCTCATCGCCAACCTCCTGGACATGAGCCGCATCCACACCGGTGCGCTGCAGCCGTTCGTGCGACCGATCGCACTCGACGAGGTCGTCCCTCTGGTTGCCCGCGGGCTCGACGGCGGCGATCGCGTACGGGTCGTGATCCCCGACGCGCTGCCGCTCCTAGCCACCGATCCCGGCCTGCTCGAGCGAGCGCTCGCCAACCTTGTCGCGAACGCGCTGCGCTACTCCCCGCCCGAGCAGCCACCGACCCTCGCGGCCACCACGTCGCACGACGAGGCGTCGGTCACCGTGCGCGTCATCGACCACGGCCCGGGCATCGCCCCCGATCAGCGTGAGCGAGTCTTCGAGCCGTTCCAGCAGCTGGGCGACCGACGCACCAGCGGGGGCGTAGGTCTGGGCCTCGCGGTGGCGAAAGGTTTCATCGAATCCGTCAACGGGCGCATCGTCGCGGAATCAACGCCCGGCGGAGGTCTCACCATGCGCATCGAACTGCCGATGGCCGCACTCGCTCACGACACGGCGGGTGCGTAGCCGTGACCAGCGTGCTCGTCATCGAGGACGAAGCCGCCATGCTGCGCGCCCTGCGGATCAACCTGTCCGCCCGGGAGTACCGCGTCAGCACCGCATGCGACGGCACCTCCGGCCTCACGGCGATGGCCCGTGACCGTCCGGACGTCGTCATCGTCGACCTCGGGTTGCCCGACATGGACGGCACCGACGTCATCCGCGGAATCCGTGGATGGTCGAGCGTCCCGATCATCGTGCTGTCGGCGCGCGACCAGGAGATGCAGAAAGTCGAAGCCCTCGACGCCGGCGCGGATGACTACATCACCAAGCCATTCGGCATGAACGAGCTGCTGGCCCGGCTGCGTGCCGCGGCCCGCCGAGCGGCGCCCGGGGGCGACGAGCCGGTCGTGGCGACCGCGGACTTCACCGTGGATCTCGCCGCCAAGCGGGTCGTCCTCGCCTCAGGCGACGAGGTCCGGCTCACGCCGACCGAATGGCAGGTGCTCGAAGTGCTCGCGCGCAACCGCGGACGGCTCGTCACCGCACGGCAGTTGCTGCACGACGTGTGGGGACCCGCCTACGGGACCGAGACGCACTACCTACGCGTCTACATGGCGCAGCTGCGCCGCAAACTCGAACCCGATCCCGCCAGCCCGCGGCACCTGCTCACCGAACCCGGCATGGGCTACCGGCTGCGCGACAACTGACGCCGAGCGGCGGGAGCATCCGGGGTACGGACACTCCCGCCCCTCGCTATGCGGTTAGGCCCGCACCTCGTTGTCGATCTCGAACTCGGTCTCTTCGGGTGGCGCCCCGAACCCACCGGCGATGCCCTCCGTCATGCGTGGCATGAGGGTGCCGTCGCGGAACTCCTCCCAGCTCTGGCGCGAGTCGTGGACGGCGACGATCGTCCAGCCGCCCGCGGACGGGCCGGCGGCGTGGTACAGCTGCCCCTTGGGCAGCGAGCCATCCTCCGGATGCACTGCTGCGAGCGACGCTTCGTACTGCTCCTTTGTGCCACCAGCGAACTTGTGGACGACGCCGTACGCCATTGTTTTGCCCTCTCAATCGTCGAGTTACCCCGGGCCCGGGTGCGGTTCCCGAGGCTGTCTTGTTGTCTGCCGGCCGCACGCTACGCCGTTGTGGCCCACAACGTCGAGGCACCGGCGGCGACACCGGACCGGGTCGGCACGTCAGGACCCGATCGACGTCAGGAAGTCGATGCTGCGGCGCACGTCGAGCGCCGGACCTTCGCCGGTCGCGGGTTCCGCGTCGAGGGCGCAGTCCTGCTCGAGCACGTACCACCCTCGGTAGCCGACGTTCTCCAGCGCGGCGACGATCGCCGCGATGTCCAGGTCACCCGCGCCGAGCGGGGTGTAGAGGCCTTCGCGGACGGCGCCGAGGTAGCTGGAGTCCCCGGCCGACACGGTGGCCGCGACGGCGGTGTTCACGTCCTTGAGGTGGACGTGCGCGACCCGATCGGCGGCCCGGTCCAGCAACTCCAGCGGCTGCATGCCGCCGATCAGCAGATGACCGGTGTCCAGGCACAGCGCGATGTCGCTGGCGTCGAGCAGACGCAGCACGGCGGCCCGGTCCTCGATCGCGGTGCCCACATGCGGATGCAGCGCCGGCGTCATGCCGTGCTCGCGGACCACTTGCTGCAACCGGTCGAGATTGCCGAGCAGGATCGTCCACCCGTCGTCGGACAGCCGCACCTTGCGGTCATAGCTGCCGTCGCCCGACCGCGCGGCGAGCACGACAACCTCGGAGCCGGCGGCCGCGAGCGTCGCGATCGCGTTGGTTGTCTCGGTCAGGTCCAGTGCGTCATCGACGTGCAGCGGCACCGGCAGGAATCCGCCGACGAGACGCATGCCGTAGCGGCCGAGCTGGTCGCGCACGTCCTGCGGCTGCGCGCCCAGGTACCCGGTCGGCCCGAGCTCGGTGGTCCGCAGCCCCAGCTCGCGCATCTCACCGAGCACCCGATCGGGCGTGAGCTCACGGCCCCAGCCGGGTGCCTCGCAGACACCCCACGAGATGGGCGCACCGGCGATTCGTGCACTGATAGGCGTCGTGTTCATGGTGGCTCCCCGCACCGCGCGCGGTGCTGATCACAGTCCTGGAAAGTCTGGTGCTAGAGCCATCCTGCCGTCCCCGCACTCAACGGTGGCCGGGCTCAGGCCTTACTGGGCGCGGCGTCGGCGAGGGCGCGCAGTGCGGCCGGGAAGATCTCGACGGGCGGGGTGACCAGGCCGGCGGGCACGACTGACAGCTGGGGTGCCGGCCGTTGGATCGAGGTCGGACGGGGCGGGTACCCACTGGGGCCGTCGATGACTTGGCCGGGGCCTTGATCATCTAGCGATTGCGGCGATATACGACCGCAACTCGTAGATGATCAACGAAGGCCTAGGCC
>DAITQD010000109.1:6903-8856 GCA_036833255.1 Jatrophihabitantaceae bacterium
GCGGCGGGCCAGTTGCCGCGATCGTCGACCTCGGCCCGTAATCCCTGGGTTGAGTCTCGGTGACGTCCAACCGCCGAGGATGAGTCACCGGATTCCGGTGTCCAGGACGAGTGTGACGGTTACGGTGTGCGCACGGGTCACGCTCACGAGTTGATCCGCGGTCGAGGCGTAGCCGCCGATGTTGGTCGCGCGGATCAGGTAGCGCCCGGCCGGCAACGTCATGCTGAATCGGCCGTCGGCGCTGGTCGTGCTCGACGCGACTTGCCGCCCGCCGGCCAGCGCGGCCACGACTGCCCCGTCGACGGGGCCCGGTGGGCAGGGCTGTTCGGCCCGCGCCGGCCCCGGGCAACGAGGGCCGGATAGGACAAGACCGCTCACAATGCCGTTACTGGCTGCGGCAGGGCGCGTCACCGCGCAGCCAGCACCGGCCAGTGCGACCAGCGTGGCTGCGACGAGGACGCCTGTGCGAGATTGCACCACGTTGTAATAGACGTGTCGGCAGTCCCGCAAGGTTCAATGGCCGGAGTGGCTCAGCGCGCAGCTCGGCGAGTTAGCGTTGCGCCATGGGGATGGTTGCTTCGGTGGCCATCACCGTGGGACTCGCCGCGGCGGTGCGTCGGCTCGGCCGCCGTAGCGGCGCGACCGACGGCGAATTGCGGCAATCGCTGCCAGGGGACGAGCTTGTTCCTGACGCCGTGTTGGTCTGCGATCGCGCTGCCACCTACGACGTGCTCGCCGAGCAGCTGTGGCCGTGGCTCGTGCAGCTGGGCAAGGGCCGCGCGGGCTGGTACTTCCCCGCACCCCTGCGATCGGTCACCGACCGCATCAGCGGCATGCGCGGCGCCGACCAGGTGAGCCCGCAATGGCAGGATCTCGCGCCGGGAGACCTCGTTCCCGACTACGGCCCGGGCGAACCGCTCTTCCGCGCCGAGGTCGTCGACCCGCCGCATGTCCTCGTCTACCTGACGCTGCGCGACAGCGGCGATCGGCACCGGTGGCCGACGGTGGACAATCCAATACCCCGCGACGTTTTTGCGTTGAGCTTCGGCAGCTACCTCATCGATCTTCCCGGTGGCCGCAGCCGGCTGCACCTGCGAGTCCGCTGTCGGTCAGGCCGGGCCTGGCGGTTCCCGGCGGCGACGGCGGCGCTGGCCGGTTGCCTGGACTGGCTCACCGTCACGCCGCTGTTCGCCGGCCTTCGACAGCGCGTCACCAACTGTTCGGGGCAGAGCAGCTAACCCGCGTAGGCCTACGGCATTCGGCGGCACGCTCACAGCGGCGACGAGCACAATCGTCTCCCATGACGCTGCCGGCCGAAGCCACCCGAAATGCGGCCCTGCTGCGTCGCGGACGCGGCCTGGAAGCTGCGACGCTGGCCTGGAACCTTGTGGGTATCGTCATCCTGGCCGTAGCCGCGTTGCGCGCACACTCCGTCGCCCTGGCCGGATTCGGCCTCGACTCGCTCATCGAGATCGGCGCCAGCACCGTCGTGCTCTGGGAACTGTCCGGCACCGGCGAAGAGCGCCAACGGCGGGCGCTGCGCCTCATCGCCGCCGCGTTCCTCGCGCTGGCCGGCTACCTCACCGTCCAGACGATCGTCGTCTTCGCCACCGGCTACCACCCCCAGCACAGCCCGCTGGGCATCGTCTGGACCGCGATCACCGCAGCAGCCATGTTCGTCCTCGCTGCCGGCAAGAAACGCACCGGGCGGCGCCTCGCCAATCGGGTACTGATCGCCGAAGGGCGCGTCACCGTGATCGACGGAGTCCTCGCTCTCGCTGTGTTGGTCGGGCTAACCCTCAATGCAGCGCTCGGCTGGTGGTGGGCCGACCCCGCCGCCGGGCTCGTGATCGTCTACTACGCGCTCAAGGAAGCACGCGCGATCTACACCCGCCACGACTAGTTCGGTGCCTGCAAAGGGGAGACGTGACGGTCAGACCTCTGACAGGCTAG
>DAITQD010000110.1:0-8512 GCA_036833255.1 Jatrophihabitantaceae bacterium
CCGCGCACGCTGTACGCGGCCAGCCCCGACAGCGTAAGGGTTGGCCGGCGCAGCTACCGGCTGCTCGCCGAGATCCTCACCAGCTACCTCGCCGCGCAGACCCCCCAGCCCGCCAAGGCCGCGCTGAAGGCCGGTGAGGCGTGGGGCCGTTTCCTTACCGAGCGACCTGTCCCGTTCCAGAGTGTCGACGCCAGCGTCGCGACCCGGCGTCTCGTCGAGACCCTCGACGACATCGGGTTTGCACCCGAAGCAAAGACCGCTGGCCGGAAACGGCAGATCTTGCTGCACCACTGCCCCTTCCGGGAAACCGCCGAGGAACATCGCGATGTCGTCTGTTCGATCCATCTCGGGCTTATGCGCGGACTCCTTGCCGAGCTCGGCGCTCCGCTCGAGGCGCAACGGCTGGACCCGTTCGTCGAGCCGTCGCTGTGCGTGGCTCACCTCGTGACCCGGGGGAGCACGAAGCCGGCTGCGAGGCGGCGTGCGAGCTGAACAGTAAGGGCATCTGCAGTGAGCGTCTAGGCACGTTCCGCGGTCGAACCCTGTTTCTTCGATGGACGCTGGAGTAACTCCGCGAGGACGGCCGCTTGACTGATCTCGCTGCGCTTCGTCGCAGTCAGCAGTGTCAATGTTCCCTCGTGGGCAAACGCACGCAGGCGTAGCAGCGCGGCGGCCCGCTCAGGGTCGTCGAGTTCTGCCCGGTAGCGCCGGGTGAACTCCGCATACCGTTCCGGGTCGTGGTCATACCACTGACGCAACTGGGTTGATGGCGCGATCTGCTTACACCACTCGTCGATCCAGGCCCGGTCCTTGCTCAGCCCGCGAGGCCAGACCCGGTCGACAAGGACCCGGCGGCCGTCATCTGCGCCTGGCTCGTCGTAGACCCGACCAACCCTCACCGATGTCGTGGCCACTATGGCCCCCTCCTCGGAATGACGCTGCCCTGCACGGATACTGCCAAGGTAGTTCGAGTTTGTTGGAACTACGACCCTTGCCGATCCGGTGCAGATCGCTATCGAGTGAGCCGCCGATCAGGAGGCGTTTCTGCGGATCGCCGTGGCCGTGAGAGCGAGCGCAGCGAAGCCGACGAGGACGACCGCGACCAGCGCCCAGCCCAGCGGTGCAACCGCAGGAACGCGCAGGGCGAGCAGCAGGACGCCGGCGTTGAGTCCCAAGACCCGGACCAGCCCCCATCGGTTGAGCACGGACGCCGTGCGACGCCCGACGGCGGGCGGGCCACCGAGCATGACCGGCAGCAAGTAGCTCAGTGCGCCGAGCAAGGCCTGGACGACGAATCCAGTGAGAAACCACGGCACGAGCGCGGCGACTTGGTCCGCGACCCAAGCCGGATCGCCTGATCGCAGCACCGCTACGACATCGGTGCCGAGCGCGAGTAGCAGCCAGCCGGTGCCTGCGGCGAGCATCCAGGTGGCCGGGGTGCCCGGCCTGCGCCGCAGTGCGGTGCGCACGAAAGGATCGAGGAATACCGTCACCCCGCCCAGATACACGACGAGTCCCGTGGCAGTGACGGGCCGGGTGGCCGTCATCAGGCCAACCACGACGAGCCCGAGCCCGGCAGCGAAGCCGGGCAGGCAGCGGCGGGCGGCGCGCTCGAGGCCGTCGACCATGCGCGTACGCAAAGCCGTGGGCCACAGGCTGAACTCGGTGCCGAAAACCGTCAAAGTCACCCAGCCCAGAATGTTGAGGTGCACGTGCACCGCGTAGATCCGTGGATACCACGCGGTAGGAACCCCTACGACCATCGCTGTCCCGCTGGACACACCGAGCAGCAGTGCGATGACTGCCACGTAGTAGAACCGCACCGTGGGCGCCAACCGACGCTCACGACCGGCGTGGACCGTACGCCACAGGATGAGCCCGTGGACCGTGATCACCACTGCCAGGAGGGCTGCACCCGCGACGGCGACAGGCCGCCAGCTCTCGTTGACCCCGACCAGAACGGCGGGCACCGCAACGTTGAGGGCAACGAGGCGCCACGCCATGACTCGTCGGGACATTTGTGGCTGCTGTAGCAACGTGGCCGCGAAGTGGCCCGTCCAGGTGACGATCGCATTGGTCACGGCCCCGAGCAGGAGCAAGTGAACGAGCAGCCACCCCGGAGCGCGACCAGGCCCGCGCGCCACGATCCACCCTGCCGCGGCGACAAGGTAGGCCAGCACTACGGCATTCGCGGCGGTATGCCAGACGTGCCGACCGGACCGATGATGATTTCTCACGAGCCGACCAGGTGCGTCACGCGTAGATCCTCGCTGCCGAAGCGAACCGAATGTGTCCCGCAGTCCCTTGCTGTACCAGGACAAGATGTGCCTGGACTCTAACGATTCATTCGCCGTGCGGGTTTGCCTGTGGCTGCAGTCCTAGCGCGCCACGAAGACGCCGTGCGCGCCCCGTTCGGCGTCGACCATGGCGTGATCGACGAACGGGAAGTGGCCTGCTGCGGGTAGTGCGAATTCGACGAAGCCGCCTTGTGCGGGTGCGAGGTCCAGGGTCTGTGCGGCACCGTGTTCGAGGTTGCCGGGTCGTAGCAGGTAGGCGCCTTCCTTGAACACGGTGTCGAACTGGGCGCCGACGACGTGGAACGACGTCGCGCGCTGCGGCCCGGCGTCGAGCAGCCACACGCGAATGCGTTCGCCGGGGTGGACCTGGATCGGTGCGTGGTCGTACTGGTTGACGTAGCCGTTGAACACGACGGCGTCGGGGCGCTCGCCCGCGATCTTGGTCTCGTCGGCTATGCCGTCCTGTGGGCCGAGGTACAACTCGGACTGCACGAGTACGAACTGCCGGTCGACTTTGGCGGCGTCGGGCGGGTCGATGATTACCGCGCCGTACATGCCGTTGGCGACGTGCAGCGACATCGGCATGGTGGCGCAGTGGTAGAGCCAGGCGCCGGAGTACCGCGCCCGGAACTGGTAGGTCAGCGACTGACCGGGCTCGATCGTGTGCATCGGCTCGTTCGGACTGAGGGAGCCGGCGTGGAAGTCGATGCTGTGTCCCGTCGAGGCGTCGTTGATCAGGGTCACGGTGAACACATCACCGACGCGCCCGTGCAGCGTCGGGCCGGGCGCGGTGCCGTTGTAGGTCCAGAGCGTCTGCCGCACACCGGGGGCGACCTCGACGACTGTGTCGCGTACCCGCAGCGTGAGCCGATGCTCGGTGCCGTCGGGGGCGGGGCGCAACGCCGGGTCGTAGGGGGTCCAGTCCGGTCCCGGGTCGGCGGTGAAGTCGATGGCGGGTGATGTGCCGGGAGGGTTCGTCGGCGTCGTCATGCCGGGCATGTCGTGTGCCGTGCCGGTGCCGGTTACCTGGATGGTCATGGTCATGCCCGCCGCTTTATGACCGGGCACCGTGCACCAACCGGACAGGCTGCGGGTCAGCGTGCCGAGGTCGAGCCACGCAGTCTGGCCGTGGCCGAGCATTGGCGTGCGCGACCCGGTGCCGACGAGCAGGTCATGCCGCACGGTGTCGGTGTTGGTGACCTTCAGGACGAGGCGCGTCCCGCTCGCGACGGTGATGACCGACGGGGTGATGCGCATGTCGGCCAGTCGCACCGCGACCGTTTGCGTGCCGCCGATCGCCACCGCGGTGCTGTCGGCCGAACTGTTCTGCCGGTTGCCGGTCACCGTGACGAGTACGGCTATGAGCAGCATGACGGCACCGAGCGCGGGAGCGGCGTAGCGGACGCGTGCCGCGGTGCTGTCCGGTTGTTCGGTCATCGTGTCGACCGCACTCGGTGTCGGCCGTGGATGACCGCTGTCGCCGATGCCGCGAGGAACACGACGATGGCGACCTCGGTGCCTGCTCCGCCGATCTGCCAGGCCACGGTGTTGCCGGACGCGTCACCGACGATTCGAAGCAGCAGCGCGGCGTGTAGCAGCAGCACGTGGGCGTAGAACCAGCGCCGAAACGGCAGGCGCACGCCGAGCACGGCGGGCACGATGACCGGCGCGTGACCGAAGATCATCGACATGACGAAGCCGAGGAACACCGCGTGCAGGGCGGCGTCGTAGGTCGCGACGCTGCCGCCGAGGTCGCCGGCTGCGAGCCATGTTGCGCCCCCGACCAGTAGCCAGACGTACCCGGCGAGCAGGCACACCGCCATGAACCGGGTGATGCCGGCGATCTTTACCGTGCGGCGGGCCACATCGTGCTTCGCGCCCCACAGAGCCAGCACAATCAGGCCGACACCCGCCAACCGGACCCCGATCTCCGCGGTGCGGCCGCTCACCGCAGTGAGTAGCAGGCCGCCGGCGAGCGCGCCTGCCCCGGCGACGAAGTGCCGTATCGAGGCTCGCGTGAGCACGGTGACCCGAGCCAGCTCGAGCCGCTCGCCGAGGATGGTCAGGACGAGGAAGCCGGCCAGCCAGGGCACCAGCCGAGGGATCGCCCAGCCGCCCAGCCAGAGCACCGTCGCGACGTACCAGCAGACGGCGCCCGCAGCCATCACCTTCAGGTGCAGCGCCGGCTGGATCCGGTGCACGACCGCATACACGACGACGAGGATCACGGCGGCGAGGCAGAGCAGCGCCCAGCCCACGACCGCCGGCAGTCCCGTGACGAGCCCCAGACCACCGGCACCGGCGGCGGCCGGCGCCGCATACGCCCATGTCCGGCGAAGCGCGACCGCCCGCTCGAGCGAGATCACCGTGCCCAGAAAGCCCAGCGTCATGAGTGGCCCGTGGTCGGCGGCGGTCGAGGTGCGCAACGTCGGCAGGGACAGTCCAAGCAGCAGCAGACCGCCCCACAGTCCGGCGAGAAGGCTCACGACCGCGAGCACGAGCACGGGAAGTCGCCGACGCAGTGCGGTCGGGCCGGGGCGCGGCTGCGCCGGGGCGGGTGTTGCGGGGGTGGTTGTAGGGGAGGCGGTGGACGAGGTCATCGCCACCCGAACGCTCGCTTGGTCGCCGTCGACATCATCTGCGCCGTCCACGGCGGGGAATGCGTGATGGTGACCTCGACGCGGTCGACAGCCCCGCTGTCCAGCAGCACCCGTTCGACACCGTCGCTGATGTAGGACCCCAGCGGGCACGCAGGCGTCGTCGTCGTGATCAACACTTCCGCCACCCGGCCGTTGAGCTCGAGGCCGTACACGAGGCCGAGGGAGACGATGTCGACTCCGAGTTCAGGGTCGATCACGTCCCGCAGCATCTCGCGCAATTGATCAGCCTCCGACCCGGCGTCGAGCAGTCCGATGATCGACAACGGACCGCCGCTCATGGTGCCCCTGTCCTGAGCCGTGTCTCTGTGGGAGCGATTGCGCACATAGCTTGTAGTTTTCACTAGTGATATCGTAAAAAGCAAGGTCGGTAAGGTTTCAGTGGTCGCCGCCACGCACTCAACAGAGGAGATCCGGATGTCGCTCGACACCGCCATCAGTCGCGCCACCTTCAGTGCGCTTCCCAGTACTGCGCCGAGCACGACGATCGGGCCGGAAGGCCCGAACGCTGCTGTGATCGCTGCTATCCGGGGCCATCACGAGCAACTTGCCGACCGGCTGCAGGTCCTGACGGCCGCGGTCTTGGCCGCCGTCCCCACCGAGGCATACACGGCCGAGCGTGACGAGCTGCTGGGTTGGTACCGCTCGGAGCTACTGCCCCACGCCGAGGCGGAGGAGGCGGCGCTCTACGGCCCGGCAGAGACTCTGGACGCTACGCGGCTACTGGTCTCCGGAATGCTTGCCGAGCACCGCGCGCTGGCGGCGTTGATCGGCGAACTCGCTGAGGCAACCGCAGCGATGCAGGTTGCGTCAGCTGCCGCCGCTGCGCGGGCGGTATTTGCCGTGCACCTCAGCAAGGAGAACGACCTCCTTTTGCCGGCTCTCGACATCGCCGGCATGAACCTGACCGCGGCGCTGGAGGGAATGCACGAGATCCTCGGGCACCCGAGCTCGAGCCAGGACGAGCACGAGTGCGGCTGTGGCGAGCACGGCTGTGGCGACGCCGTCGCCCAGACTGAGGGCCCGCGCCCCGTCGAGCTCGTCACCAACCCGACCCTTCGTCGCGATGAGCTAGACGTGCGCGCGCTTCCGCACGGCGCGCGACACGAGATCATCTTCACCAAGCTCGACCAGCTCCGGCCGGGAGAGTCGCTCGTCATCATGAACGACCACGACCCCAAGCCGCTGCGGTACCAGACCGAGGCGATGTGGCCGGATCGGTTCACCTGGTCCTATCTGCAGTCGGGACCGGAGCTGTGGCGTGTGGCGATCACCTTTGCCGCCTGAGCCGGATGTCGTCGACGCGCTGACCCGCGCGCTCGTGCGCGCCTGCCGCGCGCTCGGGACAGCCGGTCACCCGCACGAAGCGGGACGCCTGGCCGCCGACGGCTGGGTGGCCGTACGAGGCGCGCACCCACGGCAGGCACAACATCTGGACGGCGTGATGCACCACATCGCCCGGCTCGAACACAACCTCGCTACACCGCCGCACTCGACCGAAAGGGAAGCTGCCGTGCCAACCGAAGACCGCGTGCTCGACGTCCGCACCGAGATCCCCAAGAGGCGTCACGAACTGATCTTCGAGACCTTCGGCGCCCTCGCACCCGACACCGGCTACGTGCTGGTCAACGATCATGACCCCAAGCCGCTCTACTACCAACTGTCGGCCGAGAACCCAGGCGAATTCAGCTGGGTCTACCTCGAGC
Source organism: Jatrophihabitantaceae bacterium (assembly GCA_036833255.1). GTDB lineage: Bacteria > Actinomycetota > Actinomycetes > Mycobacteriales > Jatrophihabitantaceae > QHCC01. The sequence continues at coordinate 6,661 of DAITQD010000110.1, forward strand.
AAGGCCCCGACGTCTGGCGCGTCCGGATCGGCCGCATCGCCCCAGCGTCGACACGCACAGCAGGATGACGATGTGGCCAGATTGGCGCAGTGCCGTTGAGTTCTCGGACGAAGGACCGGCGGTGACGGTGCTGCACGAATCGTCCGACCTGAAGGTCGTTCTCGTCGGGCTCGAGGCAGGTCAGGGGCTGCCGGCTCACCCCGGCCCCGCGGCATCCTTTCACTTCCTGGACGGCCACGGCGTTATGGTCGTCGGCGCGGAGGAGGTCGGCGTCGCCGCGGGAGCGACGGTCGTCGTCCCGCCAGGAGCGCTCAGGGCCGTCAGAGCGACCTCACGGCTCGTCTTCCTCGGAAATCTTGGAGACCCGACTTCAGAAGGTGAACCGCATTGACGCCACGCCAGGCTAAGGTATGCATGATCACGGGTTCGGGTGGTTCTCGCAGGAACACTTTCCTTCGAGCAGCTGGCCGAGGGGAACGCGACGAAGGTGATCAGGATCTGCAGGCGACAGCCCTGTGTGCCGGTCCAAGTTGACGTTTGTGTGTTGGCGTGGGCACGGTCAACATGGCGGTCGAAGACCCGCGAGTTCGCGCAGCGCGTCGCCCGCCGCGGGCCTGTGGGGCTCAAGAACCTCGGTTCCGGCGCCTGAGCGTGGTTCGGCGTGATCGTCCGGGTGTTCTTCTCGGTCGTGTACGCGGGTGTTCGGACGGCGCTTGCTCTGGTGGTGCTTCGGGGACGTGGCGAGTCGGCGAAGGATGTGGAGCTGCTGGTGTTGCGGCATGAGGTGGCGGTGCTACGCCGGCAGGTGAGTCGTCCTCGGTTGGAGCCGAAGGATCGGCTGGTGTTGGCTGCGCTGGTTCGTCTGCTTCCGCGGCCGCTATGGCGCTCGCGGATCGTTACTCCGGCGACGCTGCTGCGCTGGCACCGGCAGCTGGTCGCCCGGCACTGGACCTACACGCCCAAAGCGGCGCCGGTTGGCGGTCGACCGCGTATCGCGGCGGTGATCGGGGATCTGGTGATCCGGTTGGCGCGCGAGAACCCGACGTGGGGTCACCGCCGGATCCAAGGCGAACTCCTCGGCCTCGGATACCAGGTGGCGCCCGCGACGGTGTGGAACATCCTGCACAAGGCTGGGCTGGACCCCTGCCCCGAGACGGGCGGGGCCAACGTGGCGGGAGTTCTGCCGTACCCAAGCCGAGACGATGCTGGCGTGTGACTTCTTCACTGTCGACACGGTGCTGCTGCGCAGGATCTACGTCTTCTTCGTTCTTGAGGTCGGCACGCGGCGAGTTCACATCCTCGGGGTTACGCGGCATCCGACGGGTGAGTGGGTGACCCAACAGGCCCGTAACTACATGATTGGGATGGGGGAGCGGGCCGATGTGTTCCGGTTCCTGGTACGCGATCGCGACGCCAAGTTCATTGCCAGCTTCGATACGGTGTTCGCCGACTCCGGTGTCGCCGTGCTGCCTAGTCCGCCACGTGCCCCGAAGGCCAACGCGTACGCCGAGCGGTGGGTCAGCACTATCCGGCGAGAATGTCTGGATCGGATGTTGATCTTCCACGAACGGCAGCTCGTGCGGGTGCTGGCCGAGTTCGAGACCCACTACAACATCCACCGTCCGCACCGAGCGCGAGACCAACAGCCGCCGATCGCCACCATCACCAGGTGTCCCGCCCGCGCGGATGGCGTGGTTCGGCGATCTGGGGTGCTCGGCGGTCTGATCAACGAATACCGTCACGCCGCTTGATTGCTTGTCCCGGTCGTCGGCGTGGCTGAGGTTATTGAGCCCCACACGCCTGCCACGCATCGTCGGGGAGTTTCCCGATCGCGGACCGTACCCGGGCATCC
>DAITQD010000111.1:0-1406 GCA_036833255.1 Jatrophihabitantaceae bacterium
CGCCTTCTTCGCGGGCGCCTTCTTGGCCGCCGCCTTCCTCGCAGGTGCTTTCTTTGCTGCGGCCTTCTTGGCCGGAGCCTTCCTCGCAGGTGCGGTCATGCGTGTGCCTCCTCGGCAGGTGTCAACGAATTTTCATTCGTTGTAATCAAGTGGACGATGCCGCGCATGCAACCGTCAACACGCCACGCCGCTTTGTCGCACGCGAGCGAAGCGTGCACGCAAGCACCCGAGGCGCTTAGGTGATCGCTGTTGACTCCGGATCCTCGACGCCATAAGCCTTTTCTCGCCAGCGATGGTCTTGATCGCGCTTGCGAGCGTGTCTTCGGTGGGAAACGATTCGATTCGATTCGACTCGCGTTGTCGGTGTCGCGAAGTCGCGCGGTCGGTTACGAGGGCGGCGGACGAGTCGACCTGTAAGCCGGGTTCTGTTCCCGCCGCTTGCGCGCCGGGTGACGGCCATCCATCTCGGCCTGCCGTTGCCGACAGGCTCTAGCGATCTACCCGCAGACTCGGGCGGGCCGCCCTCGATCGTCTGCGCGAAACGCCTTGTTTCCAAGGCGATTCTTCTCGACCTTGCTCCGGGTGGGGTTTACCTAGCCGTTCCGATCACCCGGAACGCTGGTGGTCTCTTACACCACCGTTTCACCCTTACCAGCACGCACGCGCGCTGGCGGTCTGTTTTCTGTGGCACTGTCCCGCGGGTCACCCCGGGTTGCCGTTGACAACCACCCTGCCCTGTGGAGCCCGGACTTTCCTCGGCGAGATCCGAAGATCCCGACGCGGCCGTCCGGTCGGCTCGTCCGCCGCGCGATGAATGCTACGCGGCGAACGTGGCTACCCTCGACCTCGAACTGACGACTCGGAGGTATGCGATGCCCGAACCCACCGGCGACGCGCTGTCCGCGGTACGCGCGCGACGCGACGCACTGCGCAAGAAGTACCTGCGCCCGTTGGCCGACCGGCCGGCGAGCACCGCCCGCGGAGTGCACCACGCCGCCTTCATTTGCAAGGACGTCGAGCAGACGATCCGCTTCTATCAAGACTTCCTCGGCTTCCCGCTGGTCGAACTCGTCGAGAATCGCGACTACACCGGCTCGAGCCACTTCTTCTTCGACATCGGCAACCACAACCTGCTCGGCTTCTTCGACTTCCCCGGCCACGATCACCCTGAGTTCACAGAGACCATCGGCGCGTTGCAACACATGGCGATCTCGGTGTCGGGCGAGCAGTTCGATGCGGCGAAGCTGAAGCTCGACGAAGCCGGCGTCGTCTACCTGGGGCCCGACCGTGGCGCGGACGACAGCCTGTACTTCCGTGACCCGAACGGGCTCGGCCTCGAGCTGTACCACGAGAGACTCGGCGTGTTCGAGGGAACACAGTTGCTGCCCGATTCCGGCAGATAGCCT
>DAITQD010000111.1:1506-8418 GCA_036833255.1 Jatrophihabitantaceae bacterium
CGTCGTCACGATCGCCGCGGCAGTAACCGCGGTGCTGACGTTGGATGCCACGGTCGTGCTGCTGACTCCGGTCGTGCTGAGGACTGCCACCCGGCTCGGTGTTCCCGCGCGGCCACATGCATACGCCTGCACCCGTCTGGCCAACAGCGGCTCGTTGCTGCTGCCGGTATCCAACCTGACGAACCTGCTCGCGTTCACCGCATCCGGGTTGTCGTTCGGACGCTTCGCGGCGTTGATGGTGCTGCCCTGGCTCGTCGCGTGCGCCGCGGAATGGCTCGGGCTGCGCGTGTTCTTCCGCGGCGACCTGGTTCGCTCCGTGGCCGCGCCGACGCAGGACGGCCCCGCCCCACCGCGCTTTGCGTTGGTCGTCCTCGCGGCGACGGTCGCCGGCTTCGTCATCACCTCGACGCTGCACGTCGCCCCCGCATGGGCCGCGGTCGCCGGCTGTGTCGCGCTGCTCGTGCCGCGGGCACTGCGGCGCGATGTGCATCCGCTGCGTCTCGTGGGTGAGGCGAGTCCCGGCTTCTGCCTGTTCGTGCTGGCCCTCGCGGTGATCGTCGACGGAGTGACGCGGCACGGTCTCGCCGCTGCGCTGCGCCACGTCGTTCCGTCTGGGGCAGCGTGGCCAGCGCTGCTTCTGCTCGCCGCAGTTGCGGGCGTGCTCGCGAACCTGGTGAACAACCTGCCGGCGACGCTTGCGCTGATACCGCTGGTGGCCGGTAATCCCGCGGCGGTGCTCGCCGTGCTGCTGGGCGTCAATATCGGCCCGAACGCGACGTACGCGGGATCGCTGGCAAGCCTGTTGTGGCGGCGCCTGTTGCCTGATCGCGAACGTCCGCGGGCGCGGGAGTTCCACGTGCTCGGCGCGCTGACCGTGCCGCCGATCCTGCTGCTTTCCACCGCCGCGCTGTGGGCGGCACTTCAGGTGGTCGGCGGCTGACGCCGGCGGAGCCCACGCGCACCACATGACGAGTTGCGCGATGGCGTGCCCCGCGTAATCTCTGCCCATGCACAACAGTGAGAAGCGTGAACTGACCACGCAGCTGGCTACGTTTCCGTTCCTCGCCGGCTGCAGCAGGGAGGACGTCACCGCGTTGGCCATCAGCGGCAATGCGGTGTCGCTGCCTGACGGCTGGGCCTTCGTGCAGGAGGGCACCCCGGCCGACGCCTGTTACGTGCTGCTCTCTGGAACCGCCCGCGTGTTTCACGGCCGCGAGGTGATCGCGTCTCTGTCGGCCGGAGACGTCATCGGCGAGATGGCCTACCTCGCCGGTGGTCAGCGAAACGCGACGGTGTCGGCCCAGGAACGGGTCAGGGCGTTGCGCATCGAGTACGAGACGTTGACCAAGCTGCTGTCGCGTCGACCAGCCCTGAATGCGGCACTGCGCGCCGCCTATGCCAGGCACCGCGCGGAGCCTTCAGCCGAGGACCCCGCGTAGCCTAGGCGAGGTGGCCGGTGTCGTTGACCAGCCGTACCGAGCAGTTCCCGTCGGCGTAGTAGTCGACGATCGACACCGACGCGGTGTCGAGATGGATCCGGAACAGGCTCACCGGCGGGGCGTCCAGGGCGAGCCGGATCAGCGTCTTGACGGGTGTCACGTGCGTGACGACCACGACCTGCCGACCGGCATGCGCTGCGATCACGGCGTCTCGCCCGCGACGCACCCGGCGGCCGGCGGCCGCGAACGACTCGCCCTGCGGTGGCGCGGCATCCGGGGAGGCGACCCACGCCGAGAGCTCGGCCGGGTGATCGCGCTGCACCTCGGCGAACGTCAGCCCCTCCCACGCACCGAAGTCGACTTCGGCCAGATCGTGGTTGGTGTCGACGCCCATCGAGAGGGCGGCGGCGATCGCCTCGGCCGTCTGGTGCGCCCGGCGCAGCGGGGAGCTGACGACGGCCGCGACCTCGCCGAACGCGAGGGCTCGGGCGGCGAGTGCTGCCGCCTGGCGCTTCCCCTCGTCGTTGAGCGGCAGATCGTTGCGTCCGGAGAACCGCTTCTGCGCGGAATGCTCGGTCGACCCGTGGCGAACCAGGATCAGCCGCGTCGGCGCGTCGGTCGGGAGAGTCCACATCGCCTCTGGGATGGGCATCGCCTCGATCGTCGGCCGGGCCCGAACCAGTGTGCCCGCAGCGCGGTCCATCGCCTCGTTCGCCAGCCGATCGGCGTGCTTGTTCCGCTCGCGAGGGATCCACTCGAAGCTCACCTCGTCGAAGCGCGCGCGCAGCGCGACCGCCTCGCGCGCGAGCGGGCGCATCGACGGGTGCTTCACCTGCCACCGTCCGCTCATCTGCTCGACGACGAGCTTGGAATCCATCCGGACGGCAACCCGGCGCGCACCTAGCTCGGCGGCCGCGGTGAGTCCGGCGATCAACCCGCGGTACTCGGCGACGTTGTTGGTCTCGACTCCGATCGACTCCGCGCGCTCCGCGAGGACTTCACCGGTTTCGGAATCGAAGACGACCGCACCGTAACCGGCCAGGCCAGGGTTGCCGCGCGAGCCGCCGTCAGCCTCGACGACGACGCTGTGAACCGTTGCGGTCACAGGCCCGATTCGGCCGTGCGGACGAGGATGCGCCCGCAGTTGTCGCACTTCACCACAGCGTCCGGCTCGGCTTTGCGCACTGTTCCGAGCTCGCTGGCCGACAGCTCGATACGGCAGCCCTCGCAGCGCCGCTGCCGCAGCATGGCCGCACCGACGCCGCCGTGGTGCTCGCGTGAGCGCTCATAGACGGCGAGCAGATCCTCGGGCAGTTCTGCGGCGATCGACACCCGTTGGGCCAAGCGCTCAGCGGACGCCGCGTCGATCTCGCCGAAGGCCGCGTCGCGCGTGGCACCCAGCTCGGCCTGCTCGCGGTCCAGCACGCTGCGCCGCGCGGTCAGCTCGGCGAGCTCCGCGTCGGCCCGCTCGCGTTGCTCCATCACCTCGAGCAATTCGTCCTCGAGGGTCGACTGGCGTCGTGCGAGCGTCGTGAGTTCGTGCTGCAGCCGCTCGAGCTCCTTGGCGGGCAGGCCGCCGGCCTGCAGACGCTGCTCGTCGCGGGCGGCGCGGGTGCGCACGGCGTCGACATCGTTCTCCAGGCGCCGCTGGTCGCCGGCGATGTCGCCGATCCGAGTCTCGACGTCGATGACGTCGTTGTGCAAAGCGGTGTCACGCTCGTTGCGCTCAGCGATGGCCGCGAGTTCGGGCAGCGTCGTGCGGCGATGCGTCAACTGGGCGAGGGAGGTGTCGGCGCCCTGCAGATCGAGCAGGCGCAGCTGTATGGCTGAACTCAAGGTGTCGGCGTTCACCTGCTGATCGCACTCGTTTCAGGAGACGGGGCATGCAGCGTCCACGGGTCGGTGACGCGGCGCGAGACTCGGACCTCAACCGTAGTGCCGAGCTCTTCGCGCAGCCGCGCGGCCAGGACATCCAGCCACGGCGCCTCGGTGGCCCAGTGCGCCGCGTCGACCAGCGCCATCCCGTCACCACCGCGTTCGGTGACGGCCTCGACGCTCGGGTGGTGCTTGAGGTCGGCGGTGAGGAAGGCGTCCGCTCCGGCCCGCCGGGCGTCCTCGGCGAGCGACCCGCCCGCACCGCCGCAGACCGCGACCGTGCGCACGAGGCGATCGGGATTGCCCGCCGCGCGCACGCCCCAGGCCGTCGCCGGTAGCACCGCGGCCACCTGTGCAACGAACTCGTGCAGCGACACCGGCTTGGCGAGTTCACCGACGCGCCCCGTGCCGCGCCGGCCGGGAATCGGCGACGCGGCGAGCAGGTCGAATGCGGGCTCCTCATAGGGGTGCGCAGCGCGAACGGCCTCGACCACCGCGCGCCGGCACCGGGACGGGACAACCATCTCGACCCGGGTTTCAGCGACCCGCTCGATCTCGCCGACGCGCCCAATCGTGGGGTCCGCGCCGTCAAGCGGCCGGAACGTCCCGATGCCTTCGGTTGTCCAAGCACAGCGGTCGTAGTCGCCGACAGCGCCCGCGCCCGCCTCGGCCAGCGCCTCGACCAGTCGCGGTGCGTCCCCCGTCGGCACGTAGACGACCAGTTTGTCGAACGGCTCGTCGGCCTGCGCCTCAAGGGGACGCAGTGCGCTCAGGCCGATCCGCTCGGCGAGCGCGTCCGAGACGCCCGGGTCGGCAACGTCGGCGTTGGTGTGTGCCACGAAGTGGGCAACGCCAGCGCGGATCAGCCGGTGCACGAGGGCGCCCTTCGGATCGTCAGCGGGCACACCGTGTACGGGGGTGAGCAACAGGGGATGGTGCGTGACCAGCAGTTGCGAGCGCGTGCTCAGCGCCTCGGCGACCGTTGCCGGCACGGCATCGACTGCGAGCAGCACCCGCTCGACCGGCTCGTCCGGGTCGCCGCAGACGAGCCCGACGGCATCCCACGATTCGGCCCAACGCGGGTCAAACCACCCGTCGAGGAGGGCGATGAGGTCGGCGAGCTGCGGCACGCCCGCGAACCTACCGCGCCCGGTGAACCCCACCGGGGTCCGGATGCGTGACAATGGTCAGCAGACGATGCTGGGAGGCGTTGCGCGATGTTGTTCTTCGACGGTGCACTGGGTCTGGCCTTCTTGGCCCTGTGGATCTTCTGCATCATCGACGTGATCACCACGCCCGACGATCACTGCCGTAACCTGCCCAAGATCGCGTGGCTGTTGATCGTGATCATGCTCATGGACATCGGTTCGATCGCCTGGCTGTTCGCCGGCCGGACCTGGAACGGCGAGCCCCGGCGGCCACTCGCACCCGCGCGGCTGGGCGCGACAAACCCCGACGACGACGAGGAGTTCCTCGCGTCGCTGCGCTCGCGTGCCGAAGACCAGCGCCGCCGCGCCCGTGAGGCCCAGCAGGCCAAGGACGAGCCGGACCGCCCGGCCGAAGAGTCCTAAACCGGCGCGCGGAACACCGCGTCGAGGTCGGCCCCCGAGTCGGCGAGCAGCAGCACCTCGTCGTCGGCCCGCAGCAGCGTCCGCCCGCGTACCTGCACCAGCCGCCCGTCGCGGCTGACCATGCTGATCCACGCCGTTTCACCGACGTCCAGCCCGCTGATCGAGCAGCCGTCGGCGGGCGAGCCGGCCGCGACGAAGTAGCGCCGAAGCCCCTCCGGCTCGTCGCGAAAGCGCATGCCCAGCGCCCACGGCTCGGGCTCGACGACCCGCATCGGTACCTTCAGCAGCCTCGCGACGATCGGCACCGAGCCGCCCTGCACGACGACCGAGATCAGGACGACGACGAAGATGACGCCGTAGATGCGCGACGCGTCGGGCACGTCGCCGGTGAGCACGAAGGTGCCGAGCACGATCGGCACCGCCCCCTTCAGCCCAGCCCACAGCACGAATGCCCGCTCGCCGCGGCGCAGCCTGATCGGCGCGAGCACCAGCCCGACGAGGACCGGGCGCACCAGCAGGATCAGCAGCGCCGCCAACGCCAGGCCGGTCCAGAGCGCGCCGTCGTGCAGCACGTGCTCGAGCGAGACGGTCAAACCGAGCACCGTGAACACGACGATCTCGGCCACGCTGCCGAGGCCGGCCGCGAAGTGTTCGATCTCGCGCTTGTACGGAGCCCGCGCGTCGCCCACGATGATCCCGGCAAGGAACACCGCGAGGAATCCCGAGCCGTGCGCAACCGTGGTCACGCCGTAGATCAGGCAGGCGAAGGCGGTCGTCTGCACCGGGTACAGCGCCGCATTCGGGAGCGGCACCCGCCGCAACAGGAGGAGCAGCAAGTACCCGCCCACGGCTCCGAGCGCCACGCCGAGCACCATCTGGAGGGCAAACTCCCCCACGCCCTCGGCGACGGCGCCCACGCCACCCCCTGTGGCGCCGAGCAGGCTGACCATGAGCGCGATAGCGACCGGGTCGTTGGCCCCGGACTCGCCCTCGACGATCGTGCCGGTGCGCCCCGCGATCTCCCGGCGGCCGAGGACGGAGAAGACGACGGCCGGGTCGGTCGGCGCGAGCGCGGTGCCGAGCAGCAGCGCCGAGAGCCAGCTGAACCCGAACAGCAGGTGGGCCAGGACGGCCATCGCGCCCGCCGTCACCGCCGTTCCGGCCACGCCGATCCAGACCACGGCGCCGGCGGCCGACCGGAAGCGGGACCAGCCGATGTGCATGCCGCCGTCGAAGAGGATGACGACGAGTGCGACCGTCACCAACCGCTGATCGACCTTGATCGGCACGGCGTGCAGCTTCGGGACGACGTCGGACGCGACGGCTGCGGCGATCAGGAAAAATGCGGGCGCCGGAACCCGCACTCGCTCGCTGAGCCGGTTCGACAGCACCGCGAGAAGGGCCGCGAGCGCGACCAGAGCCACCGCAAGGCCGAACGGTGCGACGTCACCCACGTGAGGAATCTATCCGCCGGTGGTCCCCAGCAGATCCCGCACGGGCGTCCTGGCCTCGCCGATTGTGCACAGCCGCCCGTCGGCGAGCTGCTGCCGATTCAGGTACAGCGTCGATGCGGTGACCTGCTGACCAGTCGACGGCGTGGTGTTCGACGCGGCAGGCGGCGCGCCGATCTCGCCCGGCTGCGGTCGAAGGGCAGTTGCTGCTGTCCGAACGTCAGATTCCCGCCTTCGTCCAGTTCATTCGTGACGTCGTCGATAGGTCGAGTATGCCAACTGACCGATCACCGAATCGGCTCCCCGAAGCGCCGCGCGGCGCGCCACATTCGTCACTGAACCGAACACCCGGCTATCCCGTCCTAAGCGGCGTTAGAGCCAGTTTTGCTTTTTTGCCGCCAAAGGTGGATAGTCGGCGCAGGCGTTGGCGTAATCCTCCCCCCGGGACCGCGTGGCGTCTTGGCCCGACCGGCTTCGGCGAAGTGGCTGGCCGGGCCGCCTATCCAGTGCCTGAGTGGACTCACCTCGGCACCCAAGGTGGCCCCCCGATCTGCCCGAGCACCAGCTACGTGTGCT
>DAITQD010000112.1:0-8308 GCA_036833255.1 Jatrophihabitantaceae bacterium
CGCCGATCGCCTGCACGATCGGCAGATGGTCGGCCTGCCCGAGGTAGTGTGCGCCGACGCCGTACATGCCCAGCGGGAACACGATGCTCCACAGCGTGGCCTCGTAGAGCAGCGGGATGCGATGCAGGATGTGTCGCCACACCCCAGCCGCGACCAGGGGTGGGATGAGCCAGCTGCCGAAGGCCCAGAAGATGACCGAGGTGCCGGCGATCAAGCCACGGGTGGCCGACACCATCGGGGCGTCGGCCATCTGCACGATCCGTGCTCCGGCGAGGACGGTGATTGCGGTCGCGCCCATGGCGACCCAGTACGGCGGGGTGAGGTCGGCAGGGCGCAGCGGGTAGAGCAACATGCGGGCTGCGACGAAGATCCCCGCCGCGGCGTAGAGGAACACGCCGACCGACCACGAGAAGACGGCCAGCAGTGCGAGCTCCCGGCGGCCGGATGCGATGGCCGGTTCAAGGGCGGCGGCGAGCACCGCGACGGATTGGCTGGCCACGACCCAGATGAACCAGGTGCCGTTGGCGTCCTGGACGACGGGCCGGTGCGAGTGGCCGAGAACCGCGGTCCATGGCACGACGTAGCCGAGCACGAGCCAGGCGAGTGAGCCGATCCCGAGAAGGACCAGCGCGATCACGTGATGTCCGTCGATGCTCAGGCGGGTGCCGAACACGTCGGTGGCCGCGACGAAAGTGAACAGGCCGAAGCCACGACGCGGGTCGCCCAGATCGGCAGCGACGTCGGTGTGGTAGGCGGCCAGTCGCCAGACGTGGAGGATGATCAACACGCCGTACTCGACGCCGGTCAGCCACAGCAGCGCGACCGACACAGCGTATGCGTGGTGGTTCTGCATCCCGATCGACACGATCCCGGTGGCCATCACCAGCGCGAAGTAGCCGGGGTGCAGCGTCTGGACTGCCGCGCGCACGCCACCGCCGCGAGTCACCGCGCCGGTCGCGCCGGGGTCAGTAGGGGACACCGATCTTGCGCCATTTGCGTCCACCGGTGCCGGGCTCGCTCGGGTGACCCGCCTTGCGGCTGCGGAACACGATGTAGGGACGCCACAAGTACCACACCGGATAGCTCCACGCGTGCACCAGTCGGCTGAACGGCCACAGCCCCCAGATGAGCCAGGCTGCGGTCGCGTGCAGTTGATAGACGAACGGCGCGTGCGCGATGGCCTGGGTCCGCGGAGCGAAGCTGAACAGGCCCCGGAACCAGGGTGCGACGGTGGTGCGGTAGTCGTAGCCGTGCCCGAACATGTTGACGCCGACGGTTGGCACGATGCCGGTCAGGATGACGATCAGCAACAGGATCAGGGTCACGTAGTCGATCGGGGCCGTGGTTGCGCGCACGCGCGGGACGAACAGGCGCCGGGTGGCGAGCACGATGACGCCGCCGATGACAAGGACTGCGGCCAGGGTGCCGGCGCCGGCGGAGAACCAGCGGTAGACGTTCTCGGGGATGCCGACCGCCTTGGTCCACCGCTCGGGGATCAGGACGCCGATGACATGGCCGGCGATGGCCGCGAAGGTGCCGTAGTGGAACAGCGGCGCACCCCACTTGAGCATCCGACGTTCCTGCAGTTGGGTGGAGCGGCTGGTCCAGCCGAACTGGTCGTAGCGCCACCGCCACGCGTGCCCGACGATGAATACGCCGAGCGCCAGGTAGGGCAATGCCACCCACCAGAACAGTTGTGCGGCGCTGGCGTTCATCGCGGCATCACCGCGGGGTGGCGGATGCCCAGCGGATCGGCCACGTGTGGCCGGTCGGTGCGGTCCGCGCCATAGCCGGTGAGGTACTCCGGAGGCGCGAACGGTTCCAGGCCGACCTCTTCCTGCGGCGGGCCGGATTCCCACGCCTTGAGCACCTGGCCGATCTCGCGGCGACCGAGTTTCGGCAGCTGTGCACAGACGGCGTCGACGACGTTCGCGTAGGGGGTCTCGGCTTTGACCAGCGCGCGGCGCAGCAGTTCGAGGTCGGTCCGGTGCGCATGCAGCAGCCGCTCGCCGCGCGCTGTGAGCGTGGCGAAGTCGAGCACCATCGGCAGGTAGTCGGGTAGCTCGTCCTCGCATGGGACGAAGCCCGCGTCGCGGTAGGCGGTCTTGAAGATGACCATGGCCATCCCGCGCTTGCGGGTGTCGCCGTAGCGGTAGTACGTCAAATACAGCGCGCAGCGGCGGCGCAGGTCGAAGGTCTCGACGTAGTGCTGGGCGACGTCGCCCGGCGGTGTTGTCCGAAGCCAGAGGAGGAACTGCGCGAACGCCTTGCGCGCCGGCTTCGGCGAGGTCGTCGCGGCGAACGCGTCGAGCTCGTCCAGACCGTCGAACAGGGCGGCCGTCGGATACTGCAGCAGCACCGAAGCCAGCTTGAACGCGCTGTTCACGCCTGTCCCCCCTCTGGGAAGAGGTTCGGGGCGGTGCCCTTGCCGTTCCAACCGAGGAGGTTGAAGTGGGTGCGGCCGTCCTCGGCCTGGAAGGTCTGGCCGCCGGAGTTGTCAGTGGCCGGCTGGCTGGGCTGGTAGCTCTGGATGCCGTGCGGGCCGGTGCCGCCCATGCCCGGGCCGCCCTCGGTGTCCAGGCTGCAGAACAGCTGCTCGTGCTGACCCATCAGTCTGCCGGCATCTTCGGCATGTGCGGGCGGGATGACGTATCGCTCCTCGTACTTGGCGATCGCGAGCAGCCGGTAGAGATCGTCGATGTCGTCGGCCGTCGCACCGACGGAGGCGGGCAGGTCCTCGTCCAGGTCGAGGCCGAGCTGCGCGGCGCGCATGTAGGCGCGGATCGCGGCCAGCTTGCGCAGCACGATCCGCACGGTCTCGACCTTGCCGGCGGTGAACAGGTTGGCGAGGTACTCGATGGGGATACGCAGCGAGTCGATGGTGGCGAAGACCTTGTCGGGATCGTTCGGGTCGTAGCCCTGGGCGTGCACGATGTCGGCGACCGGCGACAGCGGCGGGATGTACCAGACCATCGGCAACGTGCGGTACTCCGGGTGCAGCGGCAGCGCGACGCGGTGCCGCACCGCCAGCGCGTAGACCGGTGAACGTTGTGCGGCGCTGATCCAGTCGTGCGGGATCCCCGCCGCGGCCGCGTCAGCCTGCACTTGCGGGTCGTGGGGGTCGAGGAAGACCGACAGCTGCGCCTCGTAGAGGTCCTGCTCATCGGGGGTGGTGGCGGCGTCGAGGACCTTGTCGGCGTCGTAGAGGAACAGCCCGAGGTAGCGCAGCCGTCCCACGCATGTCTCGGAACAGATGGTCGGCTGACCGGACTCGATGCGAGGAAAGCAGAACGTGCACTTTTCTGCCTTGCCGGTGCGGTGGTTGAAGTAGACCTTCTTGTACGGGCAGCCGGACACGCACATTCGCCAGCCGCGGCAGCGGTCCTGGTCGACCAGGACGATGCCGTCCTCTTCGCGCTTGTACATCGCTCCGGACGGGCACGACGCGACGCAGGACGGGTTGAGGCAGTGCTCGCAGATGCGCGGCAGGTAGAACATGAAGACCTGCTCGAACTCCATCTTGACGCGGTCCTCGAGCCCGGCCAGGTTCGGGTCACCGACGGCATGCTCAGGTGCCCCTGCGAGATCGTCGTCGAAGTTGCTGCCCCACTTGATGTCCATGTCCTTGCCGGTCAGTGCCGAGATCGAGTGCGCGCTCGGGTTGCGGGTGCCCAGCGGCGCCTGGATGAGCGTCTGGTAGTCATACGTCCACGGATCGCCGTAGTCGTCGATCGTCGGCAGGTCGGGGTTGTAGAAGATCTGGGCGAGTTTCTTGGCGCGGCCGCCGGCCTTGAGCTGCAGTCGGCCTTTGCGGTCGAGCGTCCAGCCGCCGTGCCATTGCTCCTGGTCCTCATAGCGCTTGGGGTAGCCGACGCCGGGCTTGGTCTCGACGTTGTTGAAGTAGACGTACTCGGTACCCGGGCGGTTCGTCCAGACCTGTTTGCAGGTCACCGAGCAGGTGTGGCAACCGATGCACTTGTCGAGGTTCATCACCATCGCGACGTTCGCCATGACCCTCATGTGCGCACTCCGCACACGTCGCTCGTCATCAGTATTCGACCTCCTGGGCGCGGCGGCGGATCACGGTGATCTCGTCGCGCTGATTGCCGGTGGGCCCGTAGTAGTTGAACCCGTACGAAAGTTGCGCGTACCCGCCGATCATGTGCGTCGGCTTGACGACCAAACGTGTCAGTGAGTTGTCGCCGCCGCCGTGCCAGCCCGACACCTCCGATTTCGGGGTCATCAGGTGCCGGTCCTTCGCGTGGTACATGAACACCGTGCCTTCGGGCATCCGGTGCGTCACGACCGCTCGGCATGCGACGACGCCGTTGCGGTTGTAGGCCTCGATCCAGTCGTTGTCGCGCACCGCGATCTTCGCCGCGTCGAGCGCGCTCATCCAGATAACCGGGCCGCCGCGGAACAGCCGCAGCATGTGCAGGTTGTCCTGGTACTCCGAGTGGATCGACCACTTGGAGTGTGGTGTCAGGTACCGCACCGTGATCTCCGGGCGGCCATCCTCGCGCAAGCCCTGTTCGCCGAAGTGCCGGACGTAGTCCAGCGGCGGCCGGTAGGTCGGCAGGCCCTCGCCGTACTCGGCGATCCAGTCGTGGTCGAGGAAGAAATGCATCCGCCCGGTGAGGGTGTGCCACGGCTTCTTGCGTTCCACGTTGACCACGAACGGCGAGTAACGGCGCCCACCTGTTTCGCTTCCCGACCACTCCGGTGAGGTGATCACCGCGCGGGGCTGCACCTGGGTGTCGGCGAAGCTGATCCGCTCGCCCGCGCGTTCCTCGGCGAGGTCGGCCAGCCGCACGCCGGTGCGTTCCTCCAGGTTCCGCCAGCCCAGCACGGCGACCTCGCCGTTGGTGGTGCCGGACAGCGCGAGGATGGCTTCGGCCATATGGATGTCTCGGGTCAGCGCCGGGCGTCCGTCG
Organism: Jatrophihabitantaceae bacterium; assembly: GCA_036833255.1. Lineage (GTDB taxonomy): Bacteria > Actinomycetota > Actinomycetes > Mycobacteriales > Jatrophihabitantaceae > QHCC01. The sequence continues at coordinate 4,935 of DAITQD010000112.1, forward strand.
CCGACGCCACCGCGCACCCGGCCGTTCGTGCGGCCGAGGAGCTCGACCGCGGCGACTGGCTTCCAGGTCACGCCCTTGACCCCGGTGCCCAGGGTGTCGACGAGCGGGCCGAGGGCGGCCATCTTCGCGGCGACCGCGGCGTAGTCCCGCTCGACGGTGACCAACCGCGGCATCGTGACGCCCGGGATCGGTTCGCACTCGCCGCGCTTCCAGTCCCGCACGACCCCGCCCGGCTGGGCCAACTCGTCGGCCGAATCGTGGAGCAGCGGCGCGGCGATCACATCGGTGCGCGTACCCAGATGTGTGGAGGCAAGCCGGGAGAACTGCTCGCCGATGGTTTTGAACACCTCGAAGTCGGTGCGGGTCTCCCACGGCGGTGCGATGGCCGGGTTGAACGAGTGCACGAACGGGTGCATGTCGGTGGTGGAGATGTCGTGCTTCTCGTACCAGGTGGCTGCCGGTAAGACGATGTCGGAATAGGAGCAGGTGGACGTCATCCGGAAGTCCACGGTGGTGACCAGGTCGAGCTTGGCCCGCGGGCCTTCCTCATGCCAGGCGACCTCGCTCGGCCGCAGCCGTTGCGGTGACTCGTCGGCACGCACGGCGTCGTCGACACCGAGCAGATGTCGCATGAAGTACTCCATGCCTTTGCCCGAGGACCCCAGTAGGTTGGCCCGCCAGACCGTCATCACCCGCGGGAAGTTGCGCGGGTCATCCGGGTCCTCGCCGGCGAAGTGCAGGCGGTCGGCCTTCAGCTCGTCGACGACGTAGTCGTTGACGCTCTTGCCTGCACTCGCGGCGTCATCGGCCAGGTCCAGGGGGTTGCGGTCGAAAGCTGGGTGCGACGGCGTCCAGCCCATCCGCGACGCCTGCGCCAGCGTGTCTGCGAACGCCCGGCCACGGAACAGGCCGCGCCCGAGCGGGCTGGCTAGCTCGTCCGCGCCGAAACTTTCGTAGCGCCACTGGTCACTGTGCAGGTAGAAGAACGACGTCCCAGTCATGTGCCGGGTGGGGCGTTGCCAGTCCAGGCCGAAGGCGATCTGCTGGAACCCGGTCAGTGGACGCACCTTCTCCTGCCCGACGTAGTGCGCCCAGCCGCCGCCGTTGACCCCCTGACAACCGCACAACATCGTCAGTGTGAAGAACGTGCGGTAGATCTGGTCGGAGTGGAACCAATGGTTGGTGCCCGCGCCCATCGCGATCATCGACCGGCCCTTGGACAACTCTGCGTTGCGGGCGAACTCCCGCGCCACGCGAGTCACGGCCTCGGCCGGGACGGACGTGATCACTTGCTGCCACGCCGGGGTGTAGGGCTGTGGATCGTCATAGCCGGACGGCCACTGGCCGGGCAGTCCGTCCCGCGGCACGGCGTACTGGGCCATCAGCAGGTCGAACACCGTGGTAACCAGTCGTCCGCCGACCCGCCTGACCGGCACGCCGCGGCGGATCGCACTGCCGCCCTCGGTCTCACCCACATCGAAGCGCGGCAGGTCCACCACGACCGCGTCCTCGTGCGTGCCGTACAGGCTCAGGACCGGGTCGACGCCACCGAGGTCGAGATTCCATTTGCCCTTACCTGCCTCGGAGAAATGCGTGGCCAGGGTGCCGTTGGGCAGGAACGGTTCACCGGTCGCCGAGTTCAGCAGGACCGTCTGGTGCGCCGCGCCGTCGTCGGTGTGACCGAGATCGGCGGCGGTGAGGAAACGGTCGGGCACGTAGCCGTCGCCGTGCTCGCGCAGCGTGACCAGGAACGGCAGGTCGGTGTAGGTCTTCACATAGTCGGTGAAGTAGGGCACCTGCCGGTCGCGGAAGAACTCGGACAGGATGACGTGCCCCATCGCCATCGCCAGCGCCCCGTCGGTGCCGGGTGCACACGGCAGCCAGTCATCGGCGAACTTCGTGTGGTCGGAGTAGTCCGGGCTGACGACGACGACCTTCTGCCCGCGGTAGCGGGCCTCGGTCATGAAGTGTGCGTCCGGGGTGCGGGTGATCGGCAGGTTGGTGCCCCAGATCATCAGATAGCTGGAGTTCCACCAGTCCCCGGATTCGGGCACGTCGGTCTGGTCGCCGAACACCTGCGGCGAGGCGATGGGCATGTCGGCGTACCAGTCGTAGAACGAAAGGATCGTGGCACCGATCATCGACAGGAACCGGGTGCCGGCCGAATAGGACACCTGAGACATCGCCGGGATCGGGGAGAAGCCCACCACCCGATCGGGGCCGTACTCCTTGACCGTGTGTACATGTGCGGCGGCGATCAGCTCGCTCACCTCCGGCCAGGTCGACCGGACGAAGCCGCCCCTGCCGCGGGCGCTCTTGTAGCGGGCGGCTCGTTGCGGGTCACTCGTTATCTCTGCCCAGGCCAGCACCGGGTCACCCAGCCGCGTGCGGGCCTCGCGCCACATCTCCAGCAGCGGCCCGCGCACGTAGGGGTAGCGCACGCGTGAGGGCGAGTAGGTGTACCAGGAGAACGACGCGCCTCGCGGACAGCCACGTGGCTCGTACTCGGGGCTGTCCGGTCCGACCGAGGGGTAGTCGGTCTGCTGCGTCTCCCAGGTGATGATGCCGTCCTTGACATACACCTTCCATGAGCACGACCCAGTGCAGTTCACCCCGTGCGTCGAGCGGACCACCTTGTCGTGCCGCCACCGCTCCCGGTAGAACTCCTCCGCACCCCGACCGCCGACGCGGTGAACCTCTCGGTGATCGGCCGTCGGTGTGCCGGGCACAAAGAACTGCGCCCGACGCAGCAGGGACTCGATAGGTTCACCACCCGGCAGCAGCGGCGCGAGCAGGTCGGACGGTTTCGCATCCACCCGGTCGCGGCTCTCCTCGGCGTTGCCGGAAGCCCGGGATGAACTCGGTTGCGGCATGTCAGACCTCAGTTCTTCCGGCCGCCGCGGGCGTGAGCTCGTGCGACGAGACCGACCCTAACGGCTCAGCGGATCGATCAACAGCCTTGATCCGGACGGGTCGAGATCCCATCGGCCTGAACTACGTCGCGCGCCGTCAAGCAGGCAATCCGCGCACATGCCAGCTTCTCCGTAGGTGTCGGTTGTTTTTACCGAGTGCCTGTGGAAAAATGCGAGACATGGGACCCCGTGAGCTGACGCGCGCGGACGCGGTCGATGGCCCGGCGCTGGGCGAAAGTAGGGCCCGGGTTCTCACCGTGCTTCAAGAAGCAGGTGTCCCACTCGGCGTCGGCGATGTGGCCGAGCGGGTCCAGCTGCACCCCAACACCATCCGGTTCCACCTGGACGGGCTGGTCGAGGCGGGTCTTGCCGAGCGCGCGAGTGAGGATCGTGACGAGCCGGGCCGACCGCGCACGCTGTACGCGGCCAGCCCCGACAGCGTAAGGGTTGGCCGGCGCAGCT
>DAITQD010000113.1:0-8290 GCA_036833255.1 Jatrophihabitantaceae bacterium
CAGAGCACCGCCTTTGCAAGGCGGGGGTTAGGGGTTCGATTCCCCTCGTCTCCACTTCATCTAGGTCCCGGATTTCCTGAGTTGTAGACACTTCGCGCCTCACGTCAAGATCGACAACAACAAACCGGGGCAACAGCGGGGCAACAAAAGAACGCGCCGCCGCGTCCAGGGCATCGGCAATCTCGTCGAGACGGTCGGGGAACAGGTGCCCGTACAGGTCGAGCGTCATCGTGGCCGACTTATGCCCGAGCATCTGCTGAACCACCTTCACGTCAGCCCCCGAGGCGATCGCCAGCGACGCGGCCGTGTGCCGCAGTTCGTGCGGGTGCATCCCCTCGACGCCGATCGCCTCCGCGGCTGACCGACCCGAATAGGCTCGCCAATACGCCGTGTTGCGACCACCGCAAGAATCCGCCGTTCCGCTTGCGGCCACTTCTTCCGCTATTCAGCCCCGATGCGGCGGGACGAGCAGCTGGACCTCATAGGGCGTGGAGGCGGTAGAGGCGTCGCGATGCCAGGACGCCGAAGACAGCAGGTAGCCAGAACGTCACAAGCCGGAAGATCAACACGACTTCCAGGGCGTGGGCGAGGGGAACGTGCACGCTGAGCAGCACGGCGACGAGTGCGGCTTCGGTAGAGCCAAGGCCCGCAGGGATCGGCACGGATGAGCCTGCGGCGGCACCGATCATGAACGCGACCAGCAATGCGCCAGCAGGCGCGAGTGGTTGCGGTCCTGGGACCATGGCGATCGTCGCGATGAAGGCGAAGCCGAGAATGAGCGTGGTCGAACCGGAGGAGAGGAGCAGAGTCGCTAGCGTCCGTGGCCGACGTAGTAGGTGCATCGTCGGCTGCCAGAATCGGCGCGCTTGGCCCGGCCGGCGTTGATTGCGGCGTGTCACCCAAACAGCGACTGCTGCGCCGACGGCGAACACGACGCCCCACAGCCACGGCGAACGGGCAGGCCCGAGCATGTGGACGACGTAGCCCGAGAGCAGCGTGATCTCGTGCGGGCCGCCGCCCAGGTGGAGCCACGTTCCTGCCGCGATGACCATGATCAGGACAAGGAGGTCGGCAAGAGCGCCGAAGACACCCAGCGCCGCGACCGCACCCAAGGCTGCGGGCATGCCCAGTCCGCGGCGTGTGAAGTAGCGAACGTTGACCGCAGAGCCACCCAACCCTGCTGGTGTCAGGCGGTTCGCGGCGGCTGCTGACAGCTGGACCAGAAAAGTCTCGCGGAGATGGAGCGGCAGACCGCAAGCAGCGCGCGCAGCGATCGCGCTGGCCAGGTAGTGCAGGACTGCAAGCGCGACGACTGCCGCCGCGAACTGCCCGCGCAGATGCGCCGCCGCTCGCGCGACGGTCCGGCTCTGTTCGAGCAGATCCGTACCGGAGTCTGCGGCGGCGGTTGCTGCACTGATCGCCGCTGCACCGGCGAGCGCGGCGATTACGGTAACCACGACCCAGCCGGCTGGACGCCGACGACGACGCGGCCCGCTGCCTGAAGGGTCGTGCTCGATCGACCGCGGCGGTGGCGCAGACGGATCAAACGATTGCAGTGCCGCCGCTAACAGTGGCCGCGGGCGTGCTGTGGGAGCTACCCGCGAGACGGTCATCGGTCGTGTTCGAAGCCGACGCGGGCGTGGGTCCACGAGGCCGCGGACGGCATCAGGGCGGTGGCCAGTCCTACTCCAGCGATCAGGGTGATCACAAGGACGCCGGCTCGTATGGCGCGGTGTTTGGCAGCGGGGTCGTCGCGCGCTGGGCGCAGGTCGCGCCAGGACGCGGTCGCGGCTTCGCGCAGGTGGCCGAGGACGTGGATGCTCATCAAGGCGACCCAGACGATGAAGCTGCCTTGGTGCAGCGTCAGCAGGGGTTCGCGATGGTCGGGGCCGGTGAAGATCAGCCCGATACCCGTGCCGAGTACCGCGAGGGTGGTGAGAATGACGAGCGGCCCCATCACTCGCAGAATCGGATGCGGTGGCCCTTTGCGCCGGTAGGCCGCCGCGCCGCGGTAGTAGCGGGCGAAGCGGTAAAGCGTGCTTGCGGTTTTGAGTAGCACTGGGCCAACCAGCAGTATCCCGAGATACATGTGCAGGGTGATCATCTGGCGGACGCTGAGGATGGTAAAGCCTTCGACGGCCAGCAGCCCGATCAGCAGGGTGCCGTTGCTGGCGGTCAGTCGGGAATTACCCTCCTCGCCCGCCGCAGCTCGACTGGCCCGGTCTGCTGGCGGGGTGGTCGCTCGTGACGTGCGCGCCTGCGCGCTCACTGTGTCTGCGCCCATCCGCTCGTCGCGGCGGTCACGCCATCGGCCGCGACGAGGAAGCCGCAGTGGCTGGGCTGCTGCTCAAGCCAGGCCAGCGCGCCGGCGCCCATGGCGAACGCGGCGGTGGCGTAGGCGTCCGCGTCGGCCAGGTGCGGCCCGACGACGGTGACGCTGGCCAGTTCGTGCGGGGGACAGCCGGTGTGCGGGTCCAGGACGTGGTGTCCGCGTTCGGAGGTGCCGGAGGTGGCTACCGCCTGATCGCGTCCGACGACGATACCGACCAGCTGCCCTGGGCGGTGGGGGTCGGCGATGCCGATGCGCCAGGGCCGTCCAGGGGCGCTTTCGCCGACGCACTGCACGTCCCCGCCGCCGTTGACACTGTGGTTGATCGAGCCGGCGCGCGTGAGGATGTCGCTGGCCCGTTCGATCGCCCAGCCCTTGACGTAACCGGACGGGTCCAGCTGGCCGCCGGCGTAGGCGGAGAAGAATCCGTCGGTCTCGGCTTCGAGGTCGCGGCACCGTTGCAGCACCTCGTGGACCTGGCCCGGGCAGACGCTCGGGTCGACCTCGCCGCGGGCGAGTCGGCTGATCGGGCTGTCAGCGCGGTAGGTGGAGAACGTCGCATCGACCTGGTGCAGCCAGCGCACCGCCTGCTCGATCGCGCATTGGTCGACGCCGGGCGGGCGGATGTCGAAGGAGAACACGGTGCCCATGCAGTGCTCCACCCGTCGCTCGATCACGAGAGGTGTCCGCACGTTAGTGGACACCGGCTTTGTCCAATGCGCTCTGTAGGGACTGCTGGTAGCCCTGGCTGGTGTAGCTGGCGCCAGAGACCCCGTCGATTTGCGCGCTCTGCGCGCTGAGGGTCTGCTGCAGCAGGATCGGTGCGGCTTGGCTATTGATCTGCGCGGAGGTGTCGTCGTTGGCGGTCAGCTGGGCAAACCCGGCGTTGGTGATCTTCGAACCCGCCAGGGTGATCTTGACCTGGACGACGCCGTATTGGGTTTGTATCGGATCGCCGGTCACGGTCCTGGTCGCGGGTGTCGTCGTCTTGGTGCGGGCGTTGGTGGAGGTGGCGTCCGGGGTCGGGGGTGCGCTGGTCGAGCTCGGCTGGCGTGCGCTGCTGCTGGTCCCGGCACCGGGAAGCGCGGCCGAGGGCAGCGCGTTCGGGCCACCTATTGCGGTGCCGTGGGACTTGAAGCTGAGCAGCGCGATCAGGCCGAGGATGGTGCCGGTGATCGAGAGCAGGATGCGTTTCACGAGTGGCCGCCTTTACAGGGTGAACGATTCGTCGTGGATGTGCCCGCGCGGGACCCCGGCCTGCTGTAGGCCGGCGCGGGCGGCGGCCATCATCGGTTCTGGCCCGCACAAGAACACGTCGTACCGGCTCAGGCCGGGGACCAGTCGTTGCAATCGTTGCGCGGATAGGTGGTCGTTGGCGCCATGCTTGGGCGGCCCGATGAGGTAGTGCACTTGTGCGCCGCGTTGCTGGGCGATCTGGTCGAGTTCGCCGCGCAGCACGATGTCCGCCACGGTGTTGGCGCGGTACAGCAGGCACACGTCCCCGGGAGCGCCGGGCAGTGTCTCGAACAAGGCCCGCAGCGGGGTGATGCCGACCCCGCCGGCCAGCAGCAGCACCTTGCGTTGCTGGCGCCGTGCTGCGGTGAATGCCCCGGATGGGCCTTCGGCGATCACCCTCGTGCCGGGCCGCAGCCGCAGCAGCGCGGAGCTGTGGCCGCCGCAGATCTTCGCGGTCAGCCGCAACAGGTCCGGGCGGGGCGGCGCGGACAGCGAGTACGGGTTGGCGGCCCACCACAACTCGCGGGTCAGGAAGCGCCACCGGAAGAACTGGCCGGGCTCGGCCCGCAGCCGGTCCAGGTCGCGGCCGGTCACGTAGACGGACACGACATCGGCGTTCTCCCGTCGCACCTGAACCACCCGTAGCTGGTGCCGCTGCGCGGCCCGGATCGGGGCGATCAGCCGATACCACAGCAGCAGTGCGGCGACCACGACGTACATCACCGACCAGGCCCAGCGGGCACCGGCGTTGAAGCGGAAATCGGCACCGGTGGAGAACTGGTGACTGAACGCCAGGGCTATCGCCAGGTACGTGTACAGGTGAATCGCATGCCAGGTCTCATAGGCAAGCCGGCGCCGCGCCGCCCGGGCCGAAGCCACTCCGATGCCGACGAGCAACCCGAGTGCGACCGTCGCCATGAGCACGTCCGGATACGCGGTCAGCAGCGATCCGGTCTGGGTCAGCAGTCCGGCGTGCGCGGTGACGGCGTAGCCCCAGATGATCAGCAACGTGTGCGCCACGGCCAGACTGACGACGTAGCGCCCGCCCATCGCATGCCAGCGGGCCAGCCGGTCAGTCCCCACCCCACGATCGAGCGCCGGCACCCGAGCCATCAGCGCGAGCAGCACTACCACCGCGTACCCGGCCAGCAGCCCGGTGATCCGCCCGGCGTTGGTCAGCCAGTCCCCGAGACTGTGCACCGTCGCGGTGTCCTGCCACCACAGCGCGATAACCGCCACCGCACCGGCGGCGATCACGCCGAGCGCGGCGTTCGGGCTGATCTGGGCCGGGGCGTCACCGGGCAGCCGCTGATACTGCAGACGCGGCGCTGTACCCACGGTCACGATCGGCCCTTTCACCTCGGGGTAAGTCGACGCTTCGAGCATGAGCCGCTAGCTTCTGGAACCTCTCTCAGCAGGCTGTGACTTCACCCATCCAGCGAGCATTAAGAGGGAATTCAGAGGCGACGCGCGCAGGGTGAGGCCATGCTGGACGGCGTGACACCACCCGCACACGCGGTGAAGGCCGGTGCGATGCTGCGCGCGGACGGGACACCGTTACGGGCGCTGATCGTCGAGGACGAACCGGCGCTGGCCGACGTACTGGCCAGCATGCTCACCTTCGAAGGCTGGCACGCCCGGTACGCGCTCGACGGTGCCGCAGCCGTCCGGCTCGCCGCGGAGTTCGCTCCGGACGTCGTCATTCTGGACGTCATGCTTCCGGACCTGCACGGGCTGGAGATCCTGCGCCGTCTGCGCGCGGACAACCCGCACGTGTGCGTGCTGTTCCTGACCGCCCGCGACTCCGTCGAGGACCGTATCGCCGGCATCACCGCCGGTGGTGATGACTATGTCACCAAACCATTCAGCCACGAAGAGCTCCTCGCCCGGCTGCGCGGGCTGGTGCGACGGGCCGGCATCGCCCGCACCCGCGCCGGATCCCTGATCGTCGTCGGCGACCTGGAAATGGACGAAGATGCCCGCGAGGTCCATCGTGCCGGCACGCCGGTCGAGCTGACCGCGACCGAATTCGAGCTGCTGCGCTACTTGATGCGCAACCCCCGTCGGGTGCTGTCCAAAGCGCAGATCCTCGATAATGTGTGGAGCTACGACTTCGGCGGCAAGGCCCACGTCGTCGAGCTGTACATCAGCTACCTGCGCAAAAAGGTCGACGCCGGCCGGCCGCCGATGATCCACACCGTGCGCAGCGTCGGGTACGTCCTCAAACCGGCCGCCCCATGACCCGTACGCGGCGACGCGCGGCGATCACGCAGCAGATCGCACGGCTGAGCCTGCGGCGGCGGCTGGTCATCATCCAGCTCGTCCTGCTGTTGATCAGCTGCGCGGTCATCGCCGCGGTCACCACCGTCGCGCTGGGCCACTTCTTGCTGAACCGGCTCGACCAGCAGCTGGTCGCGGCAGGTAACAGGTATGCGATCTCGCTGGAACACCCCAGTGACGGCGACGCCGACAACCCCTTCAGCACCGTCGCCGGCCAATCGGCCGGCACCCTCGGCGCCCGGATCCTGCACGGCACCGTCACTAGCATTGGTCTCGTTCCGGGCGGCGATGAACACGCCGCCGTGACAGTTGCCGATCGTGCGCGGATCGCCACGCTGACGGCAACCGCCCACCCCGCCACCATCAAGCTGCCCAGCCTGGGTGACTACCGCGTCATCGTGCAGGCAGGGCGCGACGGGGACCTACTGGTCACCGGCCTGCCCCAGCATGGGGTCGATGAGACGATCCAACACTTGGCCACGATCGAGGCGATCGTGTTCGCGGCGGCGCTGCTACTCACCGGTGTCATCGGCGCGTTCGCGATCCGGCTCTCGCTACGTCCACTGACGCGGGTCGCGCGCACGGCCCGTGAGGTCGCGGGCATGCCGCTGGCTACCGGCGCCGTCGCGCTGCCCACCCAACCGGCAACGGCCGCTCCCGGGACCGAGGTAGGGCAAGTCGCGCAGGCGTTCGGCTACATGCTCGATCACGTCCAAACGGCACTCACCCAGCGGCACGCCAGCGAAGAGCGGCTGCGGCATTTCATTGCCGACGCCAGCCACGAATTACGGACACCGATCGCCGTCATCCGCAGCCACGCCGAACACGCCCAACGCGTCGGTGACCAGAGCCCGGGCGAAACCGCTGTCGCGCTGACGCGCATCACCGCCGAATCGGCACGGATGGGTCAGCTCGTGGACGACCTGCTGCTGCTGGCCCGGCTGGACTCCGGCCGCCCCCTTGCCCACGACGAGGTTGATCTGACCCGACTGGCCCTGGACTGTGTCAGTGACGCCCGCATCGCCGGCCCGGATCACCGCTGGCAACTGGAGCTGTCCGAGGAGCCGGCGATGGTGCTCGGCGACGAGCATCGCCTTCATCAGGTGATCGCGAACCTGCTCGCCAACGCCCGCACCCACACCCCGCCCGGCACCACCGTCACCACACAGGTGATCCAACACAGCGCAGGCGGGATCGAGGTCGTCGTCGCCGACGACGGGCCCGGCATCAGCCCGCAGGTCCTACCGCATGTGTTCGAGCGATTCGTGCGCGCGGACGCTGCCCGCTCGCGCGCGGCGGGCAGCACCGGCCTCGGTCTGCCTATCACCGAGGCCATCCTTCACGCCCACCAGGGGACGATCGCGGTTGCCAGTGAACCCGGCTGCACCAGGTTCACCATTCACCTGCCAGGTTCTGCAGCGCAGCCGGATTCAGCGCCGCCGCCATGATCTCCCGGTTGCGACAGTGTTGTCGCGACTGGAACGGAGCTCGTCGCCGCGCTGTGCATACGTCCTCTATTGCGCCCGCTCTCCTCGCACTGGCAGGCGTGCTCACCCTCAGCGCGTGCAACGTGAGCGCCAGATAACCCAGCCGCGCCGTCGCCGTAGAGGATCGGCCTGCGGGAGAGGCGTTTGCGATGCAACCGGCGAAGTAGCGCGTATACTCAACTGTATGACGCTACATAGCGAGGGGCTGAAGGCCGAGGTGGGAGTGCGCGAACTGCATGACCAGCTAAGCCGCTATCTACGCCACGTCGGTTCCGGTGGCGATGTCGTGGTGACCATGCGCGGTCGTCGTGTCGCGCGGCTGTCCGGGTTGGACGCCGGTGACCCGTTGGCGGATCTGCGTGCCCGTGGATTGGTGCGTGATCCACAACAGACTCGACGGCGCACGAGTGGGCACTCTCGGCTGACAGTGGCCGGCACAGTGTCCGATCTGGTCAGCGAGCAGCGGCGCTGATCGTCTACCTCGATACGTCAGCGCTGCTCAAGCTGCTGTTCGACGAACCGGGATCGGAACTTGCCGCAGAGCTCTGGGATCGCGCCGAATCGGTCGTGTCGAGCCAGCTGGTCTATCCCGAGGCGCGGGCGGCCGCGGCTGCGGCACGTCGGGGAGGCAGGATCGACGCGGGCACGCTGCGGCGGTCGGTTGACAGAATCGACGCGCTCTGTGCGCAAGTGAGCATCATCGGTCTCGACCCCGACCTGGCGCACACCGCGGGAGACCTCGCTGAGACCCATGGGCTGCGCGGCTACGACGCCGTCCACCTGGCCACCGCGTTGAGTATCGACGCGCAGTCGCTGCTGTTCGCGACCTGGGATCGCGACTTGGCACGCGGTGCGGTCGCAGCAGGCTGCAGCGTGTCACCGCCGCCAACCGTTCGGTGACGTTCGGCGAATCGCCGACGGCCCGGCTGCTGATCGTGGTCGTCGGCTACCGAGACCT
>DAITQD010000114.1:0-5368 GCA_036833255.1 Jatrophihabitantaceae bacterium
GTGAACGCGCGAAGGAGAGTTTCATGACCTCATCCACCCGACACCGCGCCACCGCGACGGTGTACGGCTACCCCCGCCAGGGTGCCGACCGGCAGCTGAAGAAAACCACCGAGGCCTACTGGGCCGGTCGGCTCGACGCGGACGCGCTGCTCGCCGCGACCCGCGACCTGCGTCTGCAACGACTCGCCGAGTTGCAGAGCGCCGGCATGGGGGAGATCCCGAGCAACGACTTCTCGCTCTACGACCATGTCCTCGACACCGCCTGGCTGCTCGGCGCCGTCCCCCGTCGACACCGCGACGCGGTACCCGACGTCAGCGGCGCGGCCGGGCGACTCGAGCTGTACTTCGCGATGGCACGCGGCACGGCGGACGTCGCGCCGCTGGAGATGACGAAGTGGTTCGACACGAACTACCACTACCTGGTGCCCGAGCTCGGCCCGGATTCGGTGTTCGTCCTCGACGCCACGAAGCCGCTCGAAGAGTTCCGCGAGGCCCGCGCGGCGGGCGTGCTCACCCGACCGGTGCTACTCGGTCCGGTGAGCTTCCTATTGCTGGCCAAAGCGATCCCGAATGACGTCCCTGACTTCGAACTGCTGGCCCTGCTCGATCGCGTGCTGCCCTGCTACGCCGAGGTGCTGCACGAGCTGCGTGACGCCGGCGCGGAATGGGTGCAGTTGGACGAACCCGCGCTCGTCTGCGATCAACCGCCCGCGGTGCTCGCGCACGTCGCACGGGCCTACCGTGCCCTGGCCGCGGAGACCGTCCGCCCGAAGATTCTCCTCGCGTCCTACTTCGACCGGCTCGGCGACGCGCTGCCGGTACTGGCCGAGTCTCCCGTCGACGGGCTCGCGATGGACTTCACCGGTCCCGCCGCGGCGAACCTCGACGCGCTCGCCGCGATCGGCGGCCTGCCCGGCAAGCGACTGGTCGCCGGGGTCGTCGACGGACGCAACGTGTGGCGCACCGACCTGACCGCCGCGCTCGGCACCCTCGGCACGCTGCTCGGGTTGGCCGAGCACGTTGACGTGGCCGCGTCCTGCTCGCTGCTGCACGTTCCGCTCGATGTCACCGCGGAGCGCGATCTCGACCCGCACGTCGCACCGTGGTTCGCCTTCGCCCGGCAGAAGCTGGACGAGCTCGCCATCCTCGCGCGCGGGGTGAGCGACGGTCGCGACGTGATCGCCGGCGAGCTGCGCGCCAACCACAGCTACCTCGCCTCTCGCGCGTCGTCGCCGATCGTCCGCGTCGACGCGGTACGCCAGCGCGTCGAGGAGGTCGGCGCAGCGAACCTGGCCCGGCCGACGGACTACCCCCATCGAAGCGAGATGCAGCGAGAGCGCCTGAAACTGCCGATCCTGCCGACGACGACAATCGGCTCGTTCCCGCAGACCGCCAGCCTCCGCAAGGCTCGTGCCGACCTGCGGGCGGGACGACTCGACGCCGCCGCGTACGAGCAGGCCATCCGAGCCGAGATCCGCGAGGTCGTCGGCCAGCAGGAACAGCTCGGCCTCGATGTGCTCGTCCACGGCGAGCCCGAGCGCAATGACATGGTGCAGTACTTCGCCGAGCAACTGAGTGGCTTCGCCGCCACCAGCAACGGCTGGGTGCAGTCCTATGGGACCCGCTACGTTCGTCCCCCGATCGTCGTCGGGGACGTGTCGCGTCCGCAGCCGATGACGGTGCGCTGGGCCAGCTACGCCCAATCGCTGACCACTCGCCCGCTCAAAGGCATGCTCACCGGGCCGGTCACGATGCTGGCCTGGTCGTTCGTGCGCGACGACCAGCCGCTGGCCGAGACGGCCCGGCAGGTCGCGCTCGCGCTGCGCGACGAGGTCGTCGATCTGGAGGCGGCTGGGATCGCCGTCATCCAGGTGGATGAGCCGGCGCTGCGGGAGACCCTGCCGTTGCGGCAGGTCGATCGGGCCGACTACCTCGCCTGGGCGGTCGAGGCGTTCCGGCTGACCACGGCGGGGGTGCGGGACGACACCCAGATCCACACCCACATGTGTTACGCCGAGTTCGGCGACGTGCTTCAGGCGATCGTCGAGATGGATGCCGACGTCATCAGCCTCGAGGCGGCCCGTTCAGAGATGAAGATCGTCGACGACCTCGCGCGGGCTCAGTATCCGAACGAAGTCGGTCCCGGAGTGTGGGACATCCACTCGCCCCGGGTGCCGTCCACCGAGGAGATCGCGGGCCGCCTACGTGCCGCCGTCGCGGCGTTCCCCGCCGCACGGCTGTGGGTGAACCCCGACTGCGGGCTCAAGACGCGCGGCTACGCGGAAGTTCAGGCCAGCCTGAGCAACCTGGTCGCCGCCGCGGCTGAGGTACGGGCCGCCGGCTGATGCGAAACTCATTCGCGCCTTCTGTTCATCGGCGCGCCCGCGACGTCGCTCAGGGAAACTCGCGGCGAATTGCCGTGTCGTAGCCCTGTCGCGTGCAAGACAGCGGCCAGAATGGCATGAGGCCCCTCCATGTATGAGATGGAGGGGCCCCACCAACCCAGCTGCGCCGCCCGCCGATCGCTCGGTGAGCCCGCATTGCCGGGTCGACCACCGGCTGAGAACACCGACCTCAGCTGCCAGTTTCCTGACCGTTGTGGCTTCCGGGGTCTCCCCCGGATAGGTATCCGTCGCCGGCGATGGGGTAGTTCTACTGCGCGCGAGCAACCCGCACAAGAGGTATCGGCGAGTCGTTTCGTGATTCTCGTCGAAATTCATGGCCGTCCACAGGATGACCCCCGTTATCCCCAGAAATAGCGGTTGTCCACCGACTCGTCCACATCTCGATCCACAAGCGATCAGCGACGCCGCAGCTCGATCCGCCGCCCGGCTCGGCCGCGACTAGGGCGTTTGCGGTGATGTCTGGGACGATGACACGATGGCGGCCGAGTGCGTAGTGCACGCTCCTGACGGCGGACCGGGTTCTCACCGGTCGGAGTCAGGTGCCCAAGCAGACCCTCGGCCCAGTGAGGTGGCGTCTGCGCCGCCCGTCCAGGCAGACCAACGGCCCGACGCCGGGCCGCTGACCGGGCTGATCGGGACGGCCGCGCCCGCGTCCACGTCCATCGATGATGCGCTGCTCGCCGCGCGCACCAAGCTCGCGGTCGCCGAGAACCGCCTGGCTGAGTCGCACGACGAGGCGCAATCGATCATCAGAGACGCTGTCGAGCAGGCGACGCTGATCGCCGGCAAGGCGGAGCTGGCCGGGCAGCAACTGCTGGTGGAGGCACGCCGCGAGGCCGAGGGGTTGACCGCCGCCGCGCAGGCCGTCGCGAAGACGGTTCGCCACGAAGCGGACCAGATGATGGCCGGCGCCCAGACCGGTAGTCGCCAGCTGCGCGAGCGAATGACGGCCGATCTCACCCAACAACTGGCTGACCAGGGACGCGAACTGGAGAATCGAAGCGCCGCCCACGACGCGGAGCTGGCAAGCAGCGCTGCGGCGTCCGCCGAGCGAATCGCGAAGCAGCACGGTGAGGCGGATGCGGCCACCGAGAATCTCCTGCAGAGTGCCGGGCGCGAACTCGAAAACGCCCGGCTCGACGTGGCGACCGCCCGATCCGACGTGGCTGCAGAGGTCAGACAACTGCTCGAGACGGCCCGAGCCGGCGCGGCGAGGGAGATGACCGCAGCTGCCGAGCAGACCGTCTGGACCCAGCAGATAATCGCGGGGTTGCTCGAAGCCGCGGATCTCGACTCGCAACACATCCGCAAGTCGGCTCACGAGGATGCTGCCGCAGCGATCCGACGGACGCACGCCCGGCTGGCCGCGATCGTCGCCGCCTCCCGCGACCGGATGGGCAGCCGGCTGGCTGCCGCCGAGCAGGAGGCGCAAGCGATTGGGCAGCGGGCGGCGACGGCGCTCGACCGAGCCGGGTCAGACGCCATCCAGATGCGCGAGGAGGCTAGCGCCGATGCGCGCGGGATCGTTGTCGAGGCCACGGACACCGCCGCGGCGCGCCTGGCCCGGGCCGATCGGCGACTGGTCGAGGCGGAGGCCGGTGCCGGTGCGATCCGGGAACAGGTCGCCGAGGAGCTCACCCGAACTCAACGCGAGATTCAGGAACTGCGGCGCTCGGCGAAGTCCGTGGAGAGGCAGACGATAGACGCGGCACGGGCCGAGGCTGATGCCCTACGAGCTACGGCACGGCAACTCCTCGCCGACGCCAGGGCCGAAGTCGCAGCGCTGACCGCGCGGCGCAACGCCATCGCCGGCGAGCTGGGCAATCTGTCAGGCGTCATCGAGGCGCTGGCTGTCTCGGACGCCCCGCAGCCATCGACCGCGCCTCCCCCGGCCGAGGCGCCATCGCCAGAGCCAGCAGCGTCCCCTCCGGCCGAGGCAGATGCGCCGCACCGCGCCGAGACGCAGGCCACCGAACATTCCCGTGCCGACAGCGAAGACCCTGACCATGACAACGACGCCCGCGCGTCCCTAGTCGAGGAGATAATGAGACCCGAATGAGCGACACCACACCCCCCTTCCGAACCACCATGCGCGGCTACGAGCCGAGCGCGGTCGACCACCGCATCGCAGAGATCACCTCCGCGTTGGGCGCCGCGCACCAGCACGCGGCCGAGTTGACGCTGCGGGTCGAGCAACTCACGGCCCTCGTCGACGACGCCCGGCTGCAGGCAGCGGAGGCGTCAGCGCCTGCCGAACCCACGTTCGCCGACCTGGGTGACCGGGTGGGCCAGATCCTGGTTCTCGCCGAGGAGGAAGCGACGCAGATTCGCTCCACCGCCGCCGCCGAGGTAGCGCACAAGCTGAGCGAGATCGAAGCGTCCACCGTCAAGCTTCGGTCCGACGCGGAGCGATACGCCAGCGAGACGCGCACCAGCGCGGAGCGGGAAGCCGGCCGGATCGTCGAGGAAGCCAAGCGGACATCCGATCAGCTGTTGGACGACGCAGACCGGCAGGCCACCGCGCGGGGTGCGGAAGCCGAGGCGCTCTACGAACACCAGCGCGCGCAAGCCGCCAAGGCCGCGGCCGACTTCGAGCAGACCCTCGCCGGTCGCCGCGACAAGGCCGAGAAAGTCTTCCAGGAGCGGACGTCGCTGGCCGAGCAGCAGCTGGCCACAGCCGAGAAGCAGGTCACCCAGCTTCGTGCAGAAACCGAGCAGTCGACCAGCGAAGGGGTGCGCAGGGCCAGCCGGTTGACCGCCGAGTCCGAGGTCACGGCCGAGCAGATCGTGGCCGAGGCAATCGCCCGAGCCGATCGGATCCGGTCGGAGTCCGAGCGTGAACTGTTGGCCGCCACGCAGCGCCGCGACAGCATCAACGTGCAACTGGCCAACGTCCGACACATGCTGGCCACCCTGTCCGGTGCCGCGCCCGGACAGATCGACGACGCCGACCCGTTCGTCGA
>DAITQD010000114.1:5468-8186 GCA_036833255.1 Jatrophihabitantaceae bacterium
CGACGAAGCTGCGGGTACATCCGCGCCTGACCAGGCCTCGGACACCACCGCGAACCCGGTGGCCGCGGTCGACGCTGATGGCGCAGTGGACGAGCCGGGCCACCGCTAGCGGATCCGCTGGTTCGATCGGCCCCGTGACGGACCGGCTTACTTGGGTGGGCGGGCCTTCCCCGCGTGCGCCGAGGGTGGGATGACGGGAGTGCTCGCCGCCGACGCCTTGGGTTTCTTGTCTTGCTTGGGCTTGCGGACCTCGCGGCCGCCCTTGTTCTTGCCAGCCATGATTCGCTCCACGGACGTCGGTAGGTGGTCTGGGTGCTCGGTTGCGCCGCAGGCTCAAGTGAGCGCAGCCTACGCCCGATCGGGCGGCGTCACGGCGTGCCGGCTCAGGGCAGCGCGCCGAAAACGCCCTTGGCGATGCCGACGACCACGGGCACCACGCCGAGGCACACGAAGGCCGGCAGGAAGCAGAGGCCGAGCGGCGCCATCGCGAGCACACCCGCGCGTTGGGCCCGCGCCTCGGCCGCGGCCCGAACTTGGGCCCGGATGTCCTCCCCCACTTGTTCCAAGCCCCGGGCGAGCCGGATGCCGCTGTTCGCGCTGCGGCAGGCGGCCTGGGCGACGGGCGCCAGGACGCCGTCGTTGGCCAACGTGCGCCACGCCTCGACCGGATCGGCACCCAGCCGCAGCAGCCCGGCGACCTGGGTCAGCTCGGCGGCCGTCGCCGGGCCTGCGGTCGGGGCGGCCAACGCCAGCGCGGACGAGACGGGTTGCCCGCCGCGCAGTGCCGCGGCGATGAGATCGAGGGTCAGCGCCAGGGCGCGATCGGGCGAGGCACGGGTGGGTCGCCCGTCGAGCCGGGTGACCACGTAGACCGCGGCCGGTGTGAGCACGCAGCCGGCCAGCAGACCGTGCGGCGGTCCCAGCACCGCCAGACATGCTGTCACGGTGGCGAATGCGAGCAGAAACTGCAGGGCCCGCAGCGGAACGCGCCGATGCGCGCGCCGTGGCGCCGCGGCCGAGGTGAACGGTGGGCGCGCCGACGGCGTCAGCCAGGCCGCCGCCGCGAGCAGCACCCACGACACAGCCCAGCTCATGCGCGCTGCGCCCGCCGCATCAGCCGCTGCGTCCAGAGCACCCCGGCCGCGTCGAGCAGAACGCCGATACAGCACAGCGCCCGTCCGCCGGGCGTTTCGAGCAGGAACGCCAGCGGGCGGGCGCCCATCGCGGCGCCGAGCGCGATCCCGACCACGGGCAGACCGGCCAGCAGCGCGCCTGACGAGCGCGGACCTGCCAGCGCCACCGCCACGGCCTGCTGTTGCCGGTCGTGGTCGGCCAGGTCCGCGGCGACCCGGCCGAGCACGTCCGCCATCGGCGCACCGGTGAGCGAACCCACCCGCCAGGCGTGTGCGAGCGGCTCGAGATCGGCGGCGCCCGAGGTCAGCACCGCGTCGGCCACATCGCCACCGGCGGTGGCCGCGCTCGCAGCGGCTGCTAACGCCGCCGCATGGTCCGGCGCCACCGCCACCGCCGCGGCCGCACCGAGCGCCGCGCCCGGTCGGCTGCCCGCCTCGGACTCCGCGACCAGCAGACGGACCGCAGTCAGCAGGCCCCGTTGCCGCCGAGCGTCGCGGCGCCGAGCCAGCGCCGAAGAGACCAACGCGGCGACAGTGACGGCAACCACTGCTGCCGCGACGCCCAGCGCCACGCCGCCGAGGGCACCTCCCGTTGCGGCACAGGCCGCGCACCACGCCGGCCCGATCGTTGACGCCGGGAGCCGCGGTCGGAGCCGGCGCCGCGTGGGTACCACAACTGTCGCCAGCCGGCCGCGTCGGGCCAGGCCGATCGCGCGTCGGCCGGCGAGGGACGGAAGCGGTAACACTGCCACGGCTGCGGCCAGCGCGAGCCAGGCCAACGCGGTCATCGCAAGAGCTCCGGCACGACCTGCGCACGATCGGCGATCAGGGCGGCCAACCGCGGCGCCGCAACACCGATGCCCGAGCGCACCGACCAGACCGAGGCGACGCTCAACTCGTCGCCGGCGCGGCTCAGAAGCCCGACCTCGTCGACGATCCGGCGCCCGTCACGGCCACGGCGCAGGTGCACCACCACGTCCACCGCGCTCGCCACGAGGGTCGTCACCGCCGGGGCGCGCAGGCCGCCGAGGCCGCCGAGTGCCACGAAGCGCGCCGGAACGTCGCGCGCGGAGTTCGCGTGCAGCGTCGCAGCGCCGCCCTCGTGCCCGGTGTTCAACGCGACGAGCAGTTCGATCATCTCGGCCCCTCGGAACTCGCCGACGACGAGCCGGTCCGGACGCATCCGCAGCGCCAGGCGGACGAGGTCACGCAGACCCACCGCGCCCATCCCCTCGACGTTGCACGCGCGGGTGACCAGGCGCACGAGGTGCGGATGCTCGATCACCAGCTCGGCGGCGTCCTCGATCACCAGCAACCGCTCACCGGCCGGCGTCTGTCCTAGCAAGGCGCCGAGCAGCGTCGTCTTGCCGGTGCCGGTGCCACCACTGATGACGAAGGCGAGCCGGGCGGCGACGATCGCATCCAGCACGCCGGCGACCGGGCCGGACATTGCGCCCAGCCGGACGAGATCGGCGAGGTCGTGGCGTTCGCGGGCGAGCACCCGCAACGACATCGTGGTGCGCGCAGTCAGGGGCGGCAGCACGGCGTGCAACCGCGTCCCGTCGGGCAGCGCGGCGTCAACGAA
>DAITQD010000115.1:0-8157 GCA_036833255.1 Jatrophihabitantaceae bacterium
TGTCGGCATTGAGAGTGGGCAGGTAGAGCGAGGCCATCGTGCCGACCAGTTGCAGCACCACGACGGCGAGCAGCCACCGGCGGTAGGGCCGCAGGAAGCGGCGGAGCAGGCCGGTCAGCATGTCTGTCAGCATGCCGTCCCGCGCTGACGCCGCGCGCACAGCGTGCTGAACCGGCTCAGCGCCAGGCGTCGATGACCGCGAGGACGTCGGCGAGTCGCTGCACGACGGCGTCCGGGTCCCCCGTCACCGGGCCGTGCTGCTCGGCCGGGATCGTGCTGTGCGGCACGAGGATCGCGCGCAGTCCGGCCGCCTTTGCGCCGTGGATGTCATCGAAGGGACGGTCGCCGACGAACACCGCGTGCGCAGGCTCGGTGACTCCGACGGCGTCGAGGGCGGCCCGGAACGCCTCGGGGTGCGGCTTCGTCCATCTGATGTCGGACGTGTAGACGGCGCCGTCGATCAGGGAGAGCACCTCGTCACGGGCGAAGATCCGCTCGTGCTCCGTACGCGACCAGAGGGTGTTGGACAGGATGCCGATGCGGATGCCGCGCTCGCGCAGGCCGGCGAACAGCGCCGGCACGTCGGGATCGAGCAAGGTGTGCGGCTCCCACCACTGGTGGAACGCGGCAAGCATCTCGTCGGTGTGCTCGACTCCGACAGCGGCGAACACCTCAGCCAGCGTGGCGCTGCGGTGCTCGTCGCGGCTGCGGATCCACACCGCCTCCTCGGCGGCGTGCAGGCGCGCGGCGAGTTCGTCGTCGCTGACCGCGGCACGCCAGGCGCCGCGCGGCTCGACCGTGTGCCAGGGCGTGAGCGTTCCACCCCAGTCGAAGATGACTGCCTCAATATTTCCGGTCACAGCAGCACCGTCGACAGTGTGGCCACCTGCCGCATCACCAGGCGCGCGTACCTGCTTCGCGCGGCGGTGTTGTAGTCGTTGACGTACAGGGTCAGCGTCAGCGCGTACGTCATGACGCTCGCGAGGCAGGCCGGGCCGATGCCCCGACGACGCACGTCAGGTCGCACCCAGACGCCCTGGATCTGGCAGGCGCAGAGCACAATCGTCGAGCACGTCCACGCGCGCCTGCTGACGCAGGCCGGGGTGCGGTGCCGTCACGCCGCGTGACGCTACCTGCCGATGGGGCTGACGGCCGGGACCTACTCTCGGTCGGCGGGGATCGGACCGGCCGACAGGGGCGTCGAATGCCGCCGCCAGACCCGCCAGTGTCCGTCGCGCAGTCGCCAGATGTCGGAGATCGTGAACAGGCCGCTGCGGTCGATGCCATTGACCGTCGCGCTCATCTGGGCACGGTGGAGCACGGCCGCGCAATCGCCGTCGATGTCGACGATCCGCTCCTGCACGTCATAGGTTTGCACGACGTAGTTGGGCAGCGTCGCCAACCAATCCTGGCGTGGTACGACGGCGCGGACCGGTTGCACCAGGACAAGCGCATAGTCCGCGTCGAGTACGGCGGCCGCCGCATCGCCGTCGCGTTGCTCGATGCAGCGCTGGAACTCGGCGCTGGCACTCTCGAGGTCGTCGCTCATGACACGATGTTGTCACGCCAACAACTCCGGCCGAAGATCAACACGCAGCCAGCATGGCGGTAGCCATGTCGGATGCGTGTTGATCATGGGACGGGCGCACGCGGGGGCTGGGACCCGCCGCACCCCCAGGTCAGGTGATCGACACGGTGGGTGTGCCGGACGCGACGCCGGCATCGCCCATCTCCTCGGCCATCCGCAGCGCCTCTTCGATGAGCGTCTCGACGATCTGTGACTCGGGGACGGTCTTGATGACCTCGCCCCTCACGAAGATCTGCCCCTTGCCGTTGCCGGACGCGACGCCCAGATCGGCCTCGCGCGCCTCGCCCGGACCGTTTACGACGCAGCCCATGACGGCCACCCGCAGCGGAACGGTCAGGCCCTCCAGGCCTGCGGTCACCTTGTCGGCGAGGGTGTACACGTCGACCTGGGCGCGCCCACAGGACGGGCATGACACGATCTCGAGCCGGCGCTGACGCAGGTTGAGCGATTCCAGGATCGACAGCGCGACCTTGACCTCCTCGACCGGCGGTGCCGACAGCGACACTCGGATCGTGTCGCCGATTCCCTGCGACAGCAGGGCACCGAACGCGACCGAGGACTTGATCGTGCCCTGGAACGCCGGGCCGGCTTCGGTGACGCCGAGATGCAGCGGGTAGTCGCAGGCCTCGGCGAGTTGCTCGTAGGCACGCACCATCACAACCGGGTCGTTGTGCTTGACCGAGATCTTGAAGTCGCGGAAATCATGCTCCTCGAACAGCGCCGCCTCGTTCAACGCCGACTCGACAAGGGCCTCGGGCGTGGCCTTGCCGTACTTCGCGAGCAACCGCTTGTCGAGCGAGCCGGCGTTGACCCCGATGCGCAGCGAGACGCCGGCGTCGGCCGCGGCGCGCGCGATCTCACCGACGCGGTCGTCGAACGCCTTGATGTTGCCGGGATTGACGCGCACCGCGGCGCAACCGGCGTCGATCGCGGCGAAGACGTACTTGGGCTGGAAGTGGATGTCGGCGATCACCGGGATCTGCGACTTGTGCGCGATGGCTGCCAGCGCGTCGGCGTCATCCTGCGTCGGCACGGCCACTCGCACGATGTCGCAGCCTGTCGCGGTCAGTTCGGCGATCTGCTGCAGCGTCGCGTCGATGTCGGAGGTGAGCGTCGTCGTCATCGACTGTACCGACACCTGCGCGTTGCCGCCGACGAGCACCGACCCGACCTTGATCTGGCGCGATGCGCGGCGAGGAGCGAGGACGGGCGGCGGTGGCGCCGGCATGCCGAGGGAAACAGTCACGCGTCCAGTATCCGCCCGTGAGGCGAACGGCGTGGGGTGTCCTCAGCCATGGCCGAAGAGGTTCACCGGTTTGACGATGTCGGCGTAGACGGTCAGCAGCGTGAGCAGGATGAGCACCGACGCGACGGCGTACATCACCGGAAGCATCTGCGCGGTGTCGACGAAGATCTGCGGGCGGGCGCGCGCGATGGTGCCGTCGGGGCCAACGATCGCCGACGAACGTGCCTTGCGCCGGGCCCGACCCCGCTTGGCCGCTTCGACCACCGCGCCCGCCACGTGACCGCCGTCGAGGGGCAGCAGTGGCAGCAGGTTGAAGAAGAACAGCAGCAGGTTGACGCTCGCGAGCAGCCCGATCAGCGAAAAGACCTTGTCCTGCACGTCCAGCCGGTTGGTCTGCGCCAGATCACCGCCGAGCCGGCCGATGCCGACCACCCCGATGGCGCCGTTGATGTCACGCGGCTTGTTGTGGAAGACCGTGTTCCACAGGCTGCCGATCTTCTCCGGGTAGCTGGCGAGCGCGCGCACTCCCGTGCTGATCTGGCTGACGATCTGGCCCGGGATCTGGGTGAGTCCCAGCCTTTGGTAGTAGTGGTGGATGCTCGGCGACACACCGATGAAGCCGGCCGTCTTCGTCTTGGTGCCGGTGTCATTGGCGTACTTGAGGTTCGAGACCGGCGTGATCGTCAGCGACACGTGCCTGCCGTCGCGCTGCACCACCATTGGCAGCGGCTTGCCCGGCGACGCCTCGATGATCTTGACGGCCTGGTCCCACTTGGTGATGGGCGTCCCGGCGAGGGAGACGATCTTGTCCTTGGGCAGCAACCCGGCCTGCACCGCCGGCGAGCTCGGCGTCGGGCAGGCCGGCTGCTTCGTCCCGGGCGGGGTGGCCGGTACCACGCACTTGCTGATCGAGCTCACCGTCGCCGTCAGGTCGTCGCGGGGGGTGCCCAGCATGCCGAACAGTCCGACGGTCAGCACCAGGTAGATCACGAAGTTCATGCTCGGGCCGCCGAGCATGACGATCATTTTTTTGCCCGGCGTGAGACGGTAGAACTCGCGCGGCCCGTCGGCGGGCTCGACCTCGGCGCGGCTGATCCGGCGGAAGTCCTCGATGGAGGTCGCGAGCCGGCGCGGCCAGCGCGAAACCTTGCCGGCGGCGCGCGGCGGCACCATGCCGATCATCCGGATGTAGCCACCGAGCGGGATGGCCTTCAGGCCGTACTCGGTGTCGCCGCGTTTGCGCGACCACACGGTCGGGCCGAAGCCGACCATGTACTGGGACACCTTGACGCCGAACTTCTTGGCCGGAACCATGTGCCCGACCTCGTGCAGCGCGATCGACAGCAGCAGGCCGACCGCGAAGATGATCACGCCGAGCGCGTACAGCATCTGGCGTTCTCCCTTCGAACCCGATCGCGTGCGTCATTCGTCGCTGGCGGCGCGCGACCGTGCCTGGGCCCGCGCCCACGCCTCGGCGTGTTCGACGTCCTCGACGGTACCCGGGTTCCGGGCCCCTGAGTGCCGGGTGCTCAGCCACTCGCCCACCACCTCGGCGACGATGTCGACAATCCTGAGAAAACCGACCGAGCCGTCATGGAACGCCGCCACCAATTCCTCGTTCGCCGCGTTGAGCACCGCCGGGGTGCAACCGCCGGCCTCCCCGGCCCGCCGGGCCAGCTCGACGGCCGGAAATGCATCGTTGTCGAGCGGCTCGAAGCTCCAGCTCTGGGCGCTCGTCCAATCGAGGGCCGCGCAGGCGCCGGGCACCCGATGCGGCCAGTCCAGGGCGAGTGCGATCGGCAGCCGCATGTCCGCAGGCGAGGCCTGCGCCAGGGTTGCACCGTCGGTGAACTCGACCATCGAGTGCACGATCGACTGCGGGTGCACCACGACGCCGATCCGGTCGTACGGGATGCCGAAGAGCAGGTGCGCCTCGATCAGCTCGAGGCCTTTGTTCACCAAGGTGGCCGAGTTCGTGGTGACGAGCTTGCCCATGTCCCAGGTCGGGTGGGCGAGCGCCTGGGCGGGCGTGACGTCGCGCAGCTGCGAGCGGGAGCGGCCACGAAACGGCCCGCCGCTGGCCGTCAGGATCAGCCGGCGCACCTCGTCGGGCGATCCGCCGCGCAGGCACTGGGCCAGCGCCGAATGCTCGGAGTCGACCGGGACCAGCTGCCCGGGTCGCGCGCGGCTGGTGACGAGGGGCCCGCCCGCGATGAGCGACTCCTTGTTGGCCAGTGCGACGACCGAGCCGGCCTCGAGCGTCGCGAGGGTGGCACGCAGACCCTGGGCACCGGCGACCGCATTGAGCACGACGTCGGCGTCGTATGCCGCCATCTCGACGGTGCTGGATGCTCCGGAGATGATCTCGGGCAACGGCGCGTCGGTGGGCCAGCCGTCGCGCACCCGAGCCGCGAGTTCGTCGCGCACCTCCGCGCGGCTCACGCCGACGGCCTGCACCCGCAGCCGGATGGCCTGCTCGGCGAGCAGGGCGACGTCGCTGCCGCCCGCGCAGATTGCGGTGACAGTGAACCGGTCCGGAGCGTGCCGCACGACGTCGATCGCCTGCGTGCCGATCGAACCGGTCGAGCCGAGGACGATCACCCGCCGCGGATGGCTCACGCGGTCATCCTCGCAGCCCGGGTGCGAAGCGCGAGCACGATGACGAGCGGCCACAACGCCTGCGCCCCCGCCAGCATCCGCTCGCTGAGTCCGAGCAGGGCGCCACCGCCGATTTCGAGCCCCAGCCAGACGAGCAGGACCACCAACAGCACCGTGACGACGGTGCCGCAGCGACGTCGCGCGACGATCGGTCCGGCAGCGCTGGCAGCAAACAGCGGCCACAACGACAGCGTCACGAAGCCGACGGCCGCCGCGGTGAGGTGGAGCTGAGACGAGCCGTGCGCGGGCTGGGGCGCGGCGGCTACGGTGAGGGTGCCGACGCCGCCGATGGCCAGCAGCCACCGTCCGCCCGGTCGGGCCGGGCGCAGGCCGAGAGCCGTCACCACGTGGCAGGCACCGAGTGCCGCCAGCCCGGTCGTCATGATCCAACGATCGGTCGCACCATGGGCGGCGAGTGCGCTGATGCTCTCGCGCACCGCGCTGTAGCGATCCGGCTGACGGGTGGCTGCCAGCGTCCAACCACCGATCAACACGACGGGGGCGAGAGCGGCCGACACCATGGTCCAACCCGGTACCACGCGAGGCGGCGCGGTCATCTGGCCTGCACTGACTCGCGGGTCAGCTCATCCGGTGTGCCGTGCCCCGACAGCGCCAGGGTGAGCTCGAGGTCTGCGAGCAGGCTGCGCAGCACGTGCCTGATGCCGTCCTGGCCGCCGTGCGCCAGGCCGTACACCCAGGGCCGCCCGACGAGAACCGCCCGGGCGCCCAGCGCCAGCGCCTTCACGATGTCGGCGCCGGTGCGGATGCCGGAGTCGAACAGCACCTCGACGCGGTCCCCGACGGCGTCGGCGATCCCCGGCAGCGCGTCGAGCGAACCGATCGCACCGTCGACCTGGCGGCCGCCGTGATTGGACACCACGATGCCCTGGACGCCGACGTCGACGGCGCGTCGCGCGTCGTCGACGTGCTGGATGCCCTTGAGGACGACCGGGCCGTCCCAGTGTTCGCGCAGGAAGGCGAGGTTGGCCCAGGTGTGGTCGGTGCCGGTGAACATGGGCAGCCAGCGCATGAGGGCGGCCGGCAGATCCTCCGCGGGCGACTTCGCCAGCCCTGCGAGGAACGCCGGGTCACCGAAGTAGTTCGCCAGCCCTTCGCCCGTGAGGAACGGCAGGTAGGCGTTGTCGAGGTCGTGTGGGCGCCAGCCCAGCAGCCAGGTGTCGAGCGTGACGACCAGCGTCGAGAAGCCGGCCGCCTGCGCCCGGCCGAGCATGCTCAGGCACACCTGCTCGTCGTTGGGCCAGTACAGCTGGAACCAGCGAGCACCGTCGCCGTTGGCCGTCGCGACCTCCTCGAGCGAGTAGGAGGACACCGTCGACAGGACCATCGGCAGTCCGAGTTCGGCGGTGGCCCGCGCCGTCGCCAGTTCGCCGTCGGGGTGCACGATCGACTGGACGCCGATCGGCGCGGCGATCACCGGTGCCGGCATCGTCGTGCCGAGCACGGTCGTGGACAGGTCCCGGGTGGTTGCGTCGGTCAGCATCCGCGGCACGATGCGCCAGCGGTCCAGGGCCTCACGGTTGGCCCGCGCCGTCGCGCCCGAGCCGGCCGATCCGGCGACGTACCAGTACGGGCCCGGCTCCATCCGCTCGCGAGCCGACTCCTCCAGCGCCGAGGTATCCGTGGTGAACGCGGGCGTGACACCGCCCATCCCCTGCAGGTAGATCTCGCTGGCGTATCCGGAATGGGGTGCGGTCATGCCAGCAGTCTGCCGCGTTGTGGATCTGCTTTTCCCCGCTGACCACCGGTTTCGGGCCGGGCAAGCGACCACCAGCGGGGAAACGCGATCGCGCGCGGGTAACCCACGCCGGTTTCGACCCGGGAGACGGGATAGCGTGACCGACCGTGCCGATAGACCTGAATGCCGACCTCGGAGAGGGGTTCGGCGCGTGGCGCCTCGGTGACGACGACGGGTTGCTCGAGGTGGTGACAAGCGCAAACGTGGCCTGCGGCTTCCATGCCGGCGATCCGGCGACGATGCAGCGCGTGTGCGCGGGCGCCGCCGCGCGGGGCGTCGCGATCGGCGCCCAGGTCGGCTACCGCGACCTGGCCGGCTTCGGGCGCCGCCGCATCGACATCTCCCCCGCTGACCTGCTCGCCGACGTCCTCTACCAAGTGGGCGCGCTGGATGCCTTCGCTCGTGCGGCGGGCTCGCGCGTGCGTTACGTCAAACCCCATGGAGCCCTGTACAACACCGCCGCCGACGACGCGGTGCAGGCGGGCGCGATCACCGCGGCCGTCACCGCCTTCGATCCGGCGATGCCCTTGCTCGGCCTGCCCGCCTCGGCCCTCGCCGACGCAGCCGCGACACAGAGCATCCCGTTCGTCGCCGAGGCGTTCGCCGACCGCGCCTACCTGCCCAGTGGCCGGCTCGTCCGGCGCGGCGAGCCTGGCGCCGTGCTCACCGACGAGGCGGTCGTGGTCGACCAGGCGATCTCGATCGCCCGCGACGGGCACGTGCGCGCCGTCGACGGTTCGCTCGTCGCGGTGTCTGCCGTGTCGCTGTGCCTGCACGGCGACACGCCGGGCGCCGTCACGCTGGCGCGTGCGGTCCGCGCGGCACTCACCGAGCGGGGTATCACCCTCGAACCGTTCGCATGAACGTGCGGCTGCGGCCCTATGGGGAGCGGGCGGTACTGGCCGAGGT
>DAITQD010000116.1:0-8114 GCA_036833255.1 Jatrophihabitantaceae bacterium
TGCAGTCGACACCACCACGGCAAACACGACGCCGGCTGGCAACCAAAACGACTACCCGACGGCAGCACCGAATGGACATCACCAACCGGGCATCGCTACATCGAACCCCCCGCGACGTATCCGGTCGATCGCACCATGCAAGCCAGCCAGAACCCGGACCAACCCCCGGCAATCGACGGCGACCCCGACCCGCCACCGTTCTAGTACCCGTTTCGTCACCTGGCGATTTAGGACTTGATCAAGGTAGCGAAACGAGGCTGGGCAGCGAGCCGGTGAACGTGTCCGCGGCGGCGAGGCGCTCGTCGGTAACGGTGCCGTAGAGGGTGTCGCGTTGGCGGGTGGTGCGCCCGGGCAGCCCGCCGACGATCTCGCGCAGCTGGGCCACGGTCTTGGCCGAGCCGTGCTGGCTGCCGGCCATCCGGCTGATCGTCTCCTCCATCAGCGTGCCGCCGAGGTCGTTGACGCCGCCGGTGAGCATCTGCCGGGAGCCGTCCACACCGAGCTTCACCCACGAGCACTGGATGTTGTCGATACGACCGTGCAGCAGGATTCGCGCCATCGCGTGGACGACGCGATTCTCACGCAACGTCGGGCCGGGGCGCGCTACGCCGGCTAGGTAGATCGGCGCATTGGTGTGGATGAACGGCAACCCGACGAACTCGGTGAAGCCGCCGGTCCGGTCCTGAATACGCGACAGCACGCGCAGGTGCCCGAGCCAGTGTGCGGGCGTGTCGACGTGGCCGTACATCATCGTCGACGAGCTCCGGATGCCGAGTTCGTGCGCGGTGGTGACGACCTCGATCCACGTGGCGGCAGGCAGCTTGCCCTTGGTGAGCAGCCAGCGCACGTCGTCGTCGAGAATCTCGGCAGCCGTTCCGGGGATTGTGCCAAGACCTGCCTCGCGGGCCCGACTCAGCCAGTCGCGGATGGACAGGCCGGTGCGCGAGGCGCCGTTGACGACCTCCATCGGGCTGAACGCATGCACGTGCATGTCGGGCGTGCGGCGCTTTACCTCGGCGGCGATGTCGAAGTAGGCGGTGCCGGGCAGGTCGGGGTGGATGCCGCCCTGCATGCAGACCTCGGTGGCGCCGAGCGCCCACGCCTGCTCGGCGCGCTCGCCGACCTGCTCGAGTGAGAGCGTGTACGCATCGGCGTCGGTGCGGCGCTGCGCGAAGGCGCAGAACCGGCAGCCCGTGTAGCAGACGTTGGTGAAGTTGATGTTCCGGTTGACGATGTAGGTGACCTCGTCGCCGACGGCGTCACGGCGCAGCCCGTCGGCCAATGCGGCGACGGCGTCCAGCTCGGGGCCGTCGGCGTGGAACAGGGCGAGCGCATCGGCGTCGGACAGACCGGCGGGGTCGCGCTCGGCGTTGCGCAATGCAGCGAGGACGTCGGTGTCGAATCGGTCCGGCGCACCCACCCGCACCGCATCCTCGCGCACGGCGTCCCAGTCTCCGTAAACGCTGTCGAAGTCGTCCCGCCTGTCGGCAGTGCGCCCGTCGAAGTCGATCGCGGTGTGCAGATCGACGCGGCCGTCGGCGCGCCACGCGTCCTCGGGCTCCTGCCACGCAATCCCCTGCGCCACCGCGTTTTCGCGCGCCAGACCCGTCGCGGGATCGGCGAGCGCGGTGACGTGCGGCAGGATCCGTGGGTCCAGCCACGGCTCGCCGGCCCGCACGTAGCGCGGGTAGACGGTGAGCCGCTCGACGAGGCGGAACCCGGCTTCGGCGCAGCGCGCCGCGAGCTCGTCGATCTGGGGCCAGGGGCGTTCCGGGTTGACGTGGTCGGGCGTCAGCGGCGAGACCCCGCCCCAGTCGTCGATACCCGCGCCGAGCAGCAGCGCGTACTCCTCGCCGATCAGGTTCGGCGGTGCCTGGATGCGCGCGGCCGGCCCGAGCACCAGGCGCGTCACGGCCACCGTCGCGGCGAGGTCGGCGATCTCCGCGTCAGGCATCCGCGCCATGGCGGTGTCGGGCTTGGCGCGGAAGTTCTGCACGATCACTTCCTGCACGCCGTTGTAGGCGCGCGCCACACGGCGGATCGCAAAGATCGAATCGGCCCGTTCGGCGAGCGTCTCGCCGATGCCGATCAGGATCCCGGTGGTGAACGGGATGTTGGACCGCCCGGCATCCTCGAGCACCCGCAGCCGGACGGCCGGGTCCTTGTCCGGCGAGCCGAAGTGCGCGCCGTGCGGGTCTTCGAACAGCCGCCGTGACGTCGTCTCGAGCATCATCCCCATCGACGGGGCCACCGGCTTGAGTCGCTGAAGCTCGGCCCACGACAGCACGCCCGGATTCAGGTGCGGTAGCAGGCCCGTCCGCTCCAGCACCAGGACCGCCATCGCCCGCAAGTAAGCGAGCGTGTCGTCGTAACCGTGCGCGTCGAGCCACTCGCGGGCGGCGGGCCAGCGGTCCTCGGGTCGGTCGCCGAGCGTGAACAGCGCCTCCTTGCAGCCCATGGCGCCGCCCTGCTCGGCGATCGCCAGCACCTGGTCGGGCGAGAGGTAGGGCGCCTCGAGGCGATTCGGCGTGGTGGCGAAGGTGCAGTAGTGGCAACGGTCGCGGCACAGCCGGGTCAGCGGGATGAACACCTTGCGCGAGTAGGTGACGACACCGGGACGTCCTGCGGCGGCCAGGCCCGAGTCGCGCACCCGCGCCGCCGAGGCGCACAGGTCGAGGAGGTCATCGCCGCGCGCGGACAGCAGGATCTCGGCCTCGACCGCGTCCAGATTGACGCCGTCACGTGCCCGGCGCAGCGCGCGCCGCAATCCAGAAGTCTGCACGTCGGTCACAGCGCGCGCAGGCGCGGCAATATTTCCGCACCGTAGAGCCGCAGGAAGCGCTCCTGGTCGGGCCCCGGGGCGTGGAACACCAGGTGGGTGAAGCCGAGATCGACGTAGCGCTTGATCGCGGCGACGTGCTCGTCCGGGTCGGTGGAGACGATGAACCTGCTCGCGGTGCGCTCGACCGGCAGTTCGTCGGCCAGGCGCTGCATCTCGACAGGGTCGTCGACGCCGGACTTCTGCTCGGGCGTGAGTGCGAGCGCGCCCCAGACGTGCGTCGCGGCCATCGCGGCGTCGCGGTCGTGGTCGAAGGAGACCTTGACCTCAATCATCATGTCCAGGTCGCTCACCTGACGTCCTGCCTTGGCCGCGCCCTCGGCGACCGCGGGCAGCAGCGTGTCGGTGTAGAGCTCCGGCGCCTTGCCCGACGTGGTGATGTAGCCGTCGCCGACCCGGCCGGCGTAGCGCGTCGCGGCCGGGCCGGAGCCGGCGAGGTACAGCGGAACCGGCTGGTCGGGGCGGTCGTAGATCGTCGCCTTGTCGGTGCGGTAGTACTCGCCCTCGTGGGTGACCCGCTCCTCCGACCAAAGCCGGCGGATCAGCGCGACCGCCTCGCGGAAGCGGGCGAAGCGCTCCTTGCCCTCGGGCCAGGTCAGGCCGAGCGCCACCTCGTTCAGCGACTCGCCGGTCCCCATGCCGAGCACGACGCGGCCGGGGAAGAGGCAGCCGAGCGTCGCGAAGGCCTGCGCGACGATCGCCGGGTGATAGCGGAACGTCGGCGTCAGCACGCTGGTGCCTATCGTGATCCGCTCGGTGCGCGCGCCGAGCGCCCCCAGCCAGGTCATCGCGAACGGCGCGTGACCGCCGTCGTGACGCCACGGCTGCAGGTGGTCGCTGACGAACACCGAATCGAAGCCGACCTCCTCGGCGAGGACGCCGTAATGCAGCAACTCCTGCGGCGCGAACTGCTCGTTGGAGGCTTTGTAGCCCAGCTTCAGCATGCTCATCTGCCTTCGGTGACGATGAGTTCCGCCTTCTGGAACTCCTTGACGGTCGAGTACCCACACTTGCCCATGACCCGGCGTAGCGCGCCGAACAGATTGCGCTCACCGCTCGGGTCCGCGGTCGGGCCGACGAGCAGTTCCTCGAGACTGGGACGGTCCGCGGCGGGGATGCCGTGGTCGGTGATCACCGAGCGCGGCACCCGGGGATGCGCCGCCGTCGCGTCCCAGTAGTGCCCGTCGCCGGGCGCCTGCGTGGCGGCCGCCAGCGCGTCGCCGAGCATCACCGCGTCGGCTCCGCAGGCGAGCGCCTTGGCGATGTCGCCGCCGGTCGACAGGTCGCCGTATGCGACCAGGTGCACGTAGCGCCCGCCGGTCTCGTCCAGGTAGTCGCGACGGGCAGCGGCGGCGTCGACCACTGCAGTGGCCATCGGCACATCGATACCGAGCGCCAAGTGGGTGGTCGAGCCGAGATGCGCGCCGTAGCCGATGATCACGCCCGCAGCGCCGGTGCGCATCAGGTGCAGCGCAGTCTGGTAGTTGGTGCAGCCGCCGACGAGCACGGGCACGTCGAGGTCGGCGATGAACGTCTTGAGGTTGAGACCCGGCGTCTCACCCTCCGCGACGTGCTCGGCGGAGATCACCGTGCCCTGGATTACCAGCAGATCGACACCCTCGGCGAGCACGTGCGGCGCGAGCTCGGCGGTGTGTTGCGGGGAGAGCCGCACCGCAACACGGACGCCCGAGGCGCGCAGCTCGCCGACCCGGCGGCGCAGCAGTTCGGGCGAGACGGGCTCGGCGTAGACGCGCTGCAGTGTGGCGGTGTCGCCGTCGAGACCGCGTAGCTCGGCGGCCGCGTCGTCGTAGCGCGTCCAGAGCCCCTCGCCGTCGAGAACGGCCAGTCCGCCGAGGCGCTCGACCTCGACCGCCGTGTCCGGCGAGACGACCGCGTCGGAGGGTGCCGCCACCAGCGGCAACGAGAAGGCGTGCGCGTCGATCTGCCAGCCCGTCGACACAACCGCGGAGCCCCGGGTGCGACGGGACGGAACGAGCGCGATCTCGTCGAGGCCGTAGCCACGGCGAGCACTGCGGCCCAGCCCGATCTCCACGGTTTCCGGCATGACCCGAGTCTGCCGTACTGGTCCGGTGGCCTCGCAGGTCGCACCCTGCCGCGAGCGCCGGGTGATCAGGACCGGCTGCCGCCGTGCCACCATCGTCGCCATGGTCACCGTCGACGACGTACGCCGGATAGCGACGTCGCTACCACGTACGGAAGAGGCGCTGGTGCGCGACCGCGTCAAGTTCCGCATCGGCCGGATCGTCTACCTGTCGTTGTCGGCCGACGAGACGGTGCTGGGCTTCGCATTCCCGAAGGAGGAACGGGCCGCCCTGGTCGCTGCCGAGCCCGACACGTTCCTGATGCCGGCCCGCTCAGATGAGCGCTACAACTGGGTGCGGGTGCGGCTGGCGGCGCTCGAGGTGACCGAACTGCACGAACTCGTCATCGACGCGTGGCGCATGGTCGTCGCCAAGCGCGTCGCCAAGGCCCACCTCGGCAGCGATCAGCCGGAGAAGTAGTTCGGGGCCTCGACCGTCATCTCGATGTCGTGTGGGTGTGACTCCTTCAGGCCCGCCGCGGTAATTCGCACGAACTGGCCGCGCTCCTGCAGTTGCGGAATTGTGTGCGCGCCCACGTAGAACATCGACTGGTGCAGGCCGCCGATCAGCTGGTGTGCCACCGCCGACAGCGGACCGCGATAGGGCACCTGCCCCTCGATGCCCTCGGGGACGATCTTGTCGTCACTGGGCACATCGGCTTGGAAGTAGCGATCCTTGGAGTACGAGACGCGCCCTCGCGAGGCCATCGCGCCCAGCGAGCCCATCCCCCGGTAGCGCTTGAACTGCTTGCCGTTGACGAACACCAGGTCACCGGGCGACTCGTCGCAGCCGGCCAGCAGCGAGCCGAGCATCACCGTGTCAGCACCGGCCACGAGCGCCTTCGCGATATCACCGGAGTACTGCAGCCCACCGTCGCCGACGACGGGGACGCTCGCCGCTCGGCAGGCCTGCGCAGCGTCGTAGATCGCGGTGATCTGCGGGACGCCGACCCCCGCGACGATGCGTGTCGTGCAGATCGAGCCCGGCCCGACTCCGACCTTGACGGCGTCGGCACCCGCCTCGACCAGCGCCTGCGCGCCGGCCCGGGTGGCGACATTGCCGGCGATGATCTGCACATGCCGGGTGGCCGGATCGGCCTTGAGCCGCCGGATCAGGTCGAGCATCAACCGCGCCTGCCCGTTGGCAACGTCGGGCACCAGCACGTCGACGCCGGCTTCGGCCAGCGCTGCGGCGCGCTCCCACGCTTCTCCGAAGAACCCGAGCGCGGCCGCCACCCGCAGTCGCCCATCGCCGTCCTTGGTGGCCACCGGGAACTGCTCGGACTTCACGAAGTCCTTGACGGTGATCAGCCCCCGCAGCCGGCCCCCGTTGTCGACCAGCGGCAGCTTCTCGATCTTGTGCTTGGCCAGCAGCGCCGCGGCGTCGTCGCGGCTGATGCCGACGGGACCGGTGACCAGCGGCATGGGCGTCATCAGCTCACGCACCGTGCGCCGGGCGAAGTCGGCAGCGGCGACGAAGCGCAGATCACGGTTGGTGATGATGCCGACGAGCACGCCAGTCGCGTCGATGACCGGCACGCCCGAGATGCGATACCGACCGCAGAGGGCGTCCACATCGGCGGCGGTGGCGTCCGGGCCGACGGTAACCGGGTCGCTGACCATGCCCGACTCGGAGCGTTTGACGAGGTCGGCCTGGCCGGTCTGGTCCTCGATCGACAGGTTGCGGTGCAGCACCCCGATACCACCCTGGCGGGCCATCGCGATCGCCATCCGCGCTTCGGTGACGGTGTCCATCGCCGCCGACACCAGCGGGATCGCGACGGAGATCTCGCGGGTGAGCCGGGCGGTGGTGTCGACCTCGGACGGGATCACGTCGGTCTCGCCCGGCAGCAGCAGCACATCATCGAACGTCAGGCCGAGGGTGGCGAACTTGGCGGGAAGGCCGTCGACGAGAGGCTGATCAGTCAACGCAGTAACTCCTTGTGGGCACCGATACTTCACCCAACCTACCTTGCTGGCTCGGACCGGTGGCCGGTGTCGTGGGCGGGCTCGCCGCGCTTTGGCCGGGCAGCCGGGCTGCCCGCACCCGCCCCCTCGAGGCAATCGGGGCACGCTGATGGGGACCCGGTTGGCGGTCCGGGGTGAATCGGACTTACTCTCGTCAGGTGACCTATTGCGTGGGGACCCGGTGAATCTCGACGACGGCCCGCTCGATCCGTTCCTGGACGACCCGAGCGACCCGGCCGCCTTGCTCGACGACAACGAGCCGGCGCAGCCCCTCAGCGACGACGAACGCGTCGACGTGCTCGCCGACGTGGCCGAACTCGCCGAGTTCCGCACCACGCTCGATCCGCACGGAATCGACGGCATCACCGTCGAGTGCGGTGACTGCGGGGAGCAGCACTTCTTCGGCTGGGACCTGATGGCGGCCAACCTGCGGGCGTTGCTGGGCGAGGGCCGCACTCACGTGCACGAGCCGGCCTTCGCCCCCGACCAGGACGCCTATGTCAGCTGGGACTACGCCCGCGGCTACACCGACGCCGTCAACGCCCTCACCAAGCGCCGCTAGCCGGCCTACGACGGTCGCTTCGCCCGGATACACACCCAATCGGTCACGGCCCGCCCGCTGGGTTGCCCCACCCGCGTCACCTTTGGGCTCGTCGCTCTTTGGATAGGTAGACGACCGCTGCATGGGGATGGCGGTGCGGCTGCTCCGGAGGGCAGAGCAATGGGTGACGTGCGACAGCTTCCCGCCCCACGCCAGGGCGATTGGGACTGGCAGACGCACGCCGCCTGCCGCGGCACCGATACCGCGAACTTCTACCACCCGGAGAACGAACGCGGCCCGTCGCGTACCCGGCGCGAGAGCCGTGCAAAGGACGTCTGTTCCGGCTGCCCGGTGATCGAGAACTGCCTGCGGTGGGCGCTTGCGGTGCGCGAGCCCTACGGCGTCTGGGGCGGCCTGTCCGCCGACGAGCGCGAGGCGATGCTGACGCGCAAGCTCGCCTAGCCAGCGACTTCGACCGGTCGCCCGCAGTGTGGCTAACCTGTAGGTGATCGAGAGTAGGGCGGCCCCGCAGCAATCGCTGCGGGGCCGAACTGCGCCAAGGACCAGTGTTAGAAACCGCCCCCGTGGCTGTGGCCGTGACCGCCGTGGCTGTGGCCGCCGTTGGCGTGCTCGTGCTCCGGCTCCGCGGGCTTCTCGACGATCGC
>DAITQD010000117.1:0-8081 GCA_036833255.1 Jatrophihabitantaceae bacterium
GAGTTGCACCGGATCTCCGAGGCGGCCGAGCCGGCCCTGGCCTAGGGCGCGTCTGTCACTCGCATGCTCTGCTGCGCGTCGCCCGGATCGGCGCCTGGCTACGTTGTCGTCGTCGTCCATACAACAGCGGTATGGCCGCCTCCTCCGCCTTGCCAGCCACCGCCCGAACGCCGCTCGCGACGAGCGGGGACTAACAGACACGCCCAAGCTGTAGGTTCTTCGGGACGATCCTCGCGCTGCTCGCTGCGGCGACGACCTGATCCGGGAGATGTGTGCACCTCAAGTCGCTGACGCTGCGGGGCTTCAAGTCCTTCGCATCGGCCACCACCCTGCGCTTCGAGCCGGGGATCACGGCGGTCGTCGGGCCGAACGGATCCGGCAAGAGCAATGTTGTCGACGCCATCGCCTGGGTCCTCGGCGAGCAGGGCGCCAAGTCACTGCGCGGCGGCAAGATGGAAGACGTCATCTTCGCCGGCACCGCCGCCCGCCCGCCGCTCGGCCGCGCCGAGGTGACGCTGACGATCGACAACTCCGACAACGCGTTGCCGATCGACTACACCGAGGTCGCGATCACCCGCCGGATGTTCCGCGAGGGCACCAGCGATTACGAGATCAACGGAGGCGGCGTCCGGCTGCTCGACATCCAAGAACTGCTGTCCGACTCGGGCATCGGCCGCGAGATGCACGTCATCGTCGGGCAGGGGCAGCTCGACTCGGTCCTGCAGGCGCGCCCGGAAGAGCGCCGCGGCTTCATCGAGGAGGCCGCTGGCGTCCTCAAGCACCGCAAGCGCAAAGAGAAGGCCGTGCGCAAGCTCGACGCGATGCAGGCGAACCTCACCCGCATCACCGACCTGACCGGCGAGCTGCGCCGCCAGCTCAAACCGCTCGGCAAGCAGGCCGAGATCGCCCGCCGCGCGGCCGGCGTCCAGGCCGAGCTGCGTGACTCGCGGCTGCGTCTGCTCGCCGACGACCTGGTGGCGCTGCGGGTGGAGCTGGACCGTGAGGTCGCCGACGAGGACGCGATCCGGGGCCGTCGCGCGGAGGTCGAGGCCGCCGTTGAGCAGGCACGCACCCGCGAGGCCGAGCTCGAGCAGGCGGTCGCCGTCGACGCCCCGCTCGTGGCTCGGACGCAGGAGACGTGCTACCGGCTCTCGGCGCTCGAGGAACGCTTCCGCGGCACCGCGTCGCTCGCCGCCGAAAGGGCCCGGCACCTGGCCGCCGAGCCCGAGGAGGCCCGTCCCGGCCGCGACCCCGAGGCGATGGAGGCAGAGGCCGTCGAGGTGCGCGCCGAGGAGGCGCAGCTACAGGGCGCCCTGACCGGCTCGCACACCGCCCTGACCGAGGTTGTCGGTACCCGGCAGGAGCTGGAGCGCCGCCTGGCCGAGGCCGAGCGCGCCCTGGTCGCCGCGGCGCGCGCGGTAGCCGATCGCCGCGAAGGGCTGGCCACGCTGGTCGGCCAGGTGAACGCCCTGCGCACTCGCGCGAGCGCAGGCGGCGACGAGATCGCCCGACTGTCGAACGCCGCGACGGAGCCACGGGCCCGGGCCACCGCCGCCGAGACCGAACTCGCCCGCGTGCAGGCCGAGGTGGGTGTGCTCGACGAGGGCGAACTCAGCCTGGACGAGCGGCATGGAGCGGCCGTCGGCGCATCCGACTCGATCGAGGCGCGGGTACGGGAGCTGGCCGCGGGCGAGCGGGAAGCAGAACGCGAACGCGCTACCTGGGCCGCGCGGGCCGACGCGCTGGCCCTCGGCCTGACCAGCAAGGACGGCGCCGGCGCCTTGCTGGCCGCGGGATCGAGACTGCCCGGCCTGCTCGGCTCGGTCGCGGCCTTGCTGACGGTCGACGCGGGCCACGAGGCCGCCCTCGCCGCGGCGCTCGGCGCGGTCGCCGATGCCGTCGCCGTCGCGTCGGCCACCGACGCGCTCAGCGCGCTCGAAGTGCTCAAGCACGACGATGCCGGCCGCGCCGGTCTGCTCGTCGGCGGCGCGGCGCCGCCGCTGGACCGCTCAGCCTGGCCGGCGCTTCCGCCCGACGCCGTCTGGGCCGTGGACCTCGTCCGGGCGCCCGCCGCGATCCGCGGCAGCGTCGAGGGCGCCCTGGACCGGGTCGCCGTTGTGGCTGACCTCGCGGGCGCACACAGCCTCGTAGCCGACCACCCGTCCGTCCGCGCCGTGACGCACGACGGCGATGTCCTCGGCGCGCGCTGGTCGGCGGGTGGCTCGTCCTCCGCGCCCAGTGCCATCGAGATCCGCGCGGCCGTCGACGAGGCACAACTCAAGGCCGACGAGGCCGCCGCGCGGCACGAGCGCCTGCACGCCCAGCTGAGCGAGTCCCGCGGCCGCGCCGAGGCGCTGCAGGGCAACGTCGAGGCGGCGCTACTTGCGCTGCACGAGTCCGACGCGAAGCTGTCCGCGGTCGCCGAGCAGCTCGCGCAATTGGGTCAGGCCGCCCGCTCGGCGAGTGCCGAGGCGGCCCGCCTCGACGCCGCTCGCGGCGCCGCGGAGCAGGCCCGCGACCGGGATCTGGCCGGACTCTGCGACCTCGAGGAGCGCCTGCACCTCGCCGAGAGCCAAGCCGACGAGCCCGAGGAGCCGGTCGCGGACGAGCGTGACTCGCTGCAGGCCGAGGTCGCCCTGGCCCGGCAGTCCGAGATGGAAGCGCGCCTCGCGGTGCGTACCGGCGAGGAGCGGGTGCGCGCCGTCTCGGGCCGCGCCGAGCAGTTGCTGCGTGCTGCGGAGGTCGAACGCGCCGCGCGACGGCGCCAGCAGCAGGTGCGGGCGGCGCGAGCGCGCGGGGCGCTCGTCGCCGGCGCCGTGCGTGACGCGGCCATTCAGGTCCTCAGGCGGATCGGTGAGTCCGTCGCCGCCGCGATCGCCGAGCGCGACACCGCCCAGCAGGTCCGGGTCGTCCGTGACGGTGAGCTGCTCACCCTGCGGGCGCAGACCCGTGAGCTGGTCGAGCAGCTCACCCGCCTCACCGACGCGGTGCACCGCGACGAGATCGTGCGCGCCGAGCAGCGGTTGCGGATCGAGCAGCTGGAACAGCGCGCGGTCGAGGAGTACGGCGTCGACGTCGAGGCACTGCACGCCGAGTACGGCCCCGATGAGCCCGCCCCGCCCAGCGCTATCGAGACAGCCGAGTACGAGCAGGCGCGCGAACGCGGCGAGCAGGTCGTCGCGCCACAGCCGGGACCGTTTCACCGCCCGACGCAGGAGAAGCGGGCTGCCCGCGCTGAGCGTGATCTCGCCCTGCTCGGCAGCGTGAACCCCCTCGCGCTCGAGGAGTTCGCGGCGCTCGAGGAGCGCCACCAGTTCCTCTCGACGCAGCTGGAGGACCTCAAGGCCACCCGCCGTGACCTGCTCACGGTCGTGCGGGAGGTCGACGACCGCATCCTCGAGGTGTTCACCATCGCTTTTCACGACGTCGCGCGGGAGTTCGAGATCGTGTTCGCGACACTGTTCCCGGGCGGCGAGGGGCGGCTCGTGCTGAGTGACCCGGACGACATGCTGCTCACCGGCATCGACGTCGAGGCGCGCCCGCCGGGCAAGAAGGTGAAGCGGCTCTCGCTGCTGTCGGGCGGGGAACGCTCGCTGACCGCAGTGGCGCTGCTCGTGGCGATCTTCCGTGCCCGGCCCAGCCCGTTCTACATCCTGGACGAGGTGGAGGCGGCCCTCGACGACGTGAACCTGGGCCGGCTGATCGCGCTGATCGCAGAACTGCGGACGAGCAGCCAGATCATCCTGGTCACTCATCAGAAGCGGACGATGGAGATCGCCGACGCGCTCTACGGTGTGACGATGCGCGGCGACGGGGTGACCCAGGTCATCAGCCAGCGGCTCCGCGACGGCTGAACGGGGGTCGAACCCAGACAAAACGAAGTATTACGGCTGTGAAACGGATCAGCCCGGTCCGGCCAAATTCTGCATCGTCACTTACCGTGATGGGGTGACGAAGCCGGGATCAACCACTCGACCTCGCCGGATGTGGAGCGCGCTGGCGCTGCTCGCCGGTGCCACGCTCGCCCTGTCGGCCTGTAGTTCCAGCGGCAAGCCCGCCATCCGCACGGTCGTGATCACCCAGTCCAACGGCCAGACCACGACGGTCACGAGTGGCGCGCCCTCGACGAGCCCAGCACCGTCGAAGACCGCGCACCTGGGGAAACCCGTCCATGTCAAGCTGAAGTTCAGCGACGGATCAACGTTCGGCGTCGGCATTCCGGTCATCGCTTACTTCTCGCGCACGCCGACCAATGGCACCGCGTTCCAGCAGGCGACGAAGGCCACCGTGAACGACACGCCGGTGAAGGGCGCGTGGTATTTCGAGACCTCGTCGGCCGAGAAGGGATACCCGGTCGAGGCGCACTTCCGGATGCAGAGCTACTGGCCGGCGCACGCCACTGTCCACGTGGACCTGCCCGTCAAGGGTCTGTCTGCAGGCCGTGGGCTGAGCTTCGACGACAGCCTCACGTCGGACTTCTCCACCGGCGCAGCCAACATCTCGACGGTCGACGACTCGACCCACATGATCACGGTGACCACCGACGGCAAGCCGTTCGGCGCCTTCCCGGTTTCCCTGGGTGCGGTAAGTACACCGACCGCACGCGGCACCAAAGTGATCATGGAAAAGGGTAAGAGCATCTGCATGAGCGGCCCGGGCTACAACGAGTGCGGCGTCAAATACACCCAGCGACTGACCTACGGCGGCGAGTACCTGCACGCAGCACCCTGGAACACCGGGAACATCGGTCGCCTCGATTCCTCCAACGGCTGTACCAATATGCTCACCCCGGACGCCCTGAAGCTGTACAACTTCCTCGGCATCGGCGACGTGGTCATGTACCCGAACGCCAACGGGCCGAAGATGCAGCTCGGCGCGGGCTACGGCGACTGGAATGTGCCGTGGTCGCAGTGGCTGAACGGTGGACTCGCCCACACGCGCTGAGCTGTCCCGTCTCAGGCCGCTGCGCGGGCTGAGAGGATGACCGGGTGATCTACCTCTGGATTGCCCTGGCCATCGTCGTTGTCGCGGCCCTGCTGCTCGTCGCATTCGTCGTGCCGCGCCGGCGGCGCGGCACGAACGCCTCGCCCCGGCCCGGCGTCGACTACCTGCCTGGCGTTGGCGACACCGAAGTCATGCCGGCCGAGGCGCCGCCGGTGGCGATACCACCGGCGGTCGAGACGCCGGAGCCCACTGCCGGCCGGCTGCTGCGGCTGCGGGCCCGCCTGGCCCGATCGCAGACCACGCTCGGCCGCGGCCTGCTGTCCGTCCTGTCCCGGGAGAACCTCGACGAGCAGGCGTGGGAGGAGATCGAGGAGGCGCTGCTGAGCGCCGACGTGGGCGTGGGCGCAACGACCGAGATCGTCGAGCGGCTACGGACCCGCACCAAGGTGCTCGGCACCCGCTCGCAGGGCGAATTGCGCGCGCTGCTCGCCGACGAACTCGTCACCGCACTGCAGCCGGACCTGGACCGTTCGTTGCACACCCTGCCGACGTCGGACCGGCCTGCGGTCGTGCTGGTGGTAGGCGTCAACGGGACGGGAAAGACCACGACGTGCGGAAAGCTCGCGCGCGTCCTGGTGGCCGACGGCCGCACGGTCCTGCTCGCCGCGGCCGACACCTTCCGGGCCGCGGCGGCCGAGCAGTTGCAGACGTGGGGGTCGCGGGTCGGTGCCGAGACGGTGCGCGGGCCAGCAGGCGGCGATCCCGCGAGTGTCGCGTTCGACGCGGTCAAGCGGGGCACCGACGCCAGGGTCGATACCGTTGTGATCGACACTGCTGGCCGCCTGCACACCAAGGTCGGTCTGATGGACGAGCTGGGCAAGGTCAAACGCGTGGTCGAGAGGCACGGGCCGGTCGACGAGACCCTGCTCGTGCTCGACGCCACTACGGGCCAGAACGGCCTGACCCAGGCGCGGGTGTTCACCGAGGTCGTCGACGTCACGGGCATCGTGCTGACCAAACTCGACGGCACCGCACGCGGTGGCATCGTGATCAGTGTGCAGAGGGAGCTGGGTGTTCCGGTCAAGCTGGTCGGTCTCGGTGAGGGCGCCGATGACTTGGCACCGTTCGATCCCGAGCAGTTCGTCGATGCATTACTGGGTGATCCGGCGGGCTGAGCGTCGCGGCGCGCGCGAGGCCGGCGTCAGGACCCGGGCGCCACGGTGCGCAACCCGGCCAGGCGTGCTGCCGAACTCTGCCGTGGGTCGTAGCTGACGAAGGCGTCGATCGGACTCACCACGGCGGCGGCTGCGACGTGGATGGCATCCAGCGCCCGGAGCGACGGCTCACCCAGGCCGCCTGCGATGACGAGCATCGGACGGTCGAGCGGTAAGAGCGCCAGGGTGTCGAGGAGCTGTTCGGCGCGGGCGAGCAGCACGTTGGCGGGCAGCTGGGGATCGCGCGAGCTGGCCCGGCGCACTGCACGGGGGACCTCGGTGAGCACGAGCTCGCTCGAGACGAGGTCGGCATCGGCGAAATAGGTCCGCAGCGTGCCGCTTTCAGGCTCGTCGAGAACCAACTTGACCAGGGCCGATGAGTCGACGTAGACCAGCGCCACCTAGCGCTCGCCGCGGATCTCGTCGAGGGCCCGCCTGAGTGCGTATGGTTCGGCGTCGAGCACGAGGGGCTCCGGTAAGCCCCGGCGAGCGGGCGGGTTGACCCGACCCTCCGAGATCAGTCGGTCCAGCGCCGACGCCGGGGTTGCCGGCGGGCCGATTTCGGCCACCGGCTTGTTGTGATCGGTCACCACAAGCCGCTCGCCGCTTTGAACGCGGCGCAGATAGTGGCTGAGATTTTGGCGGAGCTCGGCGATACCCACCGTTGCTATCATGTACATAAATGTAGCAGATTGGGCAGGAAGCCGAGGCCACCGCGCGCGCCCGTAGGGTAGGAAGTCGCCCTGACCGGCCGAGCACAGCGGTGTGCGAGGAGGAACAGCTACGTGAAGGCGCTCTACAAGGCCGCGGCCGCACCGGGTTTCGAGCTCACCGACCGCCCGGAGCCGGAGGTTGGACCCGGCGAGGTCACGATCCGCGTCCTGCGCACCGGGATCTGCGG
This sequence comes from Jatrophihabitantaceae bacterium, assembly GCA_036833255.1. GTDB lineage: Bacteria > Actinomycetota > Actinomycetes > Mycobacteriales > Jatrophihabitantaceae > QHCC01. Next base: position 7,060 of record DAITQD010000117.1, read on the forward strand.
CACCGACCTGCACATCGAGTCGTGGGACGCGTGGGCCGCGAACGCCGTGGACGCGCCGCTCGTGCCTGGGCACGAGTTCTGCGGCGAGGTCGTCGCTCTCGGCGACGGCGTGCGCGACGTTCGCGTTGGCGACCAGGTGTCCGGGGAGGGGCACGTCGTCTGCGGCACCTGCCGCAACTGCCGGGCCGGGCGGCGGCATCTGTGCATCCGCACGTCCAGCGTCGGGGTCAACCGCGACGGCGCGTTCGCCGAGTACGTCGTGCTGCCGGAGTCGAACGTGTGGGTGCACCATGTGCCGGTCGATCCCGACCTGGGCGCGATCTTCGACCCGTTCGGCAATGCCGTGCACACCGCGCTGTCGTTCCCGCTCGTCGGCGAGGACGTGTTGATCACCGGCGCCGGCCCGATCGGTCTGATGGCCGCGGAGGTGGCGCGGCACGTCGGCGCGCGGTTCGTGGTGATCACCGACGTGAGCGAGTACCGGCTCGCGCTGGCCCGCGAGATGGGTGCCGACCTCGCACTGGACGTCTCTCGCGAGTCGATCGGCGACGCCCAGCGCCGGCTCGGGATGGTCGAGGGCTTCGATGTCGCGCTCGAGATGAGCGGGCACCCGGCAGCATTGCCCGACGTGATAGCGAACCTCAACCACGGTGGCCGCATCGCGATGCTGGGCCTGCCCAGCCAGCCTATCGAGATCGACTGGGCCAAGGTCGTCACGCACATGATCACGATCAAAGGCATCTACGGCCGGGAGATGTTCGAGACCTGGTACGCGATGAGCGCGATGTTGAGGTCTGGCCTGGACATCTCAAAGGTGATCACGCATCGGTTTGCCGCGGGGGAGTGGGCCGACGCCTTCGCCACCGCGCGCAGCGGCCAATGCGGCAAGGTCATTCTGGATTGGACGGAGCTCTGATGTACGGATCGGTGCGTGAGCAGTTGCAGGAGACGATCGAGGAAATCCGCGACGCCGGGCTGTACAAGAAGGAGCGGGAGCTGGCCTCGCCACAGGCGGCGCAGGT
>DAITQD010000118.1:0-7952 GCA_036833255.1 Jatrophihabitantaceae bacterium
GACCGAGCACGGCACGTTGTTCCCGTTCCGCCGCATCTTCGCCGTCGCCCACAAGCCGTGATCACCGGATACGACCACGTCCAGGTGGCAATACCGGCTGATACCGAGCCTGCCGCGCGAGCGTTCTACGGCGATCTGCTCGGGATGACGGAACTGGCGATCTTGTTGCAGATGTGCGGCTCCAACCGCTGATCAGCAACAAGATCCATCCAGGTCGCGGTGTCAAGTCGTCTGTCCACAACCATGGCGCTCGTCCACAGCACGCATCGAAACGGCCCCGCCGGCCGTAGTCGACGCGACGATCACGCGCATGCTCACCGCAGCCGCAACCCGTTCGGTGCCCGAGACACTCGACAACGCCTACGACACGGTCGTCACGGCCGCAAGGCTGCGCTGCTGGGGTTGGCAGCCGGCCGCGATCCGTGCCCAACTCGCCGCGCGCCGCTGGCAGCGTGCCGGCCGTGCAATTGTGCTGCACAACGGCCCATTCCAACCCGATGAACGGCGGCACGTCGCTCTGCTGAACTGCGGTCCGCGCGCCGTGCTCACCGCCTTCACCGCCGCCGAGGAGCACGGACTGGCCGGCTGGGAACGCGAGCGGATTCACGTGCTCGTGCCCGCCGGTGCGCGGGTCGTGCGGCCAACGGGCAGTGCGGTGCGCCTGCACTACGCCGGCAACTGGGCGGCGACGCCGACGCTGCCCGCACGGCGCTTGCACCAGATCGCTCCGGCGCTGCTCGTTGCGGCCGGCACCTTCGCCAAGCCCCGCCCCGCCTGCGGCATCCTGGCCGCCGGTGTCCAACAGCGGCTCGTGTCGGCAGCCCAACTCGGGCTGGCTCTAGCCGCGGCGCCGCGGCTGCGGCATCACAGCGTGCTGCGGACTGCCGTGCAGGACATCGGGCAGGGGTCCGAAGCCCTGAGCGAGATCGACTTCGTTCGGTTGTGCCGGCGCTTCGGCCTGCCGGCACCGTCCCGTCAGGCCGTTCGCGTCGAGCCGAGTGGCCGGCGTCGTTACCTCGACGCCGAGTGGACGCGACGCGATGGGCAGATCGTGGCCGCGGAGGTCGACGGTGCCCTACATCTGACGCCGCGAAGCTGGTGGGACGACCAGTTCCGGCAGAACGAGCTGACGATCTCCGGCACGCTCGTGTTGCGGTTTCCGAGCGTCGTCGTGCGAACCGAACCGGTCCTGGTCGCCGACCAGCTGCGCCGCACCCTGTGGCTCTGACCGATGTTGTTGCAGTTCAGCGGCTCAAACCGCCGATCCGCAACAAGATCACACGATCCAGCGGGCTATTTCTCCGCCGCAGCCTTCTTCGCCGCCGCCTTCTTCGCCGGGGCCTTCTTCGCTGCGGACTTCTTGGCCGGGGCCTTGCGGGTGGCCTTCTTGGCGGGGCCGCGCGCGCGGCGATCGGCCAGCAGCTCCGCGGCGCGGTCGACGGTGATCTCCTCGACCGTGTCGCCCCGGCGTAGCGAGGCGTTGGTCTCGCCGTCGGTGACGTAGGGGCCGAAGCGCCCGTCCTTGACCACGATCGGCCTGCCCGACACCGGATCCGCGCCGACCTCGCGCAGCGGCGGCGCCGCGGCCGCCTGTCGGCCACGCAGCTTCGGCTGGGCGAAAAGCGCCGTAGCTTCCTCGAGCGTGACCGCGAACAGCTGGTCCTCTGTCTGCAGGGAGCGTGAGTCGGTGCCCTTCTTGACGTAAGGCCCGTACCGGCCGTTCTGCGCGGTGACCTCCTCGCCGTCGAGCGCGCCGAGGGTCCGCGGCAGCGTCAGCAAGTGCACTGCATCCGCGAGCACGATCGTGTCGAGCGACATCGACTTGAACAGCGACGCCGACTTCTCGCCGTCAGTGACGTAAGGCCCGTAGCGCCCCGACTTCGCCGTCACCTCGCGTCCGTCCTCGGTGCTGCCCAACTCCCGGTCGCCGGACGGCGCGGACAGCAGCTCCTCGACCTTCTCCGGCGTGAGCTCGTCCGGCGCGAGATCGTCGGGGATGGAGGCCCGGTCGCTCGCCTCGGTGGACTCGCCGCGCTGCAGGAACGGGCCGTAGCGGCCGACCCGCACGATCACACCGGTCTCTCCGAGCGGGATGGTGTTCACGCCGCGCGCGTCGATCTGCTCGAGCCGGTCGGCGATCAGCTGCTTCAGCCCGCCCTGCGCAGAGATGCGGTTCGAGTCGGCCGCGTCATCGGCACCGAAGTAGAACCGTCGCAGCCATTCGATCCGCGACCGCTCACCCGACGCGATGTCGTCGAGGTCGTTCTCGACGGAGGCGGTGAAGCCGTAGTCGACGAGGCGGGCGAAGTAGGACTCCAGCAACCCGATCACCGCGAACGCCGTCCACGACGGCACCAGCGCGGGCCCCTTCTTCCAGACGTAGCCGCGGTCCTGGATGGTCTGCATGATCGAGGCGTACGTCGACGGACGGCCCACGCCCAGCTCCTCGAGCGCCTTCACCAGCGACGGCTCGGTATAACGCGCCGGCGGCGACGTCGAGTGCCCGTCGGCCTCGAAACCGCGCGCGGTCAGGGCGTCGTGCGCCGTGAGCTGCGGCAACCGCTTCTCGGCATCGTCCTTCTCGGCGGCTTCATCGGTGTCCTCGACGTACGCGCGCAGGAAGCCGGCGAACGTGATCGTGCGGCCCGACGTAGTAAACACAGCGGATTCGCCAGCTGAGGACTCGCCGGTGATCCGCACCGTCACCGTCGTCCCGACCGCGTCGGCCATCTGCGAGGCCAGCGTCCGCTGCCAGATCAATTCGTAGAGGCGGAACTCGTCGGAGGACAGCTGCGAGGCCACCGCGCCGGGCGTGCGGAACGTGTCACCGGCCGGCCGGATTGCTTCGTGCGCCTCCTGCGCGTTCTTCACCTTGCGCGTGTAGGTGCGCGCCTCGGCCGGCACGAACGCGTCGCCGTAGAGCTCGCGCGCCTGCGATCGCGCCGCAGTCAGGGCCGTCTGGGACAGGTTCGTCGAGTCGGTGCGCATATAGGTGATGAACCCGTTCTCGTACAACCGCTGCGCCACCCGCATCACCACCGCGGAGGACCAGCGCAGCTTGCGCCCCGCCTCCTGCTGCAACGTCGAGGTCATGAACGGCGGGTAGGGCCGGCGCCGGTAGGGCTTCTCCTCGACGCGCCGGACCTCGAAGGGACGGCCCTCGAGCCGGGCCGCGAGCCCACGGGCGCCCGCCTCGTCGAGGTGCAGCACGTCACCGCCCGCACGGCCGGTGCTCGAGTCGAAGTCGCGACCGGTCGCGATCCGGATGTCGTCGAGCGTGACCAGCGTCGCGGAGAACGTGTCCGGGTCGCCGGGCTTGGGTTCGGCGGGTGTGAATGTGCCGTCGACGTCCCAGTACTCGGCGGTGTGGAAGCCCATCCGGGCCCGCTCCCGTTCGACCACGATGCGCGTCGCGACGGACTGCACCCGCCCGGCCGACAGCTTCGGCAGCACCTTCTTCCACAGCACCGGGCTGACCTCGTAGCCGTAGAGCCGGTCGAGGATGCGGCGGGTCTCCTGCGCGTCGACGAGGTGCTCGTCGATCTCGCGCGGCGACGCGACGGCCGCCGCGATCGCGCTGGGCGTGATCTCATGGAAGACCATCCGACGCACCGGGACCTTCGGCTCGAGGGTCTGGACGAGATGCCAGGCGATCGCTTCGCCTTCGCGATCCTCATCCGTCGCGAGGTAGAGCTCGTCGGCGTCCTTCACCAACGCCTTGAGCTTGCTCACCTGGGCCTTGCGGTCGGGGCTGATGACGTAGAGGGGCTCGAAGTCGTGGTCGGTGTCGACACCCAGCCGCGCCCACGGCTCACCCTTGTACTTGGCGGGGACGTCGGCAGCGTTGCGCGGCAGGTCGCGGATGTGGCCGATCGAGGCCTCGACGACATAGCCCGCGCCGAGGTACCCGCCGATCGTCTTCGCCTTCGCCGGCGACTCGACGATCACCAGCTTGGTGCCCGTCTTCGCGCCCTTGCTCGCCACAACAACTCCCCGTCTCGTGCGCCCAGCGGTCTTCCACGATGGACGACCACCGTCGCGGACGGTACCTCACGACGCCCGAACGGCAGCTCAGCGCGTCAGGGGCCAGGCCCCCTCGGCACCGGCCGGCGCCTCACCGAGCAGTTCGACGAGGCGGCGGATCCGCTTGACCGACGTCACCCGCCAACCGCAGCTGCCACGCGAGGAAATCGACACCGCGGCCAGGCCGAGCCGGGACAGCTGCGCGCCGCCCGCGAGGTGGACCGGATCGTCGGGCTCGGCGCTCGCCAGTAGGTAGCCGACGTCGTCCGGGTGGCCTGCCGCGATCGTCCACAGCCGCAGCCCGCCCGGCGTGAGCACGAAGTCCGGCGGCGGTCCCTCGCTGGCGCCGCGCGTCCAGCGTGCTGCCGCATCGACCAGATCGAGATGGAAGGCCGTTCGCGCCGCAAACCCGCCCTCGGCCTCAAGGATCGCGTCCGGGCCGCCGACGCCGCGGGCCGCGAACGCCGCAGCGAGCGCATCGGCCCGCCACCGGTCGGCGACGACGACGGACAGCCGCGCTCCCGCAGCCGAACGGACCCAGTGCCCGCCCCCGAGCAACACGCCCTCGACGTCGTCGATCGACGGCTCGGCGACGGCCGCCCCGAAGAGCGAGAACTGCGTCATGACGTCCTCTTTCACGAATGCGGCGGGCGGCCGCACCGAAGCTCAGGACCGCCCGTCAACCAGTCGGCCTCAGGCTGCGGCGGCCTCCACCGGCTCGCGGTCGGCCGGGGCGCCGCCCATCGACACCCTGCGCCGCTTGGCCACGATCACGGCTGCCGCGATGATCGCGAACGCGACGACGCCTACCAGGATGCGCAGGCCGGTCGACGCGCTGTCGCCGACAGTCAGCTTCACGACGGCGGGCGCGACCAGCACGGCGACCAGGTTCATCACCTTGATCAGCGGGTTGATCGACGGGCCGGCAGTGTCCTTGAACGGGTCACCGACGGTGTCACCGATTACCGTCGCGGCGTGTGCATCGCTGCCCTTGCCGCCGTGGACGCCGTCCTCGACCATCTTCTTCGCGTTGTCCCAGGCGCCGCCCGAGTTCGCGAGGAAGATCGCCATGAGCACGCCCGCGCCGATGGCACCGGTGAGGTAGGCGGCCAGCGGGCCGATGCCGAGCAGGAAGCCGACCGAAACCGGGGCGAGGATCGCCAACAGACCCGGGGTGGCCAGCTCGCGCAGCGAGTCTTTCGTGCAGATGTCGACGACCTTGCTGTAGTCGGGCTTCTCGGTGAAGTCCATGATCCCGGGCTTGGTCCGGAACTGCTCGCGCACCTCGTAGACGACCCGGCCCGCTGCCCGGCCGACGGCGCTGATGGCCAGGCCGCTGAAGAAGAACACGACCGCGGCGCCGAGGATGAGCCCGAACAGGTTGTTGGGCTGGGACAGGTTGAGTTCGAACGACAGCCGGGTCAGCTTGCCCGCATCTGCCAGCGCGGCCGCACTGCCCCCCTTGAGGGAGGCGAGGGCGTCCGTTACGGCCTGGTTGAACGAACCGAACAACGCAGTCGCAGCCAGCACCGCTGTGGCGATCGCAATGCCCTTGGTGATCGCCTTGGTGGTGTTGCCGACGGCGTCGAGGTCGGTCAGGATGCGGGCACCCTTCTCGTCGATGTCACCGCTCATCTCGGCGATGCCCTGTGCGTTGTCGCTGACCGGGCCGAACGTGTCCATAGCGACGATCACGCCGGCAGTGGTCAGCAGGCCGCAGCCGGCGAGGGCGACGGCGTACAGCGCGACGAGCGTGCTGCCGCCGCCGAGCAGGAACGCGCCGAACACGGCTCCACCGATCAGCACCGCGGAGTAGACGGCGGACTCGAGGCCGAGCGAGATGCCCGCGAGGACGACCGTTGCCGCACCCGTGAGCGAGGTGTCAGCGACATCCTTGACCGGGCGACGCACGGTGTCGGTGAAGTAACCCGTGAGCTGCTGGATCAGCACGGCCAGCACCACCCCGATGGCGACGGCGCCGATAGCGATCAAGCGCGGATTGCCGGTGGCATCACCGACGCTGTCGGTGAGCTTGCTGAACGAGCTCGGCAGGAAGGTGAAGGCGGCGATGGCGACGAGCACCACAGACGCGGTCGCGGTGAGGAAGAAGCCCCGGTTGATCGGGACGAGGCCGTTGCGGTCGCTCTCGCGCAGCTTGGTCGTCAGGATGCCGACGACCGAGCTGATGATGCCGATCGCGCCGATGATCAGCGGCAGCAGCAGGCCCTTGGCACCGAAGGCCGTCTGGCCCAGGATCAGCGCGGCGACGAGGGTGACGGCGTAGGACTCGAACAGGTCAGCGGCCATGCCGGCGCAGTCGCCGACATTGTCACCGACATTGTCGGCAATGGTCGCGGCGTTGCGCGGGTCGTCCTCGGGGATGCCCGCCTCGACCTTGCCGACGAGGTCGGCGCCGACGTCGGCGGCCTTGGTGAAGATGCCGCCGCCGACACGCATGAACATGGCCAGCAGCGCGCCGCCGAAACCGAAGCCCTCGAGCACTGTCGGGGCGTTCTTGTTGTAGGCGAAGAGCACGACGCTGGCGCCGAGCAGACCCAGGCCGACGGTGAGCATGCCGACGATGCCGCCGGTGCGGAACGCGACGTGGAAGCCGCGTTCGCGGCCACCGTCGCGTGCGGCCGCGGCGACGCGGACGTTGGCCTGCGTCGCGAGGGTCATGCCGATATAGCCGACGGTGGCCGAGAAGCTTGCCCCGACGATGAAGAACAGCGCCCGGCCGAGCTGCACCGAGAACCCGCCGTGGTTCACCGGCAGGAACAGCAGCAGGACGAACACGATGACCGAGAAGACGGCGAGGGTGCGGAACTGCCGGTTGAGGTAGGCGCGCGCGCCCTCCTGCACGGCCTTCGCGATCTCTTGCATCTTGGCGGTGCCCTTGTCGGCTTTCAGGACCTCTCTGACGAGGCTGCCGGCAAAGACCAGCGCGAGGATGGCGATGACGCCGATCCCTACGACGAGGCCCTTTTCGCTGCCGGAGATCGCGGGTGCGGCGATCAGATGCTGCACGGCCATGCAACTCCCCTATTTCTTGCGTCGGATCGCTGAGCACTGAGCAACTCGGCGGCGTCAGGGTGCGCCTGCCGCGTGGTGTTCGCGCGGGGCACTGATTGGGCGCAGTCTAGCCGGATTCTGAGAACAGGCCTTGACCGGGTCGCGGCGCGGCCGTGCCGGCGTGGGGTCAGCCCGTCGCGGTCTGGCGGCCCAGGCTCTGGACGGCGGCTTCGACGCTGGGGTGGATGTCGAACACGCCGTCCAGGCCGGTGATCTTGAACAGCTTGAGGATGCGCTCATGCTTGCAGGCGATCGGCAGGGGGCGGGCGGCGGCGGCAGTGCGGGCGGCGACCAACACGCCGAGCCCGGTTGAGTCGAGGAAGCCGACCTCGGTCAGGTCGACGACGAGGCCCTTGGCGTCGGAGTCGAGCAGCGTGCTCAGCCCGTCCTGCAGGGCGGGCGCCGAGTAGACGTCGACCTCGCCGCGGACCGTGAGGACGGCATAGTCGCCGACACTCTGCTGCGATACCGAGAGTTCCACCTGCGTCATCCCTTCATCCTCGTCGAGCCACTCAGGGATCATGCACAGCTGGGCCGACAGCGGCCATGGTGCCACAACGACAGAAGGCGGGGAGGTCCGGCGTTGCGCGAGCTGCTGGAGCGTCTGCTCCCCGGGACCGCGCCCGGCAGGCAGCCGCTGACGCACGTCGAGAATCTGCCGGCCCTCACTGAGTGGCTCGCCGCCACCCGGTCCGCGATCGCGTCGTGCGAATGCGCCGTCGGCTGCCCGTCGTGCGTGCAGTCACCCAAGTGCGGCAACGGCAACGATCCGCTCGACAAGGGTGGTGCCGTGCAGCTGCTCGACCTCGTCCTCTCTCATCTGAGCCGCGTCTGACCCGCGACGCCAAACCCTTATG
>DAITQD010000119.1:0-2510 GCA_036833255.1 Jatrophihabitantaceae bacterium
ACCGACCAGCCAACCCCCTACTTGAGCAACCTCGACAACCGCCGGTCCGCCAGCTCCCGCCCCTCGGTCTGGCAGGTCGGGCAGTACTGGAACGCGCGATCGACGAAGGACACCTCACGAACGGTGTCGCCGCACACCGGACAGGGCAGACCGGCGCGGCCGTGCACCTGCAGCCCACTGCGCTTCTCGCCCTTGAGTTTCGCTGCCTGCTGCCCGACCGATCGCCCGACCGCGTCGCTCAGTTCGGACTGGATGGCGGCATGCAACGCCGCGACCTCGGCCTCGGTCAGCTTTGCCGCGATCTTGAATGGCGACAGCCGTGCGGTGTGCAGGATCTCGTCGGAGTAGGCGTTGCCGATGCCGGCGAGCACGGTCTGGTCGGTGAGCGCGTGCTTGAGCTGCGAGCGCTGCGCGCCCAACAGTTCGCCGAGTTCGGCGTTCGTCACGCTCAGCGCGTCGGGGCCGAGACGCGCGATACCCGGCACGTCGAGCGGGTCGCGCACGAGATAGACGGCCAGGCGCTTCTGCGTCCCGGCCTCCGTGAGGTCGAACCCGCTGACCGGGCCGTCGGTGAATTCGGGCGCCAGGTGCACTCGGAAGGCCAGCGGGCCGCGTCCGGGCTTGGGCGGCGCCGGCGGCAAGGAGTCGCGCCATTGAAGCCAGCCGCCCCGGGCCAGGTGGGTGATCAGGTGCAGCCCGTCGACATCGAGATCGAGGAACTTGCCGTGCCGGGCGGCGCCGGTGACCAGCGCGCCGTCGAGTGCCGACAGCGGCGGGTCGAACGTCTTCACCGCGCTGAACGCCGCGACGTCCGCGCGGATGACCGCGCGCCCGACCGCGCGGTCGCGCAGGAACGAGACGAGGGCCTGCACCTCCGGCAGCTCGGGCACGACGCCAGCCTACGTAGCGATCAGGCGGGGTAGGGCACGCCGGTGCTGCTGGCGCAGCGGTAGCCGTTCGGGTTCTTGGCCAGATACTGCTGGTGGTAACCCTCGGCGTAGTAGAACTCGTCCGCGGGTGCGATCTCGGTCGTCGCAGGTCCGTAGCCCGAGTCCTGCAGCTTGGCCGAGTACGCGGACTTCGCCGCCTCGGCGACCTCGCGCTGGGGGTCGTCGGTGTAGTAGATCGCCGAGCGGTACTGCGTGCCGATGTCGTTGCCCTGGCGCATGACCTGTGTCGGGTCGTGCGCCTCGAAGAACAGCCTCAGCAATTGCGCGAAGCTCGTCAGCGCCGGATCGAAAACTACGAGGACGGCCTCGGTGTGCCCGGTCATCCCGGAGCAGACCTCCTCGTAGCTGGGGTGCTGTGTGCTCCCGCCGGCGTAGCCGACTGCAGTCGTCCACACCCCCTCGGCCTGCCAGAAGATCTCCTCGGTGCCCCAGAAACATCCCGACCCAAAGACGACCGTCTGCAATCCGTCGGGGAACGGCGCAGCGATCGGGCGGCCGTTGACGAAGTGCGTGGCCGGGACGGCGTACTCGTAGTGATCGCGCCCCCGCAGCGCACGCTCGGGGCTGACGAGCTCGGTCTTGTGCCTGGAGAACAACATGCGCTTCAGGCTACGAGCTGGGCTGGCCTGATGCCACTGTGGCGCCAGGCCTGTCCAGAGGACGTAACATTTGGGGTATGACGCAGTGGGGCCTCGACACCCTCTTCAATCCGGCCAAGCGGCACATGGATGAAGAGAAGCAGCGCCTGCAGTCGACCCGCGAGGAGGTCGGCGACAGTTCCGGTGGCAAGCGCATCGATCTGGAGTCGGGCAAGGTCACGATCAGCCGCGGCCAGCCCAAGGACGGATCCGACGGGGACGAGGCCGAGCTGGTCGACGGCGCGGCCGCCGAGCCGCAGGCCGACGACACCGACGGTCCGGGTCCCACATAGCCCGAAGCCCCGGCGGACGGGGGGCCCGCCAGGGCTTCGTGGCGCCGGCTGCATTCGGTGAGCGGGGGGTTCGCCGAACGGTTCCGACCTTCCTGATGTGCGCGACGACCGCTCGGCCTCTGCGTCCGGCTGCGGACCGTGGGTCGCAGCAAGTGCGGGAAGTCGAGCCTTCGGCTCGCACTCCACCCAACGTACGTGTAACTGTCGGTATGTCAAATCTAAGCGTATTGCCCAAGTTCGGCGGTACGTGGCGCGATCCAAACATCACCAGATAAGCGCGGAATGCCTGAGGTTGCGGCCCGCCGGGCCGCCGATGTCACTGACCGGCCGTCGCCGCCGGATCCCAGCCGCCGCCGTGCGTGCGTTGGATCAGGTCGCTGAGCACGGGCCCCACGACCTGCGGGAATCCCGCGATCTGGATGGCCACGCTGAACCGGTCGCTGGACACGGCGCTGGCGGGATCACCCGGATCGAGCATCATGCGCTCGCTCAGGGTCAGCACCTGGAAGGTGAGCCCGCGCGCGTTGAGGAACTCGCTGACCGCGCCGACCTCCTTCTCGTCGACCGTCTGCAGGAATACCTGGCCGTTGAGCCATCCGGTCATCTCCATGGACGCCATCCTTGCCTAT
>DAITQD010000119.1:2610-7891 GCA_036833255.1 Jatrophihabitantaceae bacterium
CCGCGATCCTGGCGGCCCTGGATGTCGCGGCCACCGACTGACCGCGCGGTTCAGGCGTCTGGCAGCAGGCGTTTGACGACCTTGCCGGCTGGGTTGCGCGGCAGCTCGTCGAGGAAGCGCACGTCGCGCGGCACCTTGTACCGGGCCAGATTGGCTTTCACGAAGTCGCGGACGCCGTCCTCGTCGATGTCAGAGCCGACGTTCGGTACCACGTATGCGCGCAGCCGGGCGCCGTAGTCCGGGTCGTCGACCCCGACTACGGCGGCCTCGACGATCGAGTCGTGGGTGGCCAACAGCTCCTCGATCTCGCGCGGGAAGACGTTCTCTCCGCCGGAGACGATCATGTCGTCGTCGCGGCCGTCGACGAACAGCCGCCCGCCCGCGTCGAAATGCCCGACGTCGCCGGTCGCCATCAAACCCGCGACCTGCTCCTTGTTGCCGCCGCCGGTGTAGCCCTCGAACTGGATCGAGTTGCCGACGAAGATCCGGCCCGTCGCGCCGGGCGCCACCTCGCGGCCCTCGGGGTCGAGCAGCTTGATCGTCGTTCCGTACGGAGGCCGGCCGACGGTGCCTGGCGCGGCGCGCAGGTCGGCGGGCGTCGCGATCGTCGCGTAGGCGACCTCGGTCGAGCCATACAGGTTGTAGACGACGTCGCCGAGCAGGTCCATCGTCTGGGTGGCCAGCTCGGCCGACAGCGCGGAACCGGACACTGCGACGATGCGCAGCGCGGACAGATCACGTGCGCCGATCTCCGCCGCGGCTGCGGCGAGCAGTCGCGACAGCAGGATCGGCACCGTGATCAGCGCGTCGCAGCGGTGCTGCTCGAGCGCCGCGACGGCGAGCTTGGGGTCGAAGCGCCGGGTGGTGACGATCGTGTTGCCCAGGCCCAGGGCCAGCATCGAACTGAGCAGCCCCCACGCGTGGAAGGCGGGCGCCGCGAGCAGCACGGTACGACCCGAGCGCAGCGGAATCTTCGACAGGTAGCCACCGGGGATGACCATCGACAGCCCGAGGTCGCGGGGCGCGCCCTTCGGCGTCCCGGTGGTGCCGCTGGTCAGCAGCACGATGCGCTGCTTATGGCCGGGACGAGGTGGCGCCGTGGTGGGCGCGCCGTCGGCCAACCCGTCGATGGTCAGACGGTCGTCCGGCTCGTCCGACCAGGCCAGGACGTGCCCGAGCGGCGGCTGGTAGCCCGACACGATCGGCGTGAACTCGTCGTCGTGCACGAGCACCGTCACCCCCTCGCGGGCGCAGACGTCGGCGAGCTGAGGGCCGGCGAAGTCGGTGTTGAGCAGCAGCGTGCGCGCGCCGAGTTTCGCGCCCGCGAAGATCGCTTCGAACAGCCCACGGTGGTTGCGGGCCAGGATGCCGATGCTATTGCCTGGCTGAAACCCCTTTGCGCGTAAGGCGTTCGCGAAGGCGTTGCTGCGCTTGTCCAGCTCGCTGAACGTCACTGGCCCACGTTCGTCGAGGATCGCCACGGAGTGCCCTTGGCCGGCGGAGGCGAGTGCGATCGCGGCTCCAGCTGGTCCGTAGGCCTCCAGCGCCCGGAGCACTGCGACGTAGCGGTGCGGCGGAATCAGGGCGACGCCGGCGCCGCGGGCCTTGAGCAGGGTGGCCGCGAAATGCGCCTCGGTGCTCGCTCGGCTGAGCAGGTTCTTCGCGTCGCCGATGATGTGCATGCGTCTGTCCTACCAGCGGGTCGGCACGGTCGCACGCGAAAGCGGCCGCAGCAGGTCACGGTCACCTGCCAAACGTGCGGGTGATGAAGCCGACTTGATCTCGCCGGGCAGCTGCGCTCTCCTCGGTGCGGCCGCTCGTCAGCGGCCCGTCCTGAGATTATTCGCGCCGCTGCCGCAGTGGGTTCCGGTCCGGCTCATCTTTTCCCCGCTGGTGACCGGTCCGGCTCGACTCTTCCCCGCTGGTGCTCGGTTTGATGCCCCGAAACCGAGCACCAGCGGGGAAAACCGGAAAGAGGCCAGGAGTAGCCGGCGTGTAGTTTGCAGACTGATGCCACCAAGCGGAACCCGCCCGGAGGTTTTCTTGATCAGATCGCGCACAAAATACACCGCAGTATTCGCCACGTTCGGCGTGGCCGCCGCGCTGTGTGCGGCGTCGCCCGCACAGGCCACCAAGCCGGCCCCGGGGACCAGCACTGGTACTGCCAGCGTGTTCATGGTCAACCCGGTCCAGTCCAGCGGCAATGAGAACCTGACCGATCAATCGGACTCCGCCACGGCCGTTCCGGCCAGCGAATATGCCACCGTCGAACTGCGCAACCTCGACGGCAGCGGTACCCTCACCGGCCGCTGGGTGCAGGTGCAGTCGAGCACCGGGACCCCCGCCTATTCGGCCACCAACACATTCCTTTACAACCGGCACGCCGACCAGTTCGAGCAAGTGATGGCGTACTTCTGGATCAACCAGGCGCAGGAGTACCTACAGTCACTCGGATTCGGCTCGACGCTGCCATCGGTGAATGCCCAGCAACAGCTGGTGAAAGTCGACCAGTTCGGCGGCGACAACTCCTACCAGACCGACAAGCCTTTCCGAATCAGGTACGGCAAGGGTGGCGTCGATGACGCCGAAGATGCCGAGGTGATCGTGCACGAATACGGCCACGCGGTACACGCGGCTCAGGTGCCGGGCTTCGGGTCCAGCGTCGAGGCTGGCTCGATCGGCGAGGCATGGGGCGACTACCTCGGCATCACCGTCGGCCTGGACGCCGCCAAGCAGTACGGCTGGCCAGTGAAGACGGACGAGGCATGCTCGATGGACTGGGACTCGACCTCGTACACGAGCACGGTGCCGCATTGCATCCGGCGCCTGGACACGAACCTGACGGTTGCTGACGCCAACGGCGAGGTGCACCACGACGGGATGATCTGGAGCCGGGCGCTGTGGGACATCCGCAACGGCTACGTGACCTTGGGCCTTGGCACTCGGCGCGCCGACACCACCATCGTCGATGCCCAGTTCGACTTCGCACCGGACACGTCCTTCAGCGCAGCCGCGCAGGCGACTTACAACAAGGCGTTTTCCCGTGACGGCGCTGTCGCGGCCACCTTGGTCCGCAGCGCATTCGCGGCGAGGGGCATCACTTTCCAGTCGTAGATCCAGTCGTCGCTGACCCCGGTTTGCGGTGGCGCGCGCGGCACGGCCAGCATGGTGTTGTGACGAATCCGCGGCATCGCGCCGACATCTTCATCGATCTCGACGCTGACCCGCGCGAGGGTGGCACATCGCTTGGCGACGAGCGCGCGACGCTCACCGAGTTCCTGCGATGCCAGCGTCTGACTCTGCAACTCAAGTGCGAAAGCCTTGACGTCGAGCAGCTCGCTTGTCGAGCGGTCGAGCCGTCAACGATGTCACTGCTTGGTCTGGTGAGGCATATGGCCGAGGTTGAACGCGGGTGGTTCCGTCGGCGGTTCGCCGGCCGGGACGTGCCTAAGCGCTACCAGTCCGAGGCCGAGCCTGACGGTGATTTCGACGGTGCCGTGGCCGAGCTGGCGGTTGTGGAGGAAGCGTGGGCGGCATGGCGTGAGGAGATCGCCTTCGCCGAGCAATTCGTGCGCGACACCGACTTTGGCTTCGTCGGACACGACGGCGCCGGCGAGCCAATCTCCCTGCGAGAGCTCCTGGTTCACATGATCGAGGAGTACGCGCGCCACAACGGTCACGCCGACCTGCTGCGCGAGCGAATAGACGGGCGCATCGGTCAGTAGGGGGCAGCCGGGCAGCGATTCACGGGCAGAAGCAAGCCTGACGATGACCAACCGATCCCGCCGGCGGTCAAAGCCAGGACGGTTCGAGCCCCATCGGGGCGGCTGAGGTGTCACGGGCTGTGTGCAGGGCGTGGAGTCTGGCCAGCCAGCCGGCGATACCAGCGGCGCCTTGCATGAACCCCGGCTCTGGCGGTAACTCTGGCGGGGTTCGAGTGTGTTCGGTGTTGGACCAGGTGACGCCGCAGGGGGTGGATACGGCGCGGTCGATGACGTCGGCGGCCAACACGTCGGCCCAGTCGAGCAAGTCGGTGTCGCCGGTGGCCTGGTAGCGGTCGATCAGCAGTTGTCCGACCCCGGCGGTGCCGCAGCATCGAGCGAGGTTGTCCCAGAAGCCGGGGTAGGGCCGGGCGGGCAGGCCGCTGTCGGTCAACGCCTGCAGGCAGGCGTCGACGGCGTGCTGCCATTGCGGTTGCGGGTCGATCGCGGCCAGCATGAGGAACAGCCGGACGGTGCCGGTGGGGCCGTGGCACCAGCCGAAATTCACCGACGGGCCGAGGGGTCGCGACGGTATCGCGAGCGGCACCGCCCAGCCCTCGGGTGTGTGCCCGAGGGCGAGCAGGGCATCGGCGCCACGGGCTGCGACGGCGACCAGTTCCGGCCGGTCCAGTCTGCGACCCGCGGCGGCCAGGGCGTACGCGACGCCGGCGGTGCCGTGGGAGAACCCGGGCATCACGTACTCCCAGCCGACCTCCATCCGCCACTGGAGCCCGTCCGGGCCCGGCTCGGCGATCCCCACCAACCGCTCGGCCAGGACGTTCGCGGCGGCGATCGCGGAGTCCGAATCATCGGCCAACAAGGCGAGCAGAATGCCTGCGTCGCCGGAGATAACATCGGTGTACCGTGCCGGGTCGTGCGGCGCCTGCAGGATGCGCTCGGCGATCTGCGACGTCACCAGCGCTGCGGCCGTGCCCGCCTCGGCATCACCCACCACGCCCGACCAGGCGTGCAGCGCCACCGCGACTCCCGCCCATCCGGAGAACAGTCCGTCATCGGGCATCGTGGCGACATTCGGACCGTGGGTGGTCAGGTGCACCAGCCGGGCGACCGCACCGGCCGAGACCTTCGCCGTGTCGAGCCCGCTCGCCGCAGCCTCCGCGCAGCCCAGCAGCACACCAGCCGTACCGGAATACAGATCGTCGAACAGATCCCCGCCCTCGAGCCACCCCAGGCCGCCGTCAACGTCGACCGCGACCGACCCGACCCATTCGAACGCAGCGCGCGCGAAGCTCTGTGCGTCGCCAGGGGCCATGCCGGCCGGCAGCTGCTCCACCGCGTAGACACTGCTCCGTACATCAACCGCGAGCAAGATCAGTCCGGATCGAGGACTGGACGGAATGGCCTCGTATCCGGTTCAGGCGACCTCGGTGAGGATCGTGCGGGCGGCGGCGACAAGCGCAACGTTGTCCGGTGCCCGAGAGCCGTCGGGTAGTTCGAGTGCGTCTTCCAGGCCGATCCGGGTTTGCAGCCCACGACGGCTGGCATGGCGCAATGCGGGC
>DAITQD010000120.1:0-5084 GCA_036833255.1 Jatrophihabitantaceae bacterium
GAGACCGCGATCCGTGCCGCGATGACCGCCCTCGGCGCAGCACTGCTCGAGCAGTGCTGGCCTGGACACCGGGCACCGTGGGCCGCGGATCGACCGCAGCGCCGGGCACCAGGCCGCGTTCCTCGCCTACCGAACCAAGCGCCTGGACACAGTCCTCGGCCCGATCATGCTGCGCCGCGCCTGGTACCACTGCCCCGACTGCCGGCACGGCCTAACACCGCGCGACGAACAGTTGGTCGTCACCGGCGCGTCGCTGTCACCGGGACTGCGGGCGATGACCGCCCGCGCCGGCGCTGCCGCGCCCTTCGCCCAAGCCGCCGCCCTGCCTCACCGACCTCGCCGGGATCACCCTGACGACCAAACGCATCGAGCGGTCCGCCGAGGCCACCGGGACCGCGGCCGCCACCGTGCTCGCCGAGCAGGCCCAGGCGATCCTGACCCACCGCGTGATCCCCCTACCGCCGACCGGCCCGATCCCGGACATGCTCTACCTCGCCGTCGACGGCACCGGCGTCCCGATGACACCAGCCGAAACCGCCGGACGGCCCGGCAAACACCCCGACGGGCGGGCCCGCACCCGCGAGGCCAAACTCGCCTGCCTGTTCACCCAAACCCACACCGACGAGCACGACCGGCCGGTACGCGATGCGGACTCGACCAGCTACCTGACCACCCTGGACCCGGTCGAGGTGTTCGCCGACCTCCTGGAGGCCGAAGCCCGCCGCCGCGGCGCCGAACACATCCGCCAACTCGTCATCCTCGGCGACGGCGCCCGCTGGATCTGGAACCTCGCCGACCAGCGCTTCCCCGCCGCCACCAGCATCGTCGACCTGTTCCACGCCCGCGAACACCTGCACGCGCTCGCCGAGCAGCTCGCATTCATCGTGCCCGACCCCACTACCTGGCTGGACCGGCGACTCACCGACCTGGACAACGGCGACATCGAAGCCCTCTCGGCCGCCGCCCGTCTCTACCAACTCGACGGACCCAAGGCCACCGACGTGGACAAAGCCGTGACCTACTTCGAAACCAACGCCCACCGCATGCGCTACGCCCACTACCGCAAACTCGCATGTTCGTCGGCTCCGGCACCGTCGAAGGCGGCTGCAAAGCCGTCCTCGGTCAACGCCTCAAACAATCCGGCGTGCACTGGACCACGCGCGGCGCCACCGGAATCACCACCCTGCGCTGCCTCCACGCCAGCGGCCGCTGGAACCAGATCTGCCCGCAACCAGACTCCCAGACCGCCGTCGCCTAACCACCGATCATGGAATCCCGCGCCAGCTACCTACAAATCCGACGCGCACCCCTGTCAGTCACCGCGCAGCGGTGCATCGACACGAGCCGCGTGCGCAGGGGCCGCGCCGGAGTCCGCCGTCCGGTGGCGCGAGGGGTCCGCGCACTCCGACCCCGGCGGGGTGTGGCGGGGTGCGGGCACACCAAGCGCGCCGCAGGCGGATACGAGAGCGGCGCGCCGCACGATGGCCAGGTCGTCGGCGGGATCGGCGTGCAGTAGCGCGGCGTGGATACCGCCGAGCGCGGAGCGGACCCGGGCACGGTCGTAAGTGTCGGGTTGGTCAGCGCCACTGAGCAAGCGAATCAGCCGTTCGTAGATCGAGGCGGAGGCGCCCAAGGCCGGGTGGTTCGCGGTCGAGGGATCTTGGGACAGCACCTTGATCAGCTGCCGATGCCCCGACACCAGCGCGATGTAACGCTCGAGCAGATCACGGCGGGCCGCCATGGTGATTCGGGTCGGCGCAGCCACCACCACGGCCTCAAGCTCGGCCAGGGCCGGACCGACCAGTGCGGGGAGAAGATCGTCCTTGGTACGGAAGTGGTAGTACAACGCGGCCTTGGTGAAGCCGAGCCGCTCGGACAGCTCGCGGGTCGAAGTGGCCGCGAAACCGTGCTCAGCGAACAGCTCCAACGCGACGTCGAGGATTCGGCCGCGTGTGTCGTCTCGCGGGCGGGTGCTCGGCGAGGTCTCCGTCATGGTCGTGGCCGTTGACCTTTCGTTGGTCGATTCGTCTCTGGGCTACGCGCCCACAGTCTACTAGGTGACTTGACGATCGACAAGTAAATAGCTTACCGTTCGACAAGCCAGTGCGCTTGCCGTTCGACAAGTCAGCCCGGCGCGGCCAGCTTCCACGCTCGTCCTGGAGACAACATGACCTCGATTGCCCGCTGGTGCTTCCGGCACCGCTATATCGTTCTGATCGGCTGGATCGCCGCGCTTGCTGCCCTGGCGATCATCAACACCTCGGCCGGCACCAGCTACTCCGATGCCTTCCAGTTGCCGGGCACCGACTCGACGAAGGCGTTGAACCTGCTCAAGAGCAGCAGCCTGCACGCGCAGTCCGGTGAGACCGATACCATCGTGCTGCACGCCACCTCCGGCACCCTCACCGACCCGGCGGTGAAATCAAAGATCGACACCGAGCTGCGCGCGATCGCACAGCAGCCAGCGGTCGGGAAGGTCGCGAACCCCTACGCCGCTGGCGGTGCGACGCAGATCAGCAAGGACGGACGCACCGCTTTCGCGAGCGTGACCTTCACCCAGCAGGGCGCGGCGTTGAGCAAGTCCGATGTCCAGAAGATGGTCGACGCCGGATCGACGCTGCGTAGTTCCAGCCTGGATGTCGAGTTCGGCGGCAATGCCATCGAAAGGCTCAACGCCAGCCCGGTGTCCAGCAGCGAGGGAATCGGCCTGCTCGCCGCCGGCATCGTGCTCTTCATTGCGTTCGGGTCACTGCTGTCGATGGCGATCCCGCTCATCTCCGCGATCTTCGCGCTCGGCGCGGCCATCGAGGCCATCGGGCTGCTCAGCCACGTGCTCACCATCGCGTCCATCGCCCCGACGATCGCCGCGCTCGTCGGGTTGGGCGTGGGCATCGACTACGCCTTATTCATCGTCACCCGACACCGCAACGGCCTGCGCGCCGGACTCACGCCGGAGGAAGCGGCCGTCACCGCGATGAACACCTCCGGCCGGGCAGTGCTGTTCGCCGGCGGAGCGGTAGCGATCGCGATGCTCGGGCTGCTTATCCTCGGCGTCAGCTTCCTGTCCGGCATCGGCATCGCCGCCGGCGTCATGGTCGTCTTCGCCGTCGCCGCGGCCACCACGCTGCTGCCGGCGATCTTCGGCATGTTCGGGATGAAGGTGCTGTCCCGCCGCGAACGCCGCCGGCTCGCCGAAACCGGTCCCGTCGATGCCGACGGTGGCGGCATGTGGGCCCGGTGGGCGAGGGTCGTGCAGCGCAAGCCCACGCTGCTCAGCGGCGCGGCGCTGCTCGTCATGCTCGCGCTGTGCATCCCGGTGCTCTCGCTGCGGCTGGGCTCCTCCGACCAGGGCAACGACCCGTCCTCCTCCACCACCCGTAAGGCGTACGACCTGCTGGCTCAAGGCTTCGGCCCCGGCTACAACGGCCCGCTACAACTGGTCGCGCAAGCCCCCAGCACGGCCGACCAGACGGCCGTGACCACCCTGGTGACCGCGCTGAAGACAACCCCCGGAGTTGCCTCGCTCGCCGAAGCTCCCGCCGCGGCCGGGTCCACGATCCGGATCCTGAACCTGACACCGACCACCTCGCCACAGTCAGCGCAGACAGCCAATTTGATCGATCATCTACGCAGCAGTGTCATCCCGCCCGTGGAGAAGGGCACGACGCTGCACGTCTACGTTGGCGGATCGACAGCCATCTTCAAGGACTTCGCAGGCGTCCTCACCGGGAAACTGCCGTTGTTCATCGCCGTCGTCGTCATCCTGGGCTGCCTGCTGCTGATGCTGGCCTTCCGCAGCATCGTCATCCCGCTCACCGCGGCCGTGATGAACCTGCTCTCGGCCGGAGCGTCCTTCGGGGTCGTCGTCGCGATCTTCCAGTTCGGCTGGGGATCAGATGCTCTCGGCCTGGGTAGAGCCGGACCCGTCGAGGCATTCCTGCCCGTGATGATGCTGGCCATCCTGTTCGGGCTCTCCATGGACTACCAGGTGTTTCTCGTGAGCCGAATGCACGAGGAATGGGCACGCACCGGCGACAACCACGAGGCCGTCCGCGCCGGCCAGACAGGCACCGGCAGGGTCATCACCGCGGCCGCCGCCATCATGATCTGCGTGTTCCTCGCCTTCGTCCTCGGCGGCCAACGAACCATCGCCGAATTCGGGCTCGGACTCGCGGCTGCGATCCTGCTCGACGCGCTGCTGCTGCGCACCATCCTCGTCCCCGCCGCCATGCACGTCTTCGGCAAAGCCAACTGGTGGCTACCGGCATGGCTGGACCGTGCCCTACCACACGTGTCAGTCGAAGGACCCGCAGCCACGTCGACAACACCCAAGCCCCGGAACCTGAAACCCGCAGGCCAAGCCTAACCAACGCATTCGGTCGACACCGGTCGGCCGGCTGCCACCTCCTGCAGTCGGCCGGCCGGTCCAACATCCACGCACCTCCCACGGCGACACCGGAACGACGCGGGGCCGAAGACAAGATCGCGGTGAATTAAGCGCGGTACCCGGCCAGCGCACCGCGGCGCAGCCAGCCCGCACACCGCCGGTCAAGGTCGCCGCTTCTGGATCACGATGACCGAGAGCGAGGAAGACGGCGACCGGGGTCGGTGCTCCGGCTGAGGAACCGCTTACGGCGAGCCGAGCGGACCGCCGGACGCGCTCGACCAAGATCCTTTCGAGTGTCACAAGCCGATCCGTCACCGAAACGCGCGCTCTCGGCGGCATGAGCGGACCCTGCCGCTTCGCGGCTATGAGCGTGCGTTCCAACGCCTCGCAGAAACAAACGTGTCCCGCGTCTACTCCGTGGCGCGAGGTCGTCAGCCTCCGACGATGGCGTGTCGCGAGCCGGTTGCGCCATATCTACCGATCGCCCAACAGCTAGCCGAACTGACCCCAGTGCGTGGCGATGATGAGAAGTAGACCCGCGAGCGCGAGCGCGATGCCTGCGACGATCGTTCGAGCGGTACCGAGTTTGAACTTCGGGACTTGCGCCGCGGCGAGCCAGACCCCAGCGAACAGGATGAGCAGGAATCCGACTTCCGCGAGGCGCACGCCCGTGTGATGCGCCAGAGCGAGGAGGTTC
>DAITQD010000120.1:5184-7887 GCA_036833255.1 Jatrophihabitantaceae bacterium
GAATCCGACTTCCGCGAGGCGCACGCCCGTGTGATGCGCCAGAGCGAGGAGGTTCATGCACAGCAGTTTTCCTGTCTCGCTACACCCCTGTCGAGACAAGGTTCGCGCCCAGTCGGCGCAAGAGGTTCGACCAATGGGACGGATCTGTTCGCGGCGGCGAGCATGCCGGTCATGGGCGAGGCCCAGGGGATGCCGGACGCGTCGTGGGCCGCGGCCCGCGAGCCGTTCCCGGACAGGCGGGTCGGCGGGTTCGGCGTGCGTGAGTGCGGTGTGGCTGCTTGGATTCGAAGTCACCACCGCAGCTGTACTTGGCGGGCGTCGACGCGCGGAGGAACGGTCATGAGAAGCATCTTCTCCACCCGGCTCAATCTGCGTGCGGTGATCGATCGAAGGGCCGCGAGCAGCGATTCTGGCACCGACGGTGCGGGTGGCGCCGGGCGGTTAGCGGCGGGTTGGTGGGTCCCGCGCCTGTATATCTGCTTCGCTGCGGCTTTGCTGCCTTGGTCTGGCTATCTGGCGGTAAGCCTGCCGCAGCGCAGCATCAGCGAACATTATCGCGGGACTTGGGTCGGGTTCGATTTGGCGCTGATTGTGGTGCTGGCCCGGATCGGTTGGCTGGCCCATCGCCGCAACCCGCACGTCGTGCTAACCGCGGCGGGGGGATCAACGCTGCTGATGACCGACGCCTGGTTTGACGTGACCACGGCGGCGCCCGGCGCGGCGCACACCCAGGCCGTGCTCGCCGCGGTGTTGCTGGAGCTCCCGGCCGCCGTGTTGAGCGGCCTGCTCGCTCGGCGCGGGTTGAGGGTCTTGGCCGCACGGGCCGCAGCGTTCGCGGCCGTGTCGACGGCTGCGATGCTGAGCCCGGCGGCCGCGGACGGCGCGCTCGTTGTGGTTGAGGTTCAGGACAGTGGCGAGACCTCAGCGGTAGCGTTGATCGATTCCAACCCGCCAGACTCATCGGCTGAACCGAGGCGCCCCCGATGACCGCTGCTGCGACATTGGCCGGTTCGCCAGCTGCCTCGGAGCCGGCCCGGCCGATTTGGCTGATCTTCACTGGCTGATGCTGGCGATGGTGCTGGCCAGTCTGGACCAGACGATCGTGTCGACCTCGCTGCCGACGATCGTGGGTGATCTGGGCGGGTTGAACTCCCTGTCCTGGGTGGTGACCGCCTACCTGCTGACCAGCACGGTGTCCACTCCGCTGTACGGCAAACTCGGGGACCTCTACGGACGCAAGACGGTCTTCCAGATCGCGATCGTGATCTTCCTGATCGGTTCGGCGTTGTGCGGGACGGCGCACAACATCGGTGAGCTGATCGGCTACCGCGCGCTGCAGGGCATCGGTGGCGGCGGGCTGATGGTTGGCGCGCAGACGATCATCGCCGACGTGGTCTCCCCCCGCGAACGAGGCCGCTACCAGGGGTACTTCGGCGCTGTCTTCGGCGTGACCAGCGTTGCCGGGCCGCTGGTCGGTGGGTTCTTCACCGATCACCTGAGCTGGCGCTGGGTGTTCTACATCAATCTGCCGTTTGGGGTGCTGTCGCTGGCGGGGTGCTCGGTCGCCTTGACGGTGCCGAAGGTCCTGGTGAAGCCCAAGATCGATTACGCCGGGTTCGTGCTGCTGTCCACCGCTGTGTCGTGCCTGGTGCTGATGACGACCTGGGGCGGCAACCAGTACGGGTGGACCTCGGGCACCATCCTGGGCTTGGGCGCGAGCCTGATCGTCGCGCTGGTGCTGTTCGTGAGGGTGGAGTCTCGCGCCGCCGAAGCGGTCATTCCGCTGAGCCTGTTCCGAAACCGCACCTTCCTAGCGGTCGCGCGCCGCCCGCCCGGGCCGCGTAGCCGATTCTGTTCGAGTCCCGAGCTTGATCAACTGGTCGCTAGTCCAACCAAATCGCTCTCTTGATCAAAGCAGTCGGCGCCCACCCCCGCGACGATATGGCTAGCCGCGACGAGCACGACACGACGACCCGTGCTGACCGTCACTACATGGAGAGGTCATTCACGTGAACGTGGGGTCTCGATGGCCGGCACGAACTTCGCCTGGGCGTCCGTGCAGACCCTGTCGATGGTGGGCGGCGGCGTGCTCATGCTCGCCCTGGCACTCTGAACCGCCGCCGATGGCGTCGCCGAGAACCCGGTCTTCGCCGAGCTATCCCGCGCCTAACCGCTAACTGCCCTAAGAGGAAGTCCCGGCGAAATGATCCCCACAGGGTTCCGCCAACTGCCCAACGCGAGACGAGGAAGATCCCACTGACACAAATCCAGGTCGTGATGGGCACCACCCGCGACCTCATGGTCCCTGCGATGCAGGCGCGCGACCCGTTCGACACCACGGTGTTCGCCCCGCTCGAACCCAAGCTGAAGAAGCTCGCCGACGACCTCGTTTGGTGGGCCTCAACCCTCGCAGCAGCCCGCACCCAAGAAAACCAGTAGCGCGCGTTGCTTGCGGAACGTCGTCAGCGTCTGATCTGCCGATGGATCTGGAAGCCGAGCGGTGCCCGGGTGATCAGGTCAACGTCGGGGTGCACGCAGACCAGGGTTGGCGCAATCGTCCGTGGGTCAAGTCTCGCGAATATCGGATGCAGCTACCAGGGACCTTCTACCCTTCTCCCTGTGGTCACAGGTCCGCACTAGGCCAGCTCGGCAGCGCTCAGCGGTTCGCGGCCTGCCGGCTGGGTGGGACGAGGGGTCAGCGGC
>DAITQD010000121.1:0-1268 GCA_036833255.1 Jatrophihabitantaceae bacterium
GTGAAGGGCCGCGCGCCGATGACCGGCTACGCGCGGAGCGAATTCGGCCCGGCCTGGAGTGACGACAACGACGAGCCGTTCGGCCACAACGGCTGCGACACCCGCAATGACATCCTGCGGCGCGACCTGCACGCGACGGTCATCAAGGACAACACGAACGGCTGCGTGGCGCTGTCCGGGCGGCTCGACGACCCGTACGCCGCGATCGCAATCGCCTTCGTGCGCGGTGCGTCGACGTCGTCGCAGGTGCAGATCGATCACGTCGTCGCGCTCGGCGATGCCTGGCAGACGGGCGCGCAGCAATGGACGGGGCGGCAGCGGCAGAATCTGGCCAACGATCCGATGAACCTGCTGGCTGTCGACGGCTCGGCCAACGAGCAGAAGGGCGATTCCGACGCGGCGTCCTGGCTCCCAGCGAACAAGAGCTTCCGCTGCAGCTACGTCGCACGCCAGGTCGCGGTGAAGGTCAGGTACGACCTGTGGGTCACGCAGGCCGAAGGCGCCGCGATCGTCCGCGTGCTCGCGACCTGTCGCGATCAGCGCCTGCCGGTCGAGCCGGGCGCTATCGGAGCCGTTGCCGTGCGTGGCAGCGCGCCGCCGTCGTCACGCCCGGCGCCGGTCGTCCCGCCGACGACGGCCGGGGTGTACTACCCGAATTGCTCCGCGGTCCGAGCGGCCGGCAAGGCGCCCCTGCATAGCGGCCAGCCCGGCTACCGCGCCGGACTCGACCGCGACGGCGACGGCGTGGCCTGTGAGTGACCATCCCTGCGGGACAATCGTCGCCATGACCGCCGGATACTCGGGGACGCCGCTGGCGCAGAAGCTCGGCATCACGGCGGGCACGCGCGTCATGCTCGCTGGAGCGCCGGCCGGCGTCGTTCCCGACCCGCTGCCGCTCGGTGTCACCGTGCATCGGCGCCGCGGCACCGGCCCGTACGACGTCGTGCTGTTGTTCTGCCCGGACGCGCGCAGGCTGCACGACCGCTTCACGCCGCTCATCGAGGCCGTCGGGCCGGCCGGAGCACTGTGGGTGTGCTGGCCGAAGAAGGCCAGCGGCGTCCTCACCGACCTGAGCGAGAACGACGTCCGCGACCACGGGCTCGCCTGCGGGCTCGTCGACGTCAAAGTCGCCGCGATCGACGCGACCTGGTCCGGCCTGAAGTTCGTGCGGCGCCTCGCCGACCGGTGACAGTGGCCAAATCGGACCGCCGCCGGGGTGAGATTGGTCCGGTGACGTACAGCCAGGACACCAAAGCACCGACTGCGGG
>DAITQD010000121.1:1368-7830 GCA_036833255.1 Jatrophihabitantaceae bacterium
CCTGGCTGCGGCGCTGGTCGGCGATCCCCGGGTGCTCATCCTCGACGAGCCCGCCAACGGCCTGGATCCGGAAGGCATCCGCTGGCTGCGCGGCTTCTTCCGTCACCTTGCGAGCGAGGGCCGAACCATCCTCGTGCCCAGCCACCAGCTCAACGAAGTACAGGAGATCGCCGACCGCGTCGTCATCCTCAACCGCGGCCAATTGGTGCGGTCCGGCTCGATCGCCGAGCTCACCGCAGGCACCGACACCGTGCTCATCCGCACGCCGAACGCGCTCCAGCTCGCCAACGCACTGACTGCTCGAGGCGTGACGCCCCAGCAGACCGATCCCGCGACGTGCGGATCCGTGACATGTCGCCGGCCGAGGTGGGACACCTCGCCTTCACGGCGGGCGTCGAGCTGCACGAGTTGAGCGTCCAGCGATTCGATCTCGAGGAGCTGTTCTTCGCGCTGACCGAGGGTGCGAACGCCGAACCTGCTCCCCCGCCGATCGGGCAACCGGGTTCGCCCCAGGGAGGTTCGCCGTGATCCGCCTGATCCGAGGCGAATTCCTCAAGCTGCGCTCGACGCAGGTCTGGTTCTGGCTGCTCCTCGCCTCGGTCGCGATCACCGGGCTGCTCGTCGTCGTCCAGCTGGCACCGCACGACAACGTCCGGGATGCGGGCGACGCAGCCGAAGTCTTCACCACATCAGGCACGGCCTCCATCGCGGTCTTCATCCTCGGCGTGCTCGGTGTCACCACCGAGTTCCGTTATCAGACGATCACGCCGACGGTTCTCGCGACCCCATCGCGGTGGGCACTGATCACCGCGAAGATGATCACCTACGCCATGCTCGGCGCGCTGTACGCGCTGATCTGCGTCGGCGTCCAGGTGGCGATCGCGATGCCCCGGCTGTCCGCCAAGGACATCCACGTGTCCCTGGGCAGCAACCACATCCCCCGCGCCCTGCTCGGGGTGTTCTTGGTGCTCGCACTGTTCGGCATCGTCGGCCTCGGCGTCGGGGCGTTGCTGCGCAACCAGATCGTCGCCGTGACGGTCGGCTTGATCTTCCTGCTCGTCGTAACACCCGTTCTGATCGCGATCCCGGTGGTCAACAACACCTACCCGTTCACGCCGGGTGGCACGACGAACGCGATCCTGACGATCACGGGTGAGCGAACCTCGAACGGGGTACATCTGCTGTCTCCGGCGGGCGGGGTGATCGTCCTGCTGCTCTGGGCGTTCGTGCCCGCGATCCTCGGCGCCTCGATCACCATGAACCGCGACATCACCTGACACCCGTTCGTTGCGCACTATCGGATCGACCGGGCATGCCGCTAGTCCATGCGGCGGGTAATCTCGACCGTTGGCACGCCTACCCAAAAACGACCGAGGATGGCCGGATACCGTGACGACTGACCAGTCGAGGGAAGACTCGGCCACTCCTGCTCCGGCGGACTTCGGTACGAACGAGTGGCTCGTCGAGGACATGTACGAGCGTTACCTCTCCGATCCGGGCAGCGTCGACGAGGCGTGGCACGACTTCTTTGCCGACTACCGGCCGGCACCCGGGCACGGAGCCGAGCTCGACCCCGTGCCGACGCCCACACCGCAGGCCGCACCGCAGCTCGACTCCGGCACGCCGCCGCCCACACCCGGTGCCGACCCGGCAGCGCAAGCCAAGGTGAGCGCCGCCCCCGCTCCGGCCGACCCGCCCGCCAAGCCTGCCGCGAGCCCCGCCGTCAAGCCCGCCGAGCCCACCAAGCCCGCCCAGCCCGCCAAGCCCGCCGAGCCCGCCAAGGCGGCGCCGATGGCCGGTGCCGTCACGCTGCGCGGCGCCGCGTCACGGGTCGTCGCGAACATGCAGACGTCGCTGAGCGTCCCGACAGCGACGAGCGTGCGGGCCGTCCCGGCCAAGCTGCTGGCCGACAACCGCGTTGTCATCAACAACCACCTACGCCGTTCGCGCGGCGGAAAGGTGAGCTTCACCCACATCGTCGGCTACGCGATCGTTCGGGCGCTGCGCGACTACCCCGAGATGAACAACTTCTTCGCCGAGATCGAGGGCAAGCCGTCGCTGGTCACGCCCGAGCACGTCAACCTTGGCATCGCGATCGATCTGGCCGGCAAGGACAACACGCGCTCGCTGGTGGTCGCCGGCGTCAAGTCCGCCGAGACGATGGACTTCGCCAGTTTCTGGAACGCCTACGAAGACATCATCCGCCGCGCCCGTGCGGGCAAGCTGGGTGTCGACGACTTCGCCGGCACCACGATCAGCCTCACCAACCCGGGCACGATCGGCACCAATCACTCGGTGCCGCGACTGATGGCCGGCCAGGGCACGATCGTCGGCGTCGGGGCGATGGAGTACCCGGCCGAGTTCAGCGGGATGAGCGACGAGAAGCTCAGCGAACGAGCGATCAGCAAGATCATGACGCTGACCTCGACGTATGACCACCGCATCATCCAGGGCGCGCAGTCGGGTGAGTTCCTGCGCCGCATCCACCAGCTGCTGCTGGCCGACGATTTCTACGACGAGATCTTCGCCGCGCTGCGCATCCCCTACGAGCCGGTGCGCTGGCTGGTCGACCGCGATTTCAGCCACGAGGGCCAGATCGACAAGAACGCGCGCGTCATCGAGCTGATCAACTCCTACCGGGCCAGGGGTCACCTGATGGCCGACACCGACCCGCTCGAGTTCACCGTGCGCACGCACCCCGACCTCGACATCGCCCGCCACGGCCTGACCCTGTGGGACCTCGACCGCGAGTTCCCGGTCGACGGCTTCTCGGGCGGAAAGCTGATGAAGCTGCGCGACATCCTCGGGATGCTGCGCGACGCATACTGCCGCCGAGTCGGCGTCGAGTACATGCACATCACCGACCCGGTGCAGCGCAAGTGGCTGCAGAGCCGCGTCGAGGTCAAGAACGACGCCCCGGCGCGCGAGGAGCAGTTGCACATCCTCGGCCGGCTCAACGTCGCCGAGGCATTCGAGACGTTCCTGCAGACGAAGTACGTCGGGCAGAAGCGTTTCAGCCTCGAGGGCGCCGAGACGGTGATCGCCCTGCTCGACGCGGTGCTCGCCGCTGCCGCCGACCAGGACCTCGATGAGGTCGTTGTCGGCATGCCGCACCGGGGCCGGCTCAACGTGCTGGCCAACATCATCGGCAAGCCCTACGCCAAGATCTTCAACGAGTTCGAGGGCAACATCGACCCAGGCACCGCGCAGGGTTCGGGCGACGTGAAGTATCACCTCGGCGCCGAGGGCACGTTCCACGCGCCGAGCGGCCGCGAGATCGCGGTGGCGCTGACGGCTAACCCGTCCCACCTCGAGGCCGTCAACCCGGTTCTGGAAGGGATCGTGCGCGCCAAGCAGGACGTCCTGAACAAGGGTGAGGCCGGTTTCACGGTGCTGCCCGTGCTGATGCACGGCGATGCCGCCTTCGCCGGGCAGGGCGTGGTCGCCGAGACGCTGAACCTCTCGCAATTGCGCGGCTATCGCACCGGCGGCACAGTGCACGTGGTCGTCAACAACCAGGTCGGCTTCACGACCTCACCATCGGCGTCGCGCTCGTCGCTGTACGCCACCGACATCGCCCGCATGATCGCCGCGCCGATCTTCCACGTGAATGGCGACGACCCGGAGGCCTGCGTGCGGGTCGCGAAGCTCGCCGTCGACTACCGACGCGAGTTCAAGAAGGACGTCGTCATCGACATGGTCTGTTACCGCCGGCGCGGGCACAACGAGGCCGACAATCCCTCGTACACCCAGCCGCAGATGTACGACATCATCGATGGCAAGCGCAGCGTCCGCAAGCTCTACACCGAGTCCCTCGTCGGGCGTGGCGACATCACCCTCGAGGATGCCGAGGCGGCGCTGAAGGACTTCCAGCAGCAACTGGAGAAGGTCTTCGTCGAGACGCGCAACGCCTCGGGCAAGGCCGCGCCCGAGCCGGAGATCGAGCACGTCACGCCGTCGCAGCAGGTCACGACAGCCGTGACCGTCGAGGTGATCAAGCGGATTGCCGACGCCTACGCGAACCCGCCGGAAGGTTTCACCATCCACCCGCGGCTCAAGCCGCAGATCGACAAGAGGGTGGCGATGGCCAGCGTCGGCGGCGTCGACTGGGCCACTGCGGAGCTGTTTGCCTTCGGCTCGCTGGTCATGCAGGGACGGGCCGTCCGGGTGGCCGGACAGGACACCCGCCGCGGCACGTTCAGCCAGCGCCACGCCACCCTGATCGACCGCAACAACGGCACCGAGTACACCCCGCTGAAGTATTTGGCCGACGACCAGGCGCCGTTCTGGATCTACGACTCGCTGCTGTCGGAGTACGCCGTGATGGGCTTCGAGTACGGCTACTCCGTCATGCGCGAGGACGCCCTGGTCTGCTGGGAGGCACAGTTCGGCGACTTCGCCGACGGCGCGCAGACGATCATCGACGAGTTCATCTCCTCCGGAGAGGCAAAGTGGGGGCAGCGCTCGGCGGTGTCGCTGCTGCTGCCGCACGGCGCCGAGGGACAGGGGCCCGACCACTCCTCCGGGCGCCCCGAGCGGTTCCTGCAGATGGCCGCAGAGAACAACATGACCGTGGCGATCTGCTCGTCACCGGCGAACTACTTCCACCTGCTGCGCCGCCAAGGCCTGTCTCCGGTGCGCCGCCCGCTCATCGCGTTCACCCCGAAATCGCTGCTGCGACTGAAGGCCGCCGTCAGCGAGATCGAGGACTTCACCACCGGCACGTTCCAGCCGGTGCTGGGCGATCAGATGACAGACCCGGGCACCGTGCGGCGGGTGCTGCTGTGCAGCGGCAAGGTCTACTACGACCTGGCCGCCGCACGAAAGGAGCAGGACCGCCGCGACATCGCGATCGTGCGCGTCGAGCAGCTCTACCCGCTGCCTGTCGATGAGTTGCGTGCCGAACTCGCCCGATTCCCCGACGCGGAGCTGGTGTGGGTGCAGGAAGAGCCGGCCAACCAGGGCGGTTGGCCGTTCATCGCACTCAACCTGCCCGAGTACCTCGAGGGCCGGCCGCTGCTGCGCGCCTCGCGCCGGGCATCCGCGTCACCGGCCGTCGGCTCGATGAGCATCCACGAGGCGCAGCAGCGCGAGATCGTCGCCGCCGCGTTCGCGTGATCCGCGCCATGACCGAACCGATCCGCTGGGGAATCCTCGGCGCGGGTGGGATCGCCGCGACCGTCGCCGCCGACATTGCCGCCTCCGACGGCAGCAAGCTGGCCGCGGTCGCCGCTCGCGACGGTGCACGCTCCGCAGCGTTCGCCGAATCGCACGGCGTCGCCCGCTCGTACGGCTCCTACCGCGAGCTGGTCGCGGACCCTGACCTCGACATCATCTATGTCGCGACGACCCATGCCCAGCATTACGAACACGCGTTACTCGCGCTCGAGGCCGGCAAGCCGGTGCTGGTGGAGAAATCGTTCACGCTCAACGCCAGGCAGGCTCGCGAGGTAGTGTCCACCGCGCGCTCGCACGGCTTGTTCTGCATGGAAGCGATGTGGATGCGGTTCAACCCGCTGATCCGCGAAACCCAGCGCCTCACGGCCAGCGGGCGGATCGGCGATCTCGTCAGCGTCCGCGCCGACCTGTCGCACCGGTTCGAGTACGACCCCAGCCACCGCCTGTTCGATCTGGGCGCCGGCGGTGGAGCGCTGCTGGACGTCGGTGTGTATCCCGCGACATTCGTCTGGCTGTTCCTCGGTCGTCCCGACGCGGTGCAAGCCACGGGGGTGCTTTCGCCGACCGGCTCCGACGCAACGGCAGCCGTGCAGTGGGCCTATCACACCGGGCAGGTGGCGCAGCTCCACGCGAGCGTGGTGTGCGAGAGCCCGTACGCGGGCCTGGTGACCGGCACGGACGGCTGGATCCGGGTCGAGACGCGCATCCAGCGGCCGACGGCGATCACCGTGCATACGAACGACGGCGAGGAGGTCGTCCGGGGCGAACTGCCCGGCAACGGCTACAGGTTGCAGGTGGCCGAGGTGGAACGATGTCTTCGCGTCGGCGAGCTCGAGAGTCCCCACGTCCCCCTCGACGACACCGTCGCCATCCTCGAGACCCTCGACGAGGCCCGCCGCCAGATCGGCGTGCGCTATCCGGCCGACAATCCCACCGACAGCGAGTGATCAGCCATGTACTTCACCGATCGCGGTATCGAGGAGCTCATCGAGCGGCGGGGCGAGGAGCAGGTCAGTCTCGAGTGGCTGGGTGAGCGGTTGCAGACCTTCGTCGACGCCCACCCCGACTTCGAGGTGCCGATCGACCGGTTCGCGACCTGGCTGGCCCGTGCGGCCGACGATCTCGATTAGCGCGCTCTTCGCACGAGCGCTCACCGCGTCGTGGTCACCTTTCCCCGCTGGTGACCGCTGCAGTACCTGTTTTCCCCGCTGGTGACCGGTTTCGGCCCGGCGAACCGAGCACCAGCGGGGAAAAGGCGTGGGCGCTCATCGCGTGGTGCTCACC
>DAITQD010000122.1:0-7554 GCA_036833255.1 Jatrophihabitantaceae bacterium
ACTGCACCCGACCCCGCCGAAGGCCATGACCCCCGCCACCACCGAGCTAGCCGTCAGCATTCCGAGCGGCCGCGAGCGGCAACGCGCACGGGCCGGGGTGGCTGCCGCCTTCGTTGCCAACGGCCTGCTCATCGGCTCGTGGGCGCCGCGGATTCCCGAGATCAAGACCCACCTCGGGCTCTCGCCCGGAGCGCTGGGCATCGCGCTGCTCGCGCCGGCGCTCGGCACCGTGCTGTCGGCCCGCATGACCGGTGCGCGCAACGCCCGCCACGGAAGCGCTGCCGTCACCAGCTTCTGCGGCGTGGCCTACTGCCTGCTCGCGTGGCTGCCCGGCGCCGCCCCCAACCTCGGCCTGCTGTGGCTCGCGCTGCTGCTGTGGGGCGCTGCGCTGGGCGCGATGGACGTATCGATGAACTCCCAGGGCGTCACCGTCGAGGGCCACTATGGCCGTCCCGTCCTGTCCGGCTTGCACGCGATGTGGAGCATCGGTTCGTTCGTGGGCGCCCTGCTCGGCGGCGTCGGCTCCGCGTTGCACGTGCCCGTGGCCGCCCAGCAGGCGGTGATCGGCGTCGTGCTCGCGGCGGTCGTGCTGGTCGTCACTCGGATGTTCCTGGCCGACCCTTCGCACCCAGCGGTGGCGCGTGGCCGGTCGCTGCGCCTGCCCCGGATGCCCGAGCGACGCCTCGTCCTGCTCGGCCTGTCAGCGATCTTCGCGTTGATGGCCGAGGGTGCCGTCGCCGACTGGAGCGGCGTGCTGCTGCGCGACCACCTGCACGTCACGGGCGGCCAGGTCGGCCTCGCATACGCCGCGTTCTGCGTGACCATGACGGCGGGCCGCCTCGCCGGTGACCGCGTCGTGCACGCGCTCGGGCGCGCGCGATGCCTCGCGGCGGTCACCCTGCTGGGTACGGTCGGGCTCGGCGCGGGCATGGCCAGCGATGTTCTCGCCGGCACCATCGCCGGCTTCGCGTTGCTCGGATTCGGCCTGTCGATCATGGTGCCGGTGCTGTTCAGCACGGCTGCCGATGGCGACCGGCCGGCCGGGCCGGCCATCGCTGCCGTCGCCGCGCTCGGCTGCGTCGGG
The DNA here is from genome assembly GCA_036833255.1 of Jatrophihabitantaceae bacterium. GTDB lineage: Bacteria > Actinomycetota > Actinomycetes > Mycobacteriales > Jatrophihabitantaceae > QHCC01. The sequence goes on from DAITQD010000122.1 coordinate 1,085, forward strand.
ATGCTCGTCGGTCCCAGCCTCGTCGGCCTGGTCGCCGAGTTGAGCAGCGTGCCGTCGGCGCTGTACCTGCTGCCACCGTTCACGTTGGCCGCAGGTCTGCTCGGCATCGCCGGCGTCCGGGTCAGCGCACGGAGTCAAGCACCGGCTGGTAGCGGCTTACTGAGCGACGCGGTACTCCTTGAGCAGGCCGCGGCTGATGATCGTCTTCTGGATCTCCGACGTGCCCTCGCCGATGAGTAGGAAGGGCGCCTCACGCATGAGCCGCTCGATCTCGTACTCCTTGGAGTAGCCGTAGCCACCGTGGATGCGGAAGGACTCCTGGGTCACCTCCGCGCAATACTCCGACGCGAGCAGCTTGGCCATGCCGGCCTCGACGTCATTGCGCTCGCCGGCGTCCTTGAGCCGCGCGGCGTTGACCATCAGCAGGTGCGAGGCCTCGACCTTGGTGGCCATCTCCGCAAGTTTGAAGGCGATCGCCTGGTGGTCGGCGATCTGCTTGCCGAATGTCTTGCGCTGCTGGGCGTAGGCGACGGCCAGCTCGAACGCGCGGATCGAGATGCCGCAGGCGCGGGCGGCGACGTTCACGCGGCCGACCTCGACGCCGTCCATCATCTGGTAGAAGCCCTTGCCGCGGCCGTCCGCGCCGCCGAGCACCGCGTCGGCCGGCACCCGGACGCCGTCAAGCACCATCTCGGTGGTCTCGACGCCCTTGTAGCCCATCTTGTCGATCTTGCCGGGGATCGTCAGGCCGGGCCGGGTCTCGCCGAAGCCCGGCTCCTTCTCGACGAGGAACGTGGTCATGTTCTTGTAGACCGACTTGCCGCCGAGATCGTCCTTGACGAGCGTCGCGACGACGCCCGCGCGGGCGCCGTTGGTCAACCACATCTTCTGGCCGTCGAGCACGAACTCGTCACCGTCGGCCTTCGCGCGTGACTTGATCGCCGCGACATCCGAGCCACACTCGGGCTCGCTCATCGAGAACGCGCCGCGGATCTCGCCAGTGGCCATCTTCGGCAGCAGTCGCTGCTTCTGCTCGTCGGTGCCGTGCTGGGCGATCATGTAGGCGACGATGAAATGGGTGTTGATGACCCCGGAGACCGACATCCACCCCCGCGCGATCTGCTCCACGACCAACGCGTACGTCAGCAGCGACTCACCCAGTCCGCCGAACTCCTCGGAAATGGTGAGCCCGAACAGGCCCATCTCCTTCATGCCGTCGACGATCGCCTCGGGAAACTCGTCCTTGTGCTCGAGGTCGGTCGCGTGCGGGATGATCTCCTTGTCCACGAAGTCCTTGACCGTCCGCAGGATCTCGTTCTGGACGTCGGTCAGGCCGGCGGTCTGGGCGAGGCGAGCCATCGGGTCCTCCAGGGCTGGGCGCACGCGAGCATTTCGGCGATGTGGTGAAGTATCCCCCGGCGGGGCTCAGCTCTCGGGCGGGATGAACGTCGAGGTGCGGTGCATGCCGGCAGCACGGCCCTTGCCGGAGATCACCAGGGCCATCTTGCGCGAGGCCTCGTCGATCATCTCCTCGCCGATCATCGCCGAGCCCTTCTTGCCGCCGGCCTCGGACGTGTAGTACTCGTAGGCGTCCAGGATCAGCTCGGCGTGGTCGTAGTCGCCCTGCGAGGGGGCGTAGACCTCGTTGGCGATGCCGACCTGGTCGGGGTGCAGCACCCACTTGCCGTCGAAGCCGAGTGCGGCCGAGCGCGACGCCACCCGCCGAAAACCCTCCGGGTCACGGACCTGGAGGTACGGGCCGTCGATGGCCTGTTTGTTGTTGGCGCGCGCCGCCATCAGGATCGACATCAGGATGTGGTGGTAGGCATCGCCGACGTCGTAACCGGGTGGCTGCTCGCCGACGACCAGGGTCTTCATGTTGATCGAGGCCATGAAGTCGGCGGGGCCGAAGATGATCGTCTCGACGCGCGGGCTCGCCTTGGCGATCGCGTCGACGGCGATGAGGCCCTGGGCGTTCTCGATCTGCGCCTCGATGCCGATGCGGCCCACTTCGAACCCGTTCGTCTTCTCGATCTGGGTGAGGGTGAAGTCCAGCCACTGCACCTGCGCGGCGTTCTGCACCTTCGGCAGCATGATGCAGTCCAGGTTGGGGCCGGCTCCTTCGACGACCTCGATCACGTCGCGGTAGGTCCACTGGGTCGTCAGGTCGTTGACCCGCACGACTCGGATCTTGTCGCCCCAGCCGCCCTCGTTGAGCGCGGCGACGATGTTCTTGCGCGCCTCGGGTTTGGCCAGCGGGGCGCAGGAGTCCTCGAGGTCGAGGAAGACCTGGTCGGCCCCCAGCCCCTTGGCCTTCTCCAGAAAGCGCGGGTTGCTTCCCGGGACAGCGAGACAGGAACGGCGGGGGCGCAGGGGGTCCGAGCCGACCACGCTTGATCGATCGGCGGGGAGTTCAGTGCTCATGCATCGCAGCATGCCCAGCGCAGCGGCCGGATGCCAGCCCATGTCGGTGGATTCACACCCTTGATGGGCTACTCGACCGCCTCTACGAGCACATCGTCGCCTCGCGAGCGGGCCACCACGACCAGCCCGGCGAACAGCAGAACCAGGCCCGGGATCGCCGTCCAGGGCGGGCGCTGATGCAGCCACACGTAGGCCACGATCCCCGCCCCGGGCGTCTCGAGCAGGATCGCCAGACTGACGACGGTGGGACTGGTCGATCGGAGCACCAGGTTGATCAGGCTGTGTCCGAGTAACTGCGCAGTCACGGTCACCAAGACGATCTTCGCCCACGCGTTCGCCGAGAAGCCGTGGAGCGGAACATTGCCGAGCAGGCACACGCCCAGCAGGACTAGCGCGCACACGGCGTAACAGATCGTCGTGTACGACGCGGTCGTCATGCGCTTGCGAGCGTGCGAGCCGATTGTCACGTAGACCCCGGCGCACAGTCCGCCGACGATCGCCAGCGCGTCGCCGGCCAGCGCACGGCCCGAGGTGCCGACGTCCGCGCCGGTGATCAGCCCACTGCCGACGGTCGCTACGAGGATGCCGATCCACGCCGTTCGGGGCAGGTCGCGGCCCCGCCACCGGGCGATCAGCGCGACGAAGATCGTCTGTGTCGAGACAAGGGCCGTTGCCGACGCCACCGACGTCATCCTTACGCTGGGCACCCAGGTGGCGAAGTGCGCGGCGAGGGCAACGCCGGCCGCGGCCGCGACTCCGACCGCCCGCCGATCGAGGCCGCGCAGCTCGGCGAGATGACGCGTGCCGACGAGCAGCGCCGTCACCCCGGCGCCGAGCGCGTTACGCCAGAACGCGATCGCCAGCGCGGGCGCGACGGTCGCGGCCATGAGTGGTCCGGAGAACGAGACGCCCGCGATTGCGATTACCAGCAGCGCGGAATCGCGCGCGGGCGGCGCAGCCAGATTTTCGCGCCCGCGCACGATCGGGCGGCCCATGCCTCGATCCTAATGAGACGAGCGGGGCACGCCGCGCTTCACGATTTGGGGGGAACCAACGGGCTAGCCTGCTGACGTGAGTGTCGTTGGGATCCGGCCTTGAGTTCGGCGGTGCGCGTGTTCATCGCGCGCCTGTCGGGCATCGGCGTGTTCGATCCCAACGGCGACCAGCTCGGTCGGGTTCGCGACGCCGTGACGACGCTGCGGACCGACCGCCAGTCACCGCGGGTGCTTGGCCTCGTCATCGAGCTGCCGCACCGGCACCGCATCTTCGTGCCGATGGGCCGCGTCACGCGCATTGAGCCCGACGCGGTCGTGCTGTCCACCGGCACCGTCAACATGAAGCGCTTCGAGCAGCGCAGCACTGAACTGCTCGTGCTCGCCGAACTGATCGACCGCTCCGTCACCGTCATCGAGAGCGACCAGCAGGTCAGCATCGTCGACGCCGGCATGGAGCAGAACCGCAGCGGCGACTGGGTCATCACCCGCCTGGCCGTACGCACGGCTGGCGCCCGGCTGGCGCGCCGGCGCGGGCAGCTGTTCCAGGTGGCCTGGAACGAGGTCGACGGCCTGGCCATCTCCGAGCATTCCCAGGGCACCGACGCGCTGCTGTCGATGCTGTCCGACCTGCGCCCCGCCGACGTGGCCACCGCGCTGCAGGGCATGCCCGACAAGCGACGCCTCGAGGTCGCCGCGGCGCTGGACAACGAGCGGCTCGCCGACGTCATGCAGGAGATGACCGAGGAGAACCAGGTCGACCTGTTGCGCTCGCTGGCCGACGAACGCGCGGCGGACGTGCTCGAGGCGATGGACGACGACGATGCTGCCGACCTGCTCGGCGAGATGACCGACGCGGACCAGCAACGGCTGCTCGAACTGATGGAGCCGCACGAGGCCGCGCCGGTGCGCCGCCTGCTCAGCTACGGGGACTACACGGCCGGCGGGCTGATGACTGCCGAGCCGGTGATCCTGCTGCACGACGCAACCGTCGCCGAGGCGCTCGCGCTCGTGCGCAACCCGGAACTCTCCCCCGCCCTGGCGGCGCAGGTGTTCGTCGTGCGCCCACCGCAGGCCACCCCGACCGGACGCTTCCTCGGCACCGCACACCTGCAACGGCTGCTGCGCGAACCGCCGTCGTCGCTGGTCAGCGGCATCTGCGAGCGGGACCCCGACGCGCTGCGCCCGGACATGCCGATCGACGAGATCACCCGCCACCTGGCGACCTACAACCTCGTCGCCGCGCCGGTCGTCGACGATCACAATCGCCTGCTGGGCGCTGTGTCGGTTGACGATGTCCTCGACCACCTGCTGCCCGAGGACTGGCGCGATCACGGCGCAGACCACGAGGCTCGCCATGGCTGAGCGTCGCGCCCGGCTGGACCAGCCGAAGGTGGAACGACGCGGCTTGCGCAACCGCTACGACGACGACGCCTTCGGCCGGTTCACCGAACGCATCGCCCGGTTCCTCGGAACCGGGCGGTACCTGATCTTCCAGTCCGGCCTCATCGTCCTCTGGATCCTTTTCAACACGCTCGGGCCCAGAGGCGTGCGGTTCGACCCGTACCAGTTCCTCTTCCTGACCTTGATCCTGTCACTTCAGGCCGCGTACTCGGCGCCGCTGATCCTGCTCGCGCAGAACCGCCAGGACGACCGCGACCGGGTCAACCTCGACGCTGACCGTGACGAGGCCCGGCAGGCCAAGGCCGACCTCGAGTACCTCGCCCGCGAACTCGCCGCGATCCGGATGGCCGTCGGTGAGGTGGCCACCCGTGACTTCCTGCGTTCGGAACTGGCGCGCGCGGAGGCGGTCCGGAACAACGACCGCGACGTCGCCGACTTCGACTGAAACCCGTCATGATCTCGGCCGAATCTGCGAAATCTGGCAGATTCCGCCGAGATCATCGCGGTCACGCGCAGCTTCCGTACCATAGAGGCCGTGCCCCAGCCCGATGAAGCCGCCATCCGCGCGGCCCTCGCCACCGTCATCGACCCGGAGATTCGCAAGCCGATCACCGAGTTGAACATGGTCGAAGCGATCACGATCGGTGCCGAGGGTGCGGTCGGGGTGACGGTGCTGCTGACCGTCTCCGGCTGCCCGATGAAGGAGAAACTGACCCGCGACACCACGGCCGCGGTGTCCAAGGTCGACGGCGTGCAATCAGTACACGTAACCCTCGGGGTGATGAGCGATGCGCAGCGCACCGAACTGCGCCAGCAGTTGCGGGGCGACGCGCCGGCCAACGAGATCCCGTTCGCCCAGCCCGGCTCACGCACTCGCGTGTACGCCGTCGCCTCGGGTAAGGGCGGCGTCGGCAAGTCGTCGGTGACGGTGAACGTGGCGGTCGCGCTCGCACAGAAGGGGCTGGCTGTCGGCGTGCTCGACGCCGACATCTACGGCTTCTCCGTGCCCCGCATGCTCGGCGTCACAGGCAAGCCGACGCAGGTCGAGCAGATGATCATGCCGCCGGTCGCGCACGACGTGAAGGTCATTTCGATCGGCATGTTCACGCCCGGCAACACCGCAGTCGTGTGGCGCGGGCCGATGCTGCACCGCGCGCTGCAGCAGTTCCTCGCCGATGTGTTCTGGGGCGACCTGGACGTCTTGCTGATGGACCTGCCGCCAGGCACCGGCGACATCGCGATCTCGGTCGCCCAGCTCGTCCCGTCCGCGGAGCTGCTCGTCGTCACGACGCCGCAGATCGCCGCCCGCGAGGTGGCCGAGCGGGCCGGGTCGCTCGCGCTGCAGACTCACCAGCAGATCGTCGGCGTCGTCGAGAACATGAGCTGGCTGGACCTGCCCGACGGCACGCGCATGGAGTTGTTCGGCAGCGGTGGTGGCCAGTCCGTCGCAGACTCGCTAGCGGCGTCGACAGGCACGAAGGTGCCGCTCCTAGGGCAGATCCCGATCGACCAGCTGGTCCGCGAGGGTGGCGACGGCGGCACGCCGGTCGTGCTCAGCGACCCGGACTCTCCCGCGGCGGTGGCCATGCGTGGCGTTGCCGATGCGCTCGCGCAGCGCCAGCACAGCCTGGTCGGGTTCTCGCTCGGCCT
>DAITQD010000123.1:0-7525 GCA_036833255.1 Jatrophihabitantaceae bacterium
GTGAACGTCGGCTGGGACGACGATCCGGTCGTCGCCGGCTGGCCCGGGTTGGCACCGCTGCCCGGTGACCGCACGGCCGACGCCTGCGTGGTCGGTCTCGGCGGCTCCGGACTGGCCGCCGTGGCCGCCCTGGTGGAGCGCGGTCTGTCGGTGGTCGGGATCGACGCCGGGCGGGTCGCCGCGGGCGCGGCCGGTCGCAACGGCGGGTTCCTGCTCGGCGGGCCAGCGGCGTACTTGCACACGGCGTTCGCATTGTGGGGCGAGGCCGCCGCGGTGCAGCTCTACCGCGACACGCTCGTCGAGCTGCGCCACCTGGAGGATCTGCTCGGTGCAGACGTCGTGCGCCGGGTCGGCTCGATTCGGCTGGCCGGCCTCCCTGGAGAACCGGTGTCCGACGCGGAACGTGCCGACCGCGCGGCCGAGCTGATCGACTGCGCGCAGCACGCCGAGGCGCTACGCGCGCACGGGTTCGCCGTCGAGGACTATGACGGCCCGCTCGGTCAGGGTCTCTACCTGCCCGACGACGCGGCGATGAATCCGGCCCGTCGCGCGCTGGGGCTGGCCACCGCGCTGACGCCCCTTGCGGCACTGCATGAGCAGACTCCGGCGTCGCGTGTCGAGCCCGGTCGGGTCACCACTGAACGCGGTGTCGTCAGCGCGGGCGTCGTCATCGTGGCCGTGGACGGACGGCTCGAGGTGCTGGTGCCACAACTCACCGGTCGGGTCCGTACCGCTCGGCTACAGATGCTCGCCACCTCGCCCGTCGCGGGGGGGCGGTTGCCCTGCCCGGTCTATGGCCGGTGGGGCTATGACTACGGCCAGCAGTCCGCTGACGGACGGCTTTTCCTCGGCGGCGGCCGCGATCATTTCCTCGAGCAGGAGTGGACGACCGACGCCGCGCCGAGCGACGACGTCCAGGCCTATCTCGACGGCCTGGCGGTGCGGATGGCCGGTGCCCTGGTCGGGGTGACCCACCGTTGGGCCGCGTCGGTGGGGTACACGCCCGACGGCCGTCCGCTGTGCACCGGGCTTGCCGACGGCGTGATCGCTATCGGCGGCTACAACGGCACCGGCAACCTGGTCGGCCCCGTCGCCGCCCGCGCCGCCGTCGCCCTGGCCCTCGACGGCACGGCGCCCCCTGCGTATTTCGCATCATGATGCGGCTAACTGATGTTATGATGCGCGCATGCGTACGACGATCAACATCGACGAGCATCTGCTCGCCGAGGCCAAGGTGCTCGCTGCCCGCCAGCGCCGGTCACTCGGCGAGATCATCGACGACTCGCTGCGGATGACCCTCGCGCGAGTTGCCGAAGCACCGCGGAAGCCGGTGACCTTCCCTGTATCGGGTGACCCCGACCTGAAGCCCTTGGTCGATATCTACGACAAGGAAGCGATGGCCGAGCTGCTAGGCGACAACGAGTGGCCCCGTGCTGATCGCTGACGTCAACGTCTTCATCGGGGCTCACCGCGCAAGCACGCCCCATCATCCGCGAAGCCGCGACTGGCTGGCCCGACAACTCAACGGCCCCGAGCCGTTCGGCGTCAGTGAGTTGGTGCTTTCGGCTTTCGTCCGCATCGTGACGAATCATCGGGCGTTCCCCGACGCGACGGCGCCCGGCGTCGCCCTCGATTTCTGCGAGAGCATGCGAGCCGCTCCCGCAAGCACGATCGTCGCACCCGCCGCGCGGCACTGGGGCATCTTCGCGGACCTCGTTCGCACGACCCAGGCGCGCGCCAACGTGGTGCCGGACGCGTACCTAGCGGCGCTCGCAATCGAGAACGGGGCCACGTTCGTCACGAGGGATCGTGGTTTCGCGCGCTTTCCCGGGTTGCGGATGCTCGACCCACTCGCCCAGTAATCGCGCGGGCGCGTACGGGAAGATGGCGCGGTGACGTCTGTCGAGCCGCGTGAGCTGGCTGCCGCGCTGCGGCAGGCCGGCCTCGCCGATGTCGACGCCGGCACCCGGCGCCGCGCCGAGTACTCGACAGACGCCTCCAACTACCGCGTCGTGCCGGCCGTGGTGGCGTTCCCGCGCCACGTGGACGAGGCCGAAGCTGCGCTCGGCGTTGCCCGCGAGTTCGGCGTGCCGTTCACCTCACGGGGCGGCGGGACGTCGATCGCGGGCAACTCCGTCGGCTCCGGCATCGTGCTCGATTTCTCGCGCCACCTGAACCGGGTCACCGCGCTCGACCCCGAGGCGCGTACCGCGGTGGCTGAGCCGGGCACAATCCTCGACGCCATCACGATCGCCGCCGCCCCGCACGGCCTGCGCTTCGGGCCCGACCCCTCCACGCACGCTCGCGCGAGCATCGGCGGCTCGCTCGGCAACAACGCATGCGGCTCGCGGGCGCTCGCCTACGGCCGCACCGCCGACAACGTCGTCGAACTGGATCTGCTCACTGGCCGGGGGGTTCGCTTCACCGCGCGCCGCTACGGACGCGACGGCCTGTCCGCCGACGGTCCGGAATCCGCGCTGCTGGCAGCGCTCGGCGGCATCGTCGGCGAGCGGCTGGGCCTGATCCGCACGGAGTTCGGGCGGTTCACCCGGCAGGTGTCCGGCTACTCGATGGAGCACCTGCTGCCCGAGAACAGTGCCGACCTCGCCAAGTTCCTGGTCGGCACCGAGGGCACCCTGGGCGTGATTCTCGGGGCAACTGTGCGGCTCGTCGAATCCCCGCCCGCTGTCGCGCTGGCGGTACTCGGTTACCCCGACATGCCCACCGCCGCCGACGCGGTACCCGCTCTGCTGCCCCACCGCCCGCTCGCACTGGAAGGTATGGACGCCCGCCTGGTCGGCGTGGTCCGGGCGCGCCGTGGGTCCGCTGCCGTGCCCGACCTGCCCCGCGGCGAGGGCTGGCTGTTCGTCGAGACGTCCGGCGCCACCGAAGCCGAGGCGCGGGTGGCCGCCCAGGAGCTGATCGCCGACGCCGGCTGCCTGGATTCCGCCGTCGTCACCGGGGCGCCCGCCCGCGCGCTGTGGCGCATCCGCGAGGACGGCGCGGGCCTGGGTGGCCGCACACCCGCCGGAGCGCCCGCCTGGCCGGGCTGGGAGGACGCCGCGGTGCCGCCGGCGCAGCTCGGCGCCTACCTGCGCGAGTTCGGCGCGCTGATGCGCGAGCAGGGCGTCGACGGTGTCATCTACGGGCACTTCGGCGACGGCTGCGTGCACGCGCGCATCGACTTCCCGCTGAGCACCGCGCCCGCGCGGTACCGCGAGTTCGTCGTGGCCGCGGCACAGCTCGTCGGCCGGCACGGCGGTTCGATGTCCGGCGAGCACGGCGACGGTCGCGCCCGCGGCGAGTTGCTGCCCTACATGTACTCACCCGAGGCGATCGCCACCTTCGCCGCGATCAAGCACGCCTTCGATCCGACCAACGTCCTCAATCCCGGCGTGATCGTCGACCCGGCACCGCTCGACGCCGACCTGCGGATCCCCGCGGCGAAACCGCTGCGCACCAACCTCGCCTTCGCCTACCCCCACGACGGCGGCGACCTTTCCGCCGCGGTGCACCGCTGCGTCGGGATAGGTAAATGCCGCGCCGACACCACTGCCGCAGGTGGGGTGATGTGCCCGTCCTACCTGGCGACGCACGACGAGAAGGACTCGACGCGGGGCCGCGCGCGGGTACTGCAGGAGCTGGCGAACGGCTCGCTGGTCAAGGGCTACAAGTCCGACGAGGTTGCCGAGGCGCTGGACCTGTGCCTGTCCTGCAAGGGCTGTGCTGTCGATTGCCCGGCCGGCGTCGACATGGCCACGTACAAGGCCGAAGCACTCCACCAGCGTTACCGGCGGCGGTTGCGCCCGCCGTCGCACTACGCGCTCGGCTGGCTGCCGAGGTGGGCCCGGTTGGCCACGAAAGCGCCCCGGCTGGCCAACGCGACGCTGCGCCGTCCCACGCTGGCCGCGCTCGCGAAACGGCTCGGCGGCATCGACGCCCGTCGCCCCCTGCCGCAGTTCGCCAGACAGACGTTCCGCGCGTGGTTCGACGACCGGCCGTCGCCGGACGCTGCGCCCGTGCTGCTCTGGGTCGACACGTTCACCGAACACTTCACGCCGGAGGTGGGGCAGGCCGCGGTTCGGGTACTGGAGTCCGCGGGTTACTCCGTGCAGGTGACCGGCAAGCCCGTCTGCTGCGGGCTGACCTGGATCTCGACCGGCCAGCTCGACGGTGCCCGCAAGCGGCTGCGGGGGACGCTCGACGCCCTCGAGCCCGCCCTGCGCGCCGGGATCCCGATCGTCGGGCTCGAGCCGTCGTGCACGGCCGTGCTGCGCAGTGACGTCGTTGAACTGCTGCCCGGCGACTGGCGCGCCGCGAAGGCGGTCGAGGCGACGAGGACGCTCGCGGAGCTGCTCGCTGCGACGCCGGGTTGGACGCCACCCCGCCTGGACGACGTGCGCGCGCTCGCCCAGCCGCACTGTCATCAGCACGCCGTGATGGGCTGGCAGGCAGACGCGACCTTGCTCGCGCAGGCCGGCGCGGACGTCGATACTGTCGGCGGCTGTTGCGGACTGGCCGGCAACTTCGGCGTCGAGCGGGGCCACTACGAGGTGTCGGCGGCCGTGGCCGAGACCGCCCTGCTGCCCGCCGTGCGCGCCGCCCCGCACGACGCGGTGATCCTCGCGGACGGTTTCTCCTGTCGCACCCAGCTCGAGCAGCTCGCCGGCGTGCACAGCGTGCACCTCGCCCAACTGCTCGCCGACCACTTGGAGCAACGATGAGCACCCCACCAAAGCACTCGCTGCGCTCGCGCTTTGCCGGGGACCCCGCGTGACTGGCTTCGTCCCGCCGCCGTACCCCTACGAGCGGCTGGGCGAGGTGATCGCACTGGCCAGTGAGCACGACGGCGGTGCGGTCGACCTGTCGATCGGCACGCCCTGCGACCCCACCCCGCCCGATGTCATCGCTGCGCTGTCCGCTCCCGACTCCGCGCGCGGCTACCCTCCGTCGGTCGGCACACCGGCCTTGCGAGCCGCGGCCGCCGAGTGGATCGCGCGCCGGCTCGGCGCCACAGTCGATCCGGCCACCGAGCTGGCCGCGTGCGTGGGCAGCAAGGAGTTCGTTGCCTCCACGCCGCAGTACCTGAAGTTGCGCGATCCGTCCCGCGACACGGTGCTCTACCCGGTGATCAGCTACCCGACCTATGCGATGGGTGCGACCCTCGCATGCTGCCGCCCCGTCGCGTACCGGACACTGGACGAGATCGCCGACGCCGACGCCGGCCGCGCCCTGTGCATCTGGGTGAACTCGCCGGGCAACCCGACCGGTGAGCTGGTCGACCTGGCGGCCGCAGCCGAGTGGGGTCGCGCCCGCGGTGTGCCCGTCCTCTCGGACGAGTGCTACGCCGAGTTCACCTGGACGGGTGGACCGACGACAATTCTGGGTAGCGGCGCGACCGGCGTGATCGCGGTGCACTCGCTGTCCAAACGCGACAACTTCGCGGGCGCCCGGATCGGTTTCTATGCCGGCGATGCCCAGCTCGTGCACTACCTGCGGGAGGTGCGCAAGCACGCCGGGCTGATGCCGCCTGGACCGGTGCAGGCCGCAGCGGTCCTCGCGCTTGGCGATGACGCGCACGTCGAGGTTCAGCGCGCGCGCTACCTCGGCCGGCTGCGGCGCCTGCAGCAGCTACTCGCTGTCGCGGGCTACCCGGTCGAGCTGCCCGACGGCGCCTTCTACCTCTGGGCGACTGCTCCGGACGGTGACGCGTGGGCCGCCGCCCGCGATCTCGCGCGGCGGGCCGGCATCGTCGTTTCGCCGGGTGAGTTCTACGGGCCCGAGTCGACCGGCTTCTTCCGCGTGGCCGCCGTGCAGCCCGACGAGCGGATCGAACTCGCGGCCGCCCGGATAGGCTGTCCTCCTCCTAGCTGAAGGGACGTATCACGGTGAGCGCGACCGACAAGGCCAAGAACGCCATGCAAGACGTCAAGGGCAAGACGAAGCAAGCAGTGGGCAAGACCACTGGCGACAAGGAAACTGAGAACGAGGGCCGCACCGACCAGGCGGAGTCGGACCTCAAGGGTGCCGGCGAGAAGGTCAAGGACGCGTTCAAGCACTGAGCTGACACCACCGCCGGGAGCACCGCATGACCGACCAGGTACGTCAGCAGCGGCGCGGCCGCAAGATCGCGATGACCCCAGCGGAGATCGACGCATTCCTGACCGCGGAGCGGGTCTGCCGGGTGGCCACCATCGGCGCCGACGGCCCGCATGCGACGCCGCTCTGGTTCGGCTGGGACGGCACCTGTCTGTGGCTGTACTCGATAACCCGCAGCCAACGCTGGGCCGACCTGCAACAGGATCCGCGCATCGGGGTGGTCGTCGACGGCGGCGACGACTACTTCGACCTGCGCGGCGTCGAGATCACCGGCACGGTCGAGGTCGTGGGCGAGGTGCCGCGCACCGGCGAGCCGAACGACGACCTGCTCGCGGTCGAGGCCCAGTTCGCCCGCAAGAATTTCGACCTGGACGAGATGTTCCACGACGGCAAGCACGCCTGGCTGCGGGTGACGCCGAGCAAGATCGCCAGCTGGGACTTCCGAAAGCTGGCCGACCTCTCCGCGCGCTGACCACGCTCAGGTCGGGTAGGCGGTGACCTGCTCGAGAAGCATGGCGGCGACGTCGTCGGGGGCCTCGTCCGGGATCCAATGGGAGACCCCGTGCAGCACCTCGAAGCGATAGGGCCCAGTAACCCAGTTCTGGCATGCTTGCGCACCCTTGCGCAGGACCGCGGTGTCACCGTCGCTCCACACGAACAGCGTCGGTACCGCGATCTTGGTGTCAACCGATCGGGGGTTGACCAGCGGCATCGCGCGATACCAGTTGAGCGCACTACGAAACGCTCCCGACTCCGCCATCGCGCGGGCGTCACGCTCGGCGGCCGCGCCCGACTGGTTGGTCTTGAGCAGGAACGTGGCAAGCCGGTTCCAGCGGCGTCCCTCGGCGCCCATCAGCGACCACTCGGGGATGCCGGGCAGCTGGAAGAAGTACATGTACCAGGACGCGAACCCCTGACGGCTCGTCACCATCGCGCGCAGGAACGCCGCAGGGTGCGGGACGGACAGAGCTGAGAGGCTGGCGAGCCGGTCGGGGTACTGCGCCGCGAACGCCCAGGCCGCCGCCGCACCCCAGTCATGACCGACGAGATGCACCTTGTCGGCGCCACTGGCGTCGATCAGAGCAGCGATGTCCTCGACCAACTCCGGAACCCGATAGGCCCGCCGTCCGCGCGGGCGGGCGCCCGCGGAGTACCCGCGCTGGTCCGGAGCCAGACAGCGGTATCCCTGTGCGGTCAGCCGCTCGATCACCGGGCCCCAACTGGTGGCGAACTGCGGAAAGCCGTGTAGCAGAACCACGACAGGACCGTCGGCGGGGCCGGCGTCGATGACATCGAAGACGAGGTTGCCTCGGCGGAATTGCTCCATAGACGCAGAGCATGCCGCACGACGAGCCGCTCGGCACGGCGATGGTCGAAGACCCGGCCTAGCTAGCCGGCTGTCGTGGCGCGCGTGCGTTCCCGTGAA
>DAITQD010000124.1:0-7481 GCA_036833255.1 Jatrophihabitantaceae bacterium
GGGGGGGGGGGGGGTGCAGACCGGCGATGAGTTCGTCGACGAAGGCTTGTTCGTCTTGGGTGAGCGCGGGATTGACCTGGCGCTGCTCGGCGATCGTCGACTCGTCGCCGGAGGTCGGGGTGGCTGAGCAGAAGCTGCCGAACCCGTGCGTGGGCATCACCCGCGCCGCGTCGGGCAGTTCACGGGCCAGCCGCTGCGCGGAGCGGTACCGGGCGGGGGTGAGTGCGTCGGTGTGCTCAGGGCCAAGCAGGTCGGTGCGGCCGGTGGATGCGTAGAGCAGGGAGCCGCCGGTGAACACCGCTTCGGTGTCGCCGGTCGGGGTCTGCAGGGCGTAGCTGAGATGGTGGTGGGTGTGCCCAGGGGTGTGGATGGCTCGGAGGCGCATCTGGCCGACGGTGACGACGTCGCCGTCGCGGATCGGGTCGCGGTCGAAGCTGACCTCGTCGTCGGCGCTGATCAGGTAAGCCGCGCCGGTCGTGGCGCGAGTTCGACGCCGCCGCTGACGTAGTCGTTGTGCAGGTGGGTTTCCAGGACGTGGGTGATCCGGACGTCTCGGGACGTGGCGAGGTCGAGGATCCGGTCGATGTCACGTTGGGGGTCGATGACCGCGGCGACCGTTCCGTCGCTGAGGAGATAGCTACGGTCGCCCAGGCTGGGGGTTTCGATGATGTCGATGTCGAACATGACGCTCGGTGGCCTTCCAATTCGGTCGGTCAGGTGGGTGGGTGAGGCGGTCCTAGGGCTGGGTTCCGGTCACGATCGGTCGGCCGGCCTGCGCCCACGCGCCGGTGCCGCCGGCGACCGACCAGGCATCGATTCCGCGCTCGGCGAGCTGGTCGGCGACGCTCAGGCTGCGGTTTCCACTCGCGCAGATCACATACACCGCTACGTCTGCGGGTAGCTCATCGAGCCGCCCGGGGATCGCGCCCATCGGCACCAGTCGGGCCCCGGGAACATGCCCGGCCGCGTACTCCTCCGGTTCCCGCACGTCTATCACCAGCGGCGCGTCGGCGCGGCGGGCGGCAAACATGACTTGGTCGATCTCGCGCATCCAATGCTCCTATTGCTCAGTCAACGAAGGTGCGCCCCCTTCAGGTCAGTGCCAGTCGGCGGCGGGCAGCGCCCCATTAGTCCCAGGCCGTAGTGGGCGGCCGGGTGCTTAACGGCGCCGGAACAACCTTGTGAACAGTCCCTGGTGTGTCGGCTGCTCACACTGGCAGCGGTCCGGCGGCGCGACGCGCGCCATCACCGCGTCCACGTGCTGGCCGCAGCCCCGCCACGTCGTCTTGCCGCAGGAGGCACACCGGGCCGGTGATCACATAGCTCGCTCCTTCAAAGATGAACGGACTCCCCAGAAATCTATATACCCCTGGGGGTAGTACGCGATAACCCACGATCACGAGTTGTGTACCGGTAGGGGTATAGGTACATTGATAACATGGAGATCGAGCTCGGTGCGACTGAAGATGTCATCAAGCGGCTGCGACGCATCGAGGGACAGGTCGGCGGCATCATCCGCATGCTCGAACAGCGGAGAGACTGTGCCGACGTCGTGACGCAACTTGCTGCGGCCAGTCGCGCCCTGGACCGGGCCGGCTTCAAGATCCTCGCTACCGGTATGAAGCAGTGCATCACTGCGACCGCCAACGGTGAGGCCGAGCCGATGAGCGCGGCGCAGATGGAGAAACTCTTCCTCACCCTGGCCTGAGGGTCACCCGCCTTACGGCGCCGGCTGAGATGCCGGAGCAAGCAGACGAGCAGCGTCTAATACCCTGCCCCGTACTCTATGGAGATTCTGTGACCACAACCGACCACCGCGCCATCGATCATGGACCGTCGTCCCTGGACGACAGCCCAGCGACCGCGGGCGACCGCCGGCCGGCCGGCCTCGCTCGGCTGGGCGCGTGGGCGGCGACGCATCTGCGCGCCGTCCTCGTCGTCTGGCTGCTGGTCCTGGCTGGGTTCGGCGCCTTCGCCCCGAGCGTCGAGTCGGCGCTGTCGGGCGCCGGCTGGCAGGACAGCGGCAGCCAGTCCATCGCGGCCCGCAGCGTCATCGCGAAGAACTTCCAAGGACTCGGCGCGACCGCCCTGCAGGTGGTGGTGCATGACGGCAACGGACCGATCTCGACAGATCCTGCTGCCCAGCGCATCATCGCCCGCGCGCAGGCGTTGCTGCGGGCGGACCGCCGGGTGAGCACCGTCGTCGCACCGCGTCCTGGCATGTCGCTGTCGAAGGACGGGACGACCGCCGTCGTCCAGGCCGGCGCCGCAGGCGACGCGAACACGATGGTCCGCGCCGCCGACGACCTCACCGCGCCGATGGCGAAGCTGGCCACCTCGGCGGTGTCGGTGAACCTGACCGGCGACAGCGCGCTCTGGTCGGACTTCAACCAGGTCAACCACGCGGCGATGATCCGCTCCGAGGTGCTGTCCTGGCCGGTCACCATGATCGTGCTGGTCCTGGCGTTCGGCAGCCTCGTCGCCGCCGGACTTCCGCTGATGCTCACCCTCGTCGGGCTGCTTACCGCCGCCGGCGCGCTCGTGATCTCCACTCACATCGCCCCGGTCAGCATCTGGGCGCTGAACTTCGCCCTCATGTTCGCCCTCGCGTTGGGCATCGATTACGCACTGTTCCTCGTCGTCCGCTTCCGCGCCGCCCTGGCACGGCGCGCCGACCAGCCTGACCGGAAACAGGCGGCCGTCGACGCGGTCGCGGAAACGATGGGCACGGCCGGTAAAGCCATCGCGTTCAGCGGGCTGACCGTGCTGGTGTCGCTGTCCACGGTGCTGCTGGTCCCGAGCCCCGCCTTCCGCAGCATGGCGTTGGGCATCATGCTCTCGGTCGTGGCCGTGCTGGCCGCCACCTTGACGCTGTTGCCGGCGGTCCTCGGCCGACTCGGTGCCCGGGTCGACGCCGGACGGGTGCGCATGCCCGGTGCGCGCCGACGCGCAACCCGACACGCGGCCGCGGTGGCCGACGCGGGCGGCCGGCGCGTCCCGCACGGGCTGGAGAACGTCCTGCACCGTTGGGGCGCTCTGCTCCACCGCCGCCCCTGGCTCGCGGGCGGGCTCGTCCTCGCCGCGCTCGCAATCCTGGCCGCCCCGGTGCTCGGTCTGCGCATCGGCATGCCGAGCATCGCGATCATCCCCGCTGACCAGTCCGCCCGCGCCGGCTACAACCAGGTGGTGCGGGCCTTCGGTCCCGGCGCGCCCGGCACACTGCAGATCGTCACCCCGACCGCCGGCGCCGCCGAGGCACAAAGAGTGCTGTCCGCCGATAGCGGCATCGCCGCCACGCTGCCGGCTGGGCAGCACAACGGCTGGACGATGCTCATGGCGATCCCGACCACCGACGCCTCCGCCCCAGCCACCGAGACAACGATCGACCGCATCCGCACCGAACTCCCGCCCGACTCCCTCGTCGGCGGCGCAGCCGCGGAGAACCACGACCTCGAAACCGTGCTGAGCGCGCGCACCCCGCTGGTCTTCGGGCTGCTCATCGGACTCGGGTTCCTGCTCCTACTCATCGCGCTCGGCAGCCCACTGGTCGCGTTCATCGGCACCGTCACCAACCTGGCCTCCATCGCCGCCGCCTTCGGCGTGGCGAAGCTGATCTTCCAAGACGGGCACCTGTCCGGGCTGCTGCACTTCCAGCCGCAAGGCTTCGTCGACGCCTGGGCCCCGCTGTTCTTCGGCGCCATGCTCTCTGGCGTGGCCATGGACTACACCCTGTTCCTGCTCTCCGCGGCCCGAGAGCACTACGACGCCACCGGCGACCCCCAGCACGCCATGCGTGAAGCGCTCCGCACCTCCGGGCGAGTCGTCGTCGCCGCCGCCGGTGTGATGGTCGCGGTCTTCCTGACCTTCGCCCTGTCCGGGCCGCTCGCCCCGAAAGAGATGGGCATCATCCTCGCGGTCGCGGTGTTCCTCGACGCCCTGTGCATCCGACTCATCGTGCTGCCCGTCGTCTTGCGGCTCACCGGACACGCCGCCTGGCACACGCCACGCTGGCTCGCGCGAATCCTGCCCGACGTCCGCTTCTCCCACTAAACGACCCAGACCGACCAGCCGAGAACGATCAACACCACATAGGAGTGCGCAATGACTGACTACGGCATGAGTATCGAACTTCCCACCGGCATCGCCGAGGCCCGCGAGAGGGTGGAAGCCGCGCTCGCCGAGCAGGGTTTCGGGGTGCTCACCGAGATCGATGTCGCAGCGACGCTGAAGAACAAGATCGGCAAGGACATCCCGCCCCAGCTCATCCTCGGTGCCTGCAACCCCGTCCTCGCCGATCGCGCGCTGACCGCGGAGACCTCGATCGGACTGCTGCTGCCCTGCAATGTTGTGCTGCGCTCGACGGGCGAACACCGCACCATCGTCGAGGCACTCGATCCCGCAGTCATGGTCACCATCACCGGTAACACCGACCTAGAGCCCGTCGCCACCGAAGCCCGCGCCAAGCTGACTGCAGCGCTCGAAACGCTCAGCCGCGCGACCGACCAGTGACCGCAAGACGCGGGTCTCCCGGTTGGCTCGCACGAGACGCCGCCGCAGTCGCCTTCTCGCGTCCGGTGCTCAAGGGCACAGCGTCGTGGTGACTTAGGACCCTGCTCGCCGGCCGCAACTAGGCGCACGCTCGGGTCAAGGCAGCGGCTTCGCCCACCTAACACCGATTGAGGAGCGCGATGGTGATGTGGCACGGTAACTGGAGCGGCGCCGACTGGGTGCTCATGAGTATCGCCATGCTGATGTTCTGGGCCGCGGTAATTGCCGGGACCCTGTGGCTGATCCGCGCTACCCGCGCCCGCGTAGGTAATCGGCGAGACGGTGTCTCGCTGGACAAACGCGATCAGCCGAACGCGGCGACGGCGTCTGACATCCTCGACAGCCGCTACGCCCGCGGCGAGCTCAGCGACGACGACTACCGCGCGCGACGCGACACGCTGACCACCCGATGACCAGCGTCGTCCGCCGCCGGAAGTGGGGCGCGCTGTCGGCCGGCGCTGGCGTTCTCGTGCTGGCCGCGACGTCCACGATGGCGGTCGCCGCGACCTCTGGTGCATTCGCCGAGCATCAAGGCGGTAATGCCTTGAGCCAGTCGTGTGCCGCGCCCGCCCCGGCCGGCTCACCAGCGACCGTCACGTTGGTCGACATGCGCGCAATGATGGGCCGCACCATGACGGGAGGCGGCATGATGAGCGGCGGTGGGCCCCTGATGGGCCAGAACGACTGGCCCCGATTTCGCCAAGGCATGATGCACGTGACGCTGGCGCCGACATCGGTTTCCCACGGCACCGTGTCGCTGCGCGTCCACAACACCGGGTACCTCACCCACGAGCTCGTCGTTCTGCCTCTCGCCGCCGGTCAGGCGGCCGGTACACGAGTGCCGGGTTCGAACGGCAAGGTTACCGAAGACGGCAGCCTGGGTGAGGCGTCCGCCAGCTGTGCTGCCGGCACCGGTGACGGCATCACCGCCGGTTCGACCGGCTGGGTCACGCTCAAACTTCCCGCTGGCCGATACGAGATCGTGTGCAACCTGCCCGGTCACTACGCCGCCGGCATGCACACCGAGTTCGACGTCACCTGACCCGGAAACCGCACCCGGTCCTTGCACCTCGCGCCGGCTCTTGCTCCCTCGTGGTACTCCAACGCAGGCGTGATAGCCGGCCTGCGCGACAGCATGAACAGCGCGCGCTGACCCGGTCGGGGCTAGGATCGCAGACCGGAGCTGGGTCGAGTCGTATGCATCCTGGAATGCCCGGTCGTGAACCGGCTCAGCAAACCGTTCGTGCCCCACGATCGGCAGTTGCGCCGCGGAATCCAGCACACCCTCGACCGCAGCAACATCCGCCGCCGAGATCCCTAGTGAGCCGCCGGGCGTTTCCTGAGATGCTCAGGCTTTAGTGCGGTTGCGGATGGTGTTGAGGGCGGTGACGGCGGCGTGGTCGGCGTTGGGGAGGGTGTGGAGGTATTTCTGGGTGGTGGTGATGCTGGAGTGCCCCATCCGTTCTTTCACGACCTGGATGTCGGCTCCTCCGGCGAGGAGCCAGGAGGCGTGGGCGTGGCGTAGGTCGTGGAATCGGACCTGGAACGTCAAGCCAGCGGCTTCAAGCGCGGGGTTCCAGATTTGGCGGCGGAACCAGGCGCGGGGGATGTGCCCGTCGGTGTCGAGACGCCGGGGCTGACGGGGACTGTCTTTCCCGGCGGCCCGGCGTTCGGCTCGGTATGCGGCGCAGGCGTCTTTGCAGTGTTGGCAGCGGCATCGCCCAGGGCCGTAGGCGCTGGTGGTGCCGTGCCAGTACTGGCGCCCGTTCTCGTTCGGGTCGGTGAGTCCGAGGGTGTCGGGGTCGGGCAGAGTCTCGGGTCGGCTGCGGCGAGGCTCGGTGGGTTGGGGTGCGGTGAACAGCAGATCGTTCGGCTTCAACCCTCGGGCGTACTCGTCGAGTTGGTCGAACATGTGCTCGCTCAACGTGACAGCGCGCCATTCGGTGTCCTTCGGGTATTGCTTGACGAAGAACCGCTGCCCGTCAGGGTTGAACTTCGCGGCCAACTCACCGGCAACGCGGGAGACGGTGATGACGCCGGTGTCGAAGTCGATGTCCTTCTTCCGCAGTTCGATGAGCTCACCCCATCGCAGCCCGGTTTCGGTGTCGGTCTCCACCAGCAGCCGCAACTCGCGGGTGGGGATCGCGTCGTACAGCGCGCCGAACTGATCGGGAGTGATGATCCGCCGCCGCTTGGTCGCGACCGTCGGGGTCTTCACCCCCATGCAGGGGTGCAGGAACGTGATCTGGTCGTTCAACGCGGTGGTGAAGATCGAGGACAGCACGGTCATGGCGTAGCGGATCGTCGGCGGGTTCACCCCGTCCACCTGCAACTTCGCCACCCACTCCCGCACGTCCGCGGGCAAGACATCGACCATCCGGAACTCGGCGAACGTCGGCATGATGTGCCGGTTCAGCGAGTACGTGTAGTTCTGCCGGGTGGTCAGCTCCATGACGTGGTTGGGGAACCAGGTGTCTTCGACGTAACGCTCGAACAGTTGCCGGCCCCGGTGCGAGTTGCCGCCGCGCCCTTCGGCCACCTTCGACTCGGCCTGCTGCCACGCCTTGTTCGCCAACTTCAGACTCGTGAACGTGCCGGCCGATCGTCGATGACCGCGGGCGTCCTCGTAGTAGGCGGTGTAATGCAGCTGCCCGTCGCGGCCGACCCGCTTACGTGACTGACCCATGCTCCGACACCGCCCTTCCGACAAGGTTCATCATAGGCGCTGTTGACCCTGATTTGACCCCGAACCGAGACCCCGACCCTGATCGTCACCAACCAACACGAGATGACACCAGACGACTGAATGCCTGCTGTGTAAGGAACTCAGAGCAACACGGCCCGACATCAGGTGGCATACACTGACGGCAAATGACCCTTCGCATCGAGGGGGTCAGGGGTTCGAATCCCCTCAGCTCCACAACTGAAGCCAG
>DAITQD010000125.1:0-7393 GCA_036833255.1 Jatrophihabitantaceae bacterium
CCGCGCACGCTCGACGAGGTGGTCGGCCAAGCGCGCCTGCTCGCGTCCGGCTCGCCGCTGCGGCGCCTCGTCGAGGGTGACGCCCCGATGTCGTTGATTCTGTTCGGGCCGCCCGGCACCGGTAAGACCACCCTCGCGCTGATCGTGTCGTCGGCGACCAACCGCCGTTTCGTGCAGCTGTCGGCGATCAACGCGGGCGTCAAGGACGTGCGGGCGGTGATCGCGCAGGCCAAGCAGGACCTCGGCCGCACCGGACGCCAGACGGTGCTGTTCATCGACGAGATCCATCGCTTCTCCAAGACCCAGCAGGACTCGCTGCTCGGCGCCGTCGAGGCACGCCACGTCACGCTGGTCGCTGCGACGACGGAGAACCCGTTCTTCTCGATCGTCGCGCCGCTGCTGTCGCGCAGCCTGCTCCTGACGTTGCAGCCGCTGGACGACGCCGCGGTCGATGAGCTGGTCGACCGGGCGCTCAGCGACGAGCGCGGTCTGGCGGGAGCGGTGACGCTCGACCACGACGCCCGCGCCCACCTGCTGCGGATGTCGGCCGGCGACGCCCGGCGTGCGCTCAACGCCATCGAGGCGGCGGCCGGCACGACGCTTGCCGAGGGGCGTGCCGCGGTTGATCTGGCGACGCTCGAACAGGCCGTCGACAAGGCGGCCGTGCGCTACGACCGCGACGGCGACCAGCACTACGACGTCATCAGCGCGTTCATCAAGTCCATCCGTGGCTCTGACGTCGACGCGGCGCTGCACTACCTGGCCCGGATGATCGAGGCGGGCGAGGACGCCCGCTTCATCGCGCGGCGGCTGGTCGTGCACGCCAGCGAGGACGTCGGGCTGGCCGACCCGACGGCGCTGCTGGCCGCCACTGCCGCCGCCGACGCCGTCGCGCTGATCGGGATGCCCGAGGCGCGCATCAACCTGGCCCAGGCGACGATCCACCTGGCGCTCGCCCCGAAGTCCAACGCCGTCGTCACCGCGATCGAGGCCGCGCTCGCCGACGTCCGAGCCGGACTGGCCGGGGCAGTCCCACCGGCCCTGCGCGCTTCGGGAAGCAACGCGGGCTACCGCTACCCGCACGACACGGCCGAGGGCGTCGTGAAGCAGCAGTACCCGCCCGACGAGCTGGTCGGACGGGAGTACTACACGCCGGCCGGCCGTGGTGCGGAGCGCCAGCTCGCCGAGCGCCTTCCGAAGCTGCGCGCGGCCATCCGGGGCACTTCCCCGCGGTTGCCCAAGGGCCCCGTCGAACCCCAAACGCCGGTCGACTGACCCGGTAGGGTCGCCTAGTTCGAGTCTGCCCATTCCCCAACGCCAGATCAGGAGGCCCTAGGTGTCCGGAGGGGCTATTGCCGCGCTCATCGCGGCGATCGCATTCGTGCTGCTCGTCGTCCTGCTCGCCGTCCCGCTGCTGAAGCTGGGCCGGACGCTGGACGAGGCCACGCTCGCGATCCGCAAGACCCACGAGGGTGCGGGCCCGCTGTTGACCGACGCGCAGGGCACGCTCGCGCAGGTCAACGCGCAGCTCGACCAGATCGAGGGGATCGCGAAGAACGTCAACTCGATGACGACCAACACCGCCGCGCTGACCTCGATCGTCTCCAGCACATTGGGTAGTCCGTTGATCAAGGTCGCGGCATTCAGCTACGGGGTGCGCAAGACGGTGGGCGTGCGGCGCGACGCCGAGGTCGTCCGCGACGCGCGCCGCAAGCACCGCGCGGCCCGCAAGGGCAGGTCGTGATGCGTCGGCTGTTCTGGCTCGCGATGGGCGTCACGATCGGGGTGCTGGTTGTGCGCAAGCTGTCGAAGGCGGCCGAGAGGCTGACCCCGCGCGGCATGGCGGGAGCGATCGGGGCGGGTCTGGCCGATCTTGCGGACTCGCTGCGCGACTTCGGCATCGACGTGCGCGAGGCGATGACCGAGCGTGAGGCCGAGCTTCGGGCGAGCTCCGGCTTGGACGGCGCGGTTGGCAGGGTGGGCAAGGTGACGTGAGAACAGCGGAGATCAGGCGGCGCTTCCTCGGCTACTTCGAGGCCAACGGTCACGCCGTGGTCCCCAGCGCCCCGCTCCCGTTCGACGACCCGAACCTGATGTTCGTGGTCGCGGGCATGACTCAGTTCGTGCCGTACTTCAGCGGTCAGCAGGCCGCGCCGTGGCCGAGGGCGACGAGCGTCCAGAAGTGCGTCCGCACGCTCGACATCGACGAGGTGGGCAAGACCACCCGGCACGCCACGTTCTTCCAGATGAACGGCAATTTCAGCTTCGGCGACTACTTCAAGGACGGGGCGATTCGCTACGCCTGGGACCTGTCGACCAAGCCGATCGCCGATGGCGGGTACGGGCTGGACGGTGAGCGAATCTGGCCGACCGTCTACACCGACGACGACGAGGCGTTCGACATCTGGCGTCGGGTGATCGGAGTGCCGGTCGAGCGGATCGTGCGCCGGGGCAAGGAGGACAACACCTGGGACATGGGCATCCCGGGCCCGGCCGGGTCGTGCAGTGAGTTGTTCTACGATCGTGGTCCTAGCTACGGCGTCGAGGGTGGTCCCGCAGTCGACGAGGACCGCTACATGGAGTTCTGGAACCTCGTGTTCATGCAATACGAGCGCGGCGCAGCCACCGGACCGAACAAGGGCGACTACGTCATCCTCGGTGACCTGCCGAACAAGAACATCGACACCGGCATGGGCATGGAGCGGGTAGCGACGCTCCTGCAGGGCGTCGACAACCTCTACGAGATCGACGAGGTCCGCCCGGTTCTCGACCGGGCGGCCGAACTGTCCGGCACGGTCTACGGCACGCACTCCGGCCATGCGGCCAGCGAGTCCCACCCCGACGACGTCCGGCTGCGGGTGATCGCCGACCACGTCCGCACCGGGCTCATGCTCATCGGTGACGGCGTCACGCCGGGCAACGACGGACGCGGCTACGTGTTGCGCCGCATCCTGCGCCGGGCCGTCCGTTCGATGCGGCTGCTGGGCTACGAGGACCCCGCACTGCCGCAGTTGCTGCCCGTCGCACGGGACTGCATGGCGCCGTCCTATCCGGAACTGGCCAGCGACTTCGAACGCATCTCGACCTACGCCTACGCGGAGGAGGAGGCGTTTCTCGCCACCTTGCGCGCGGGCACGACGATGTTCGACAACTCAGTCATCGCTGTTCGAGCCGCACGCAGCGAGCAGCTCACGGGCGAGCGTGCCTTCCAGCTGCACGACACGTTCGGCTTCCCGATCGACCTCACCCTGGAGATGGCGGCCGAGCAGGGCATCACCGTGGACGAGACGGGGTTCCGCCGGCTGATGGCCGAACAGCGGGCGATGGCCAAGGCTGACGCACAGGCCAAGAAGACCGCGCACAGTGACCTGTCGGTGTACCGCTCGGCCCTCGACGCCGGGGCTGTCGAGTTCACCGGCTACAGCGAAGTCGTGCGCGAGGCCCGCATCACCGCGATCATCGGCGAGGACGGGCTGCTCGCCGGCGCGGGCGAGGGCGACGAGGTCGAGATCGTCCTGGACGCGACCCCCTTTTACGCCGAGGGCGGCGGCCAGCAGGCCGACCGGGGACGCATCAGCGTCAGCGCCCCCGGCCGCGGCGCTGAACTGAGCGTCGTCGACGTCCAGTCCCCGCTGCCCGGACTCGTGGCGCATCGCGTCACGGTGCTCTCCGGGGAGGTACGTCCGGGCGACGTCGCCCTCGCCCAGGTCGACGTCGAGCGCCGTGCGGCAATCTCGCGCAGCCACTCGGCCACCCACCTGCTGCACGCGGGGCTGCGCCGCGCGCTCGGCGACACCGCCGCCCAGGCCGGTTCACTCAACGCGCCCGGTCGGCTGCGCTTCGACTTCACGACGCCATCCGCCGTTGCGCCCAGCGTGCTGGGCGATCTCGAGGACGAGATCAACGAGGTGCTGCTGCGCGACCTCGAGGTGCGGGCGTTCGTCACCGACCAGGACGAGGCGCGGCGCATCGGGGCCATCGCCATGTTCGGCGAGAAGTACGGCGAGCGAGTGCGCGTCGTCGAGATCGGCGACTACTCCCGCGAGCTGTGCGGCGGCACCCACGTCTTGCGCAGCTCGGTCATCGGCATGGTCAAGCTGCTCAGCGAGGCGTCGATCGGCTCCGGCGTGCGGCGGGTGGACGCGCTCGTCGGCCTGGACGCGTTCCGCTACCTGGCGCGCGAGCACGTGCTCGTCCACCAGCTCTCGAGCGAGTTCAAGGCTCAGCCGGACGAGCTGCCCGAGCGGATCGCGGGGGTGCTCGACCGGCTCAAGAGCGCCGAGCGCGAGCTCGACCGGCTGCGGGCGGCTGCCGTGTTGGCCAGCGCCGGGTCTCTCGCGGCCACCGTCGAGGACGTCAACGGCGTCCAGTTCGTCGCGGCGCAGGCGCCGCCGGGAGTCGGCGGGAACGACCTGCGTTCCCTGGCACTGGACGTGTGCGGCCGACTGCGCGGACGAGACCCGGCCGTCGTGCTGCTCGCGTCGCCCGTCGAGGGCGGCGGCGCCAGCTTCGTCGCGTCGGTGAACGACGCCGGGCAGGCGGCCGGAGTCGCCGCCGGTGATGTCGTGCGGGCCTTCGCGCCCGTGCTCGGCGCGCGCGGTGGTGGCAAGGGCGACCTTGCACAGGGTGCGGGCGGCGACGCGGACAAGCTCGCCGACGCCTTCGCCGCCGCCAAGAGAGCGCTCGCGAACAGATGAGCGTGTGGCTCGGCGTCGACGTCGGGACGGTGCGGGTGGGGGTTGCCTGCAGCGACCCGCACGGGGTGTTGGCCACGCCCGTCGTCACGCTCGTTCGCGACACGACGGGCAATCGCGACATCGCCGAGTTGTCCGACCTGGTCCGCGAATACGACGCGGTAGGGGTCGTGGTCGGTCTGCCGCGCACGCTCGCCAACCGTGAGGGGCCGTCGGCCCTGATGGCGCGTGACTACGCCGCCGCGCTGGCGAGAGCCATCAGCCCGATACCTGTGCACCACGTAGACGAACGGCTGACCACGGTGAGCGCGCAGCGTAAACTCTCGCAAAGCAGAATTCGGGGGCGGGCCAAGCGTGCCGTCATCGATCAGGTTGCTGCGGTGGAACTGCTGCAGCATTGGCTGGACATGCGCAGATTGTGATCGCGACCGAACGGCGGCCGGGGTACTGGCAGGGGACCTCCCACAAGGACGGACGGAGTCTGCAGTCGTGAGGCAACGGGAGCGCGAGTCGCTGAGCGAGCTCGACCCGCACACGCTGCTGTTCGGGCCTGACGACGACGACGACGATGACGCTGGCGGCGCTGCCGAGCATCCGTCGGGCGCACACGCGAGGCCGGCCCCCGCGTCGCGTCGGATGGACCGCCACGATCGCGCGCGCCGGCGCCGGGTCCGCCGGCACCGCCGCGTGTTCGTGCTCCTCACGGCGCTCGTCGTGATCGTGGTCGTGATCCTCGGCTTCGCGGGTTACCGAGTTTATGAGAACCGCTACCACCCGCAGGACTACTCGGGCGCCGGCAGCGGGGCGGTCTCGATCATCGTGCACTCCGGCGACGGTGCGGGCGACATCGGCAAGACGCTGCACGACAAGGGGGTGGTGGCGAGCGTCCGGGCCTTCACCAACGCCGCGTCGGACAACTCGAATTCGCAGGGTATCTCGCCGGGCACCTACCAGCTGCTCGGCCACATGTCGGCGAAGAACGCACTGTCGTTGATGCTCGACCCGGCCTCGCGGCTCAGCAACCGGGCTGTCGTGTTCGAGGGCGCGACCGTGATCGATGTCGAGCCGACCTTGGCCAAGGCCCTCGGGGTCAGCCAAGCCGCGGTGAAAGCCGCGATCGAGGATGTCCGTGCGCTCGGCCTGCCACGGGGTTACACGGCCGGCACGCAGACCCCGACCTCCGTCGAGGGTTTCCTCTACCCGGCCACCTACTCCTTCGATCCCGGCACGAAGGTCAGCGACGCCCTCCAGCAGATGATCACCCAGTTCACCGACCAGGCGCGCTCGACCGGTTTCACCACGGACGCGAAGACAGCGAAGATCTCGCCGTATGACGCGCTGATCATCGCCTCGATCGCGGAGAAGGAGGCCAAGGTCGCCGCCGACTACCCCAAGGTGGCCCGGGTGATCCTCAACCGGATCGCGGCCAAGCAGGCGCTGCAGATCGATGCGACGAGCGCGTACGCGGGCAAGCTGAAGAACCTCGACCCGACCAAGGTCATCTATGCGACGATCGACTCGCCGTACAACACCTACACCCACCACGGCCTACCGCCGACACCGATCAGTAGCCCCGGCGAGTCGGCGATGACCGCCGCGGTGCACCCGGCTTCGGGCAATTGGCTCTACTACGTCAACGGCGACGCGAAGGGCGACCTGTTCTTCACCAACAGCGAGGCGGCCTTCGGGAAGGCCGTCCAGAAGTGCCGCGCGAACCACTGGGGCTGCGGGTAGTGCTTGCGCAGGCGGCCGTGCTCGGACGGCCGATCGAGCACTCCCTCTCGCCGGTGTTGCACCGCGCCGCCTATGCCGCGCTCGGCCTGGACTGGACGTATGAGGCGATTGACTGCGGGCCCGACGAGCTCGCGGGGGTGCTCGGCGCGCGCAGCGATTGGGCCGGCTTCTCGTGCACGATGCCATTGAAGCGCGCGGTGCTGGACGTGGCCGACGAGGTGCGTCCGCTCGCGCGCGCGGTGGGTGCCGCCAACACGCTGCTGCCCCGGCCCGCGGGCGGGTGGATCGCCGAGAACACCGACGTGGCCGGCCTCGTGGCCGCGCTCGCGGAGCGGCCGGTCGACGCTGGGCGGGTGACGCTGCTGGGCGCGGGTGGTACCGCGCAGGCGGCGGTGGCTGCGCTGGCGCAGATCGGTGTCACGGCGTGCACGGTGCTCGTGCGTGAACGCTCCCGCGCCGCGGCCCTGGTCGCGACGGCGGAGGCAGTGGGCCTCGCGGTCACGCTTGCCGCGCTGGCTGCGGATGCCCCGGAGCTCGCGGCCGATCTCGTCGTGTCGACCCTGCCGCCCGGCGCCGCCGATCCGCTGGCGGCCCGCGCCTGGACGTCCGGCCAGGCGCTGCTCGACGTCGTCTATGACCCCTGGCCGACCGCGCTCGCGGCGAGCGTCGACGCGGCCGGGGGAGCGGTGCTCAGCGGTGCACTGATGCTGCTGCATCAGGCTGCAGCTCAGGTTGAGCTGATGACGCGGCGAGCGGCCCCAGTGAACGCGATGCGCGTGGCCCTGCGCGCCGCGGCCCCCAACTGCGGCGTCTGACCCCGCCTTTGACCCCGCCAACGCTTCTATCTGAGCGGAATCGCGACGATGGCGGGGTCAAAGGCGAGATCTAGGTGGCCGGCGCCCGCTCCAGGCGGATGACGATCGACTTCGACGTCGGCGTGTTGCTGCCCTCGGCCGTCGAGTCCA
>DAITQD010000126.1:0-7391 GCA_036833255.1 Jatrophihabitantaceae bacterium
TTGGCGTCGAGAACCCGCTGCGACGGTCAGTACGCCTCTGGGGCCGGCATCCCCGCCGCGCGATGATCATGTGGCCGATCGCATTCTCAAGCGTCCTGTTGCTGGCCACATTGGGCCAACCCACGGATCCGACCCGGCAGCGCCCAAGCGCGTCTCACTCGGCGGTAACGGGGCCTGCGTCGGCCCAGGTGAAGGCGTCGGTGATCGCCGCGGAGGCCGGAGCGCCGATCCCGTCGGGCTTGTCCCCGTCCTTCGACGCGCTTCGCCAGGACTTCAAGAGCATCGGTGACTGCAGTGGTTACAAGAAGACCAAGAACAAGATCTGCCAGTACGGGGACGCGGCGGGGACCAAGCGTGTCGTGCTGTTCGGCAACTCGCACTCGACGATGTGGACACCGGCGCTGTCGCCCATCGCGAGGGCAGCGGGCTGGCAGTTGTTCCCGGTGGTCAAGGAGGCCTGCGACTACGGCGAGTTCCTCGGCAGTGCGCGTAACAAGCAGTGCGGGGTCTGGTACGACTGGGCCAAGCAGCAGATCCAGCAGCTGCACCCGGACCTGATCGTGATGAGCGGCGATCATGGCGGCCCCGGGTGGGAGCAGGCGCTGACGACGGCGTTGGCGGACATGAAGAGCAGGAGTTCGCGGGTGCTGCTCGTCAGCGAAACTCCTGGACTGAGTGTCTCGCCGTTTGCGTGCCTGCTGCGGAACAAGGCGACGTTGCGGGACTGCATCTGGCCCTTGAACGGCTTCAGGGTCGAGGATGACCGCATCCAGAGCCGAATGGCCGCGCAGGCCAAGATCGAGTTTCTGAGCGTGCGGCAGTGGTTCTGCTACCAGCGGTTGTGCCCCAGCGTGATCGGGACGATCGTGGCGTACGCCGACGTCGGCCACATCACCGGGACCTACGCCCGCCACCTCATACCTGACCTGGGTCCACGCCTGGGGCTGGGCTGATTTCTCAGATGACCGCGCCGTCGTCGTCATCGTCGTCGGGGCGTTCGCGCAGCCGCATGATGAGCAGGGCCGCACCGAGCAGCACGCCGCCGACCCCGAGCAGCATCGTCAGGTCGCTGTCCAGGCCGAATTCGCCGCCCAGGCCGAGCAGCAGGATCGAGACCGCGAGTAGAGCCATCGCGCCGACCGTCGGCGCCGCCAGGCGAGGCAACGGTGGCGGGGGCGGGGGGATGTAGTGGTCTTCGTCGAGCCAGACCGGCTCGTCGACAGCCGGCTTGTGCAGCCGGTCGCGCCAGTCGGCGTCCTCGCGCCGCAGATCGCGCTCGGCCGCGCGCACCGCGGCGACCGTGTCGACGTGCCAGTCGGCGACCAGTTCGGCAAAGGCCGCGGCGGTGTCCACACCGGCCAGCGGATCGTCGGGCCGCTCGGGCAGGTCAGGCGACGCGCCACCCAGCGCACGCACCGCCGCAGCGACGATCGTCCGGGCGTCGGATCGCTCCTCGGCCGCGACGAACAGGCGCCGTTGCTCATGTTCGACACCGGGTGCCGGATCGAGGTACGCGGCGATGCGGGCCCGCCCCAACGCGGTGAGCAGTGCCCTACCCACCACGGCCTCGACATCAGTGAGCGGGACGTAGCTCATGGCGAACAGTCCGTTGTCGACCCGGCGGACCTGATCCGGGCTGCCCCCGTCCGGCGTCGCGCCCGCCGTCATGGCACCGCGCTTGCTGCGGTGTCGCCGTCCGGAGCGGTCATGGCGGTAAGCGACCGGATGAACTCGACGCTGCCCTCGAAGATGAGTGCAGCGTCGTTGTCGAGGGTGGCGACGTGGTAACTGTCCTCGAGGACGACCTCGCGCACGGTTGTGGCCGTGGCGCGGGAGTGCAGCAGCCGCGCCGACAGCGGTTCGACGACATGATCGTCGCGGCTGCGGAACAGCAGGATCGGTGCGATGACCCGCGGCAGGTCGGCGAGGGTGATCTTCCACAGCTGCTGCAGGGACGCGAACGCCTGCACCGGCATGCGGTCCAACGCGGATTCCCGCGTGTCAGGCTTCTTGATGTCGCTGCCGATGCCGGGGCGTGAGCGCACCGCCCAGCCGATGTAGCGTGCGAACCTCGCGTCGAAGCGCTCGGTGGCGTAGGAGGGGTTGACGAGCACGAGCCCGGCGAGGCGGTCGCCCTGCTGTTCGGCCAGCCGGGTGACCAGCGTGGCGCCCATCGACAACCCGCACGCGAACACCGTGTCGCACCGCGCGGCGACCTCGTCGTAGGCGTCCTCGATCGTGCGATACCAGTCGATCCACCGGCTGCGGTTGGTGTCCTGCCA
The DNA here is from genome assembly GCA_036833255.1 of Jatrophihabitantaceae bacterium. Lineage (GTDB taxonomy): Bacteria > Actinomycetota > Actinomycetes > Mycobacteriales > Jatrophihabitantaceae > QHCC01. The sequence continues at coordinate 2,283 of DAITQD010000126.1, forward strand.
GCGGGTGCCGTGCCCGGGTAGCAGCGGCAGGCGCACCGTATAGCCGGCCGCGGCCAGATGCTGGGCCCACGGCAGCATGCTGGCAGGCGTGCTGGTGAAGCCGTGGCTCAGCACGACGCCGATCCGGCCACCGTCAGCGGCGAACGGTTCGGCTCCCTGAAGCAGTACCACGTCGTCCTCGTCTCGGTGGGTCGTGTTGGGTGCGCGCTTCGCGTTCATCATGCCCCGCGGGCACGCCCAGCGGGGACCTGAAGCCCCCGTCATAGGCGAGGGGCTTGGTCGCGCCGACCGGGCGGCACTACTGTCACGACGAGAAAGAATCGTCCACTACGTCCGGCGGGAGAAAGCGTTGTTCTACTGGCTCGCGAAGTTCGTCCTGCTCGGGCCACTGCTGCGCGGGCTGTGGCGACCGTGGGCGGAGGGCCTGGAGAACATCCCCGACGACCGCCCGGCGATCATCGCCAGCAATCATCTCTCCTTCTGCGACTCGTTCTTCATGCCGGTGATGGTGCCGCGCAAGGTGACCTTCCTCGCCAAGGCGGAGTACTTCACCACTCCGGGCGTCAAGGGGTTCTTCTCGCGGATGTTCATGTCCGGGATCGGTCAGGTGCCGATCGACCGCTCCGACGCCGACTCGTCGCAGGACGCGCTGAACACCGGCGTGCGGGTGCTGCGGGCGGGCAAGCTGCTCGGCATCTACCCCGAAGGGACGCGCTCGCCCGATGGGCGGCTCTATCGCGGCAAGACCGGCATCGCGCGGATGGTTCTGGAGACCGGCGCGGTCGTCGTCCCCTGCGCGATGGTCGACACCGCGGTCATCCAGCCCGCCGGTCGCCTGCTGCCCAAGCTGCGCCCCCGGCCCGGGGTGCGCTTCGGCAAGCCCCTCGACTTCTCCCGCTACGAGGGGATGTCCGGTGACCGCTTTGTCGAACGCTCGATGACCGACGAGATCATGTACGAACTGATGGAGTTGTCCGGCCAGGAGTACGTCGACAAGTACGCAGCGTCGGTGAAGAAGGCGCAGGGCACCGACACCGGCTTCGGGGCACGCGAGGCGGCCGAGGTGCGCGAACTCGCCGACCGCATGCCCGACACCCGAGCCGGCTAGTGCGTTTCTTCTACGACTGCGAGTTCATCGAGGACGGCACGACAATCGAGCTCGTCTCGATCGGCGTCGTCGACGAGGGCGGCCGCGAGTTCTACGCGGTGTCGACGGAGTTCGACCCGGTGCGTGCGGGCGACTGGGTACGCCGCAACGTGCTCGACAAGCTGCCCGCCCCGGCCGACCCGGCGTGGCGCTCGCTGGAGCGCATCCGCGAGGATCTGCTCGCCTACCTCACCGAGGCGGACGTGCCGATCGAGCTGTGGGCATGGATGTCCGCCTACGACCACGTGGTCCTGGCGCAGCTGTGGGGCGACATGCGGGCGCTGCCGCGCGCTATCCCGCGCTTCACCCATGAACTGCGTCAGCGATGGGAGGACGCGGGTTCGCCGCCGTTGCCTGCCGCACCCGCTGACCAGCATGACGCGCTCGCCGACGCCCGGCATAACCTGGCCCGGTGGCGGGCGCTCGGTTCGGCCCGCACCGGACAGTAGCTCGAGAGGATCTCTGACAATGCGAATCGGCGTGCTCACCGGCGGCGGCGACTGCCCAGGACTGAACGCGGTGATCCGCGCGGTTGTCCGCAAGGGCGTCGGGGTCTACGGCCACGACTTCGTCGGCTTCCGCGACGGGTGGAAGGGACCGCTGGAGAACGTGACGACGCCGCTGGGCGTGCCGGAGGTGCGGGGCATCCTGCCACGCGGCGGGACGATTCTGGGTTCCTCGCGCACCAACCCGTTCGGCGTCGAGGGCGGGGTCGAGAAGATCGTCGACAACCTGCACGCGCTCGGCATCGACGCCCTGATCGCGATCGGCGGCGAGGACACGCTGGGGGTCGCCACCAAGCTGAGTGAGGTCGGCGTCCAGGTCGTCGGCGTGCCGAAGACGATCGACAACGACTTGAACGCCACTGACTACACGTTCGGCTTCGACACCGCTGTCAACATCGCGATGGAGGCCATCGACCGGCTGCACACCACCGCCGAGTCCCACCACCGGGCACTGATCGTCGAGGTTATGGGGCGCCACGCGGGCTGGATCGCCCTGCACGCCGGGCTGGCCGGTGGCGCGAACGTCATCCTGATCCCCGAACTGCCGTTCTCACTCGAGCGGGTCTGTGCGTACGTCGAGAGCCGCTTCCAGTCGCACTACGCGCCGATCCTCGTCGTGGCCGAGGGCGCGACGCCTGACGGCGGGGAGAACGCGACAGTCGAGAAGGGACTCGACGGGTTCGGGCACGTGCGCCTCGGTGGCATCGGCGAGTGGCTGGCCGGCCAGATCGAGAAGCACACCGGGAAAGAGGCGCGCACCACGGTGCTCGGGCATATCCAGCGCGGCGGCACCCCGTCGGCCTTCGACCGGGTGCTGGCCACCCGCTTCGGCCTGCAGGCCGTTGACGCGGTCAACGACCACGACTGGGGCAAGATGGTCGCCCTGCGCGGCACCGACATCGTCCGCGTCCCGTTCGCCGACGCGACCTCCCAACTGAAGCTCGTGCGGCCCGAGCTGTACGCGGAGGCCGAGGTCTTCTTCGGCTGAGCCCGGTGCCACCCTTACCCTTGACGCGTGACGACTCCGCTCGATTCCGCTCCGTCGATGCCTGCGGAGCTGGGACTGGACGCGTGGCGCGGCCTGCCGGCGGCGCAGCAGCCGTCCTGGCCCGACGAGGTCGAGCTGCGCGAGGTCGCGCTGACGCTGGCCGCAATGCCGCCGCTCGTGGTCGCATCGGAGGTCGACCAGTTGCGCGAGCGGCTGGCCGCCGTAGCGCGCGGCGACGCGTTCCTGCTGCAGGGCGGCGACTGCGCTGAGACGTTCGTGACCAGCACCCAGGCCGACATCGCAGCCAAGGTGCGCATCCTGCTGCAGATGGCGGTCGTACTCACCTACGGGGCATCGGTTCCCGTCGTAAAGCTCGGCCGTATCGCCGGCCAGTACGCCAAGCCGCGTTCGTCCGAGCTGGACGCGTCGGGACAGCGCTCCTACCGCGGCGACATGGTCAACGAGCTCATCGGCGAACGCACGCCTGACCCGCGCCGGATCCTGCGTGCATACTCGACCGCTGCCTCGACCCTGAACCTGCTGCGCGCCTACGCCGGCGGGGGACTGGCGTCGCTGGACCGGGTGCACGCGTGGAACGCCGCGTTCGCGCGCTCGACGGAGACCGGCGCCCGTTACGAGAAGCTGGCCGCCGAGATCGACCGGGCGGTGCGTTTCATGCGGGCCTGCGGCGTGCACGACGCCGCGCTCGAGGGTGTCGAGCTCTACGCGTCACACGAGGCGCTGATCCTCGAGTACGAGCGAGCACTGACCCGGATCGAGGATGGCCGCGCCTACGACCTTTCGGCGCACTTCGTCTGGGTCGGCGAACGAACCCGCCAGATGGACGGCGCGCACCTGGACTTCGTCTCGCGCATCGCCAACCCGATCGGTGTGAAGCTCGGGCCGACGGCGACGCCGGAGTTCGCGGCCGAGCTCGTCGAGCGCCTCGACCCGGAGAACCTGCCCGGCCGGCTGACGCTGATCAGCCGGATGTCGAACTCGCTGGTGCGCGACCGGCTGCCCGCGATCGTCGAGAAGGTCACCTCCACCGGCCATCTGGTGGTGTGGCATTGCGACCCGATGCACGGCAACACAGAGGAGACAGCGGACGGCGTCAAGACACGCCACCTGGACCGGATCATCGACGAGGTCGATGGGTTCTTCGACGTGCACGCCGCGCTGGGGACGCATCCGGGCGGTCTGCACGTCGAGCTCACCGGCGACGACGTCACCGAGTGCATCGGCGGCACGGCTGAGCTGACCGCGGCTGACCTGGGCCGTCGCTACGAGACGGCATGTGACCCGCGGCTGAACATCGAGCAGTCGCTGGAGCTGGCGTTCCGCGTCGCCGAGCGCCTCGTCGCCGAGCGCCGCCGCCGGGACACCCACTGATGGACGTGGGTGCATGAAACCGGCGGTGGATCTGCGGTCGGACACCGTCACTCGACCCACACCGGAGATGCGGGCGGCGATGGCGTCGGCGGAGGTCGGCGATGACGTCTACGGCGAGGATCCCACCGTCGTCGCGCTCGAGGCCGAGGTGGCCGCACTACTGGGATACGAGGCCGGGTTGTTCGTGCCGTCCGGCTCGCTGGGCAACCAGCTCGGCGTCCGGCTGCTCGTGCAACCGGGCGAGGAGCTGGTGTGCGACTCGTTGGCCCACGTCGCGCGCGCGGAACTCGGTGCCGCCGCGGTCTTCGCCGGCGTCACATTTCGCACCTGGCAGGCGACCCGCGGGCTGCTCGACGCCGACGCGATCGGGGAGCTCATCGCGCCGGACGCCGGGCCATATCTCGTCTCGACGGCCGCGATCGCCGTCGAGAACACGCACAACTTCGGCGGCGGCACTGTGCAGCCCGCCGATCAGCTGCGCGCCGTGATCGAACTCGCCCGGTCCCACCGGCTCGGGCTGCACCTCGACGGCGCGCGGCTGTGGAATGCGCACGTCGCCACCGGCGTCGCGCTGGCCGAGCTCGCGGGCGGCTTCGACACGGTGTCGGTGTGTCTGTCCAAGGGGCTCGGTGCGCCGGTCGGTTCGGTGCTCGTCTCGACCGCGGGGCGGATCGCCGACGCGCGGGTATGGCGCAAGCGCTACGGCGCCGGGATGCGCCAGGTCGGGATCCTGGCCGCGGCCGGCCGATACGCCCTCGCGCACCACGTCGAGCGGCTCGCCGACGACCACGCCAGGGCGCGGCGCTTGGCGTCAGCGCTCGGCGCCGACCCGGCGCGGGTCGACACGAACATCGTGGTCCTCGACGTGCGGGAGGCTGCGACCGTCGCAGCGAAGGCCCGCGAGCAGGACGTACTCGTCGCTGCGCTCGGCCCACGCTTCCTGCGGCTGGTCACGCACCTCGATGTCGACGACGACGGCACCGACCGCGCGATCGAGGTGCTGAAACCCCTCGTGCTCGGCTAACCCGCCAGGTGGGCGGCTGAGGTGCGGCCGAGCAGCGGCGGGATGATCGTGA
>DAITQD010000127.1:0-7315 GCA_036833255.1 Jatrophihabitantaceae bacterium
GCAGGTTCGATGGTGAGGGCTTGGTGGGCGAGCAGTGGGTTGCACGCCCCGAGAATGAGGTAAGGCGTCATGTCCTGATCGAGTTTGGCCTTCATGGTGGCGGCTACGTCGATCTCGGTCAGCACACCGAACCCCTGATCGGCGAGCGCGGCACGGGTGCGTGCGACGCCGTCGGTAAACCCGGCCTCGAGGGTAATGCTGATCCCGTAGTCGGGCATGGTGATCTCCTTTTTGTGGTCACGGTAGCTGCGGCCATCACGCCTGCGTGCTCGGCGAGGCCGCACGCTGCTTGGAGTTTGGTCTAGAGAACGCCCGCCGTGTCGAGATGTGATTCGCTTCGTTCTCCTAGGCTCAGGATGGTGAGGACGACTCGCTTGCGCGTCACGCTCCGCGACGTGATCCCGGCCGTGGTTCGGGTGATCGACGTGCCCGCATCGAGCACGCTTCCCGAGCTGCACGAGCTGCTGCAGGCGGGGATCGGGTGGACCGACAGCCACCTGCACCAGTTCGTCGCGGGAGACGTTCGGTACGGCGTCCCCGCCGAGGACAGCTGGGACGAGGAGGAACGCGACGAGGCGAAGGCTGGTCTGAGGGACCTGCCCGCCGCCTTCACCTACCAGTACGACTTGGGCGACGGATGGGAACACGACGTCGAGATCCTGGGCCGGGGCGACGAGCAGCCGGGCTGCCGGTACGGGGAGGGCGCGTGCCCGCCGGAGGACTGCGGCGGGCCCGGCGGCTACGAGGAACTGCTCGCGGTACTCGCTGACCCGACGCGCGAGGACCACCAACAGATGCGTGCGTGGGCCGGGGAGCTCCCGGACTTCGATCAGGGCAGCACCGACCTACACGTGCGACGCATCGTGGGTGAGGTTCCCGCCAGCGTGCGGCTCGTGCTCGACCTCGCCCACGGCGGGGTGAAGCTGACGCCGGGTGGTCGCCTGCCGCGAGCCTTCGTCCGTCAGGTACAGCAGCAGCGGCCGCAGTGGCATCCGCTGGGCCGCCCCGCCTCGACCGAGGACGACCTTGCGCCGTTGGCGGCGCTGCACGAGCTGTTGCGCGACGTCGGGCTGCTTCGCCTGGCCAACGGCATCCTGTACCCGACCAAGGCCGCCAGCGACGACCTCGAGGTAGTGCGCCGGCTGCGATCGTGGTTCGAGCCCGGGGCCTTTGCCACGATCCTTGCTGGTGACGCGGTTGCCGCGCTGGTGGCGTTCGGTCCGCAGCGAAGCGACGAGCTCGCTAACCGGGTTTTCCCATTGATCGGACGTGGCTGGACCCAAAACGGCCAGCCGATGACCGAGCAGCACGTCCGGCGAGGGATCGGCAGCCTGTCGCTGGTGTTACAAGCACTGGATCAGATTGAAACCGACTGGCCGACGTGGCGGGCCGGCCCATCCGCGCGCTGCCTACTCACGCGAGCGACAGCCCTGGCCGGGCTGTGGTCCTAACTGTGCAGGCCCTTGGCGCGCCCACCCGACCTTGATCACGACGCGCTGAATCAGGTGGCGACCGTGACGCCCAGCTGCTTGTCGGCCGTCAGCCGGCCGCGGCCGGCGCCTACGAACCGGCCGGAGGTGGGAGCGACGTCGGCGTAGTCCCGCCCGGCCGCCACGGAAAAATGCCGCGAGCCGGCCCGGCAGCCGTTGCAGGGGTCGAATGCCACTGCCCGCGCCCGGTCGCCATCAGCCACGACGACCTCGACCCAGGCGTGCGAACCGCTGTCGCCTAGCAGGTGACCCGAGATGTACCTTGCCGGCACTCCGGCAGCCCGGCACGCCGCGAGCGCCACGTGGGCGTGGTCCTGGCATACGCCGCGGCCGCCGGCGAACGCCTCGGCAGCGGTCGTCGAGGGGGAGGTGACACCGAACTCGTACGTGATCGCAGCACGGACCTGCGCACAGCAGTGCTCGGCGAACTCGAGGTGATCGGCGTAGGCGGCTCGGGCATCCGCCGCCAGATCCCGGATCGCCTCGTTAGCGGTGGTCAGCCGGGTGGGCCGAACCAGTCGTTGATCGCTCAGCGCGGACAATGGCAGCACCGCGTCTACCCGTGGACCAGTCCGCTCCACCACCGCAGCGACGGCGAACTCGATCGATGCCGGCACCACGTCGACGCCCACCTGGACCACCAGGTTGCCGTAAGCGTCGCGACGGTTGCAGACGCGCGCATCCGGAACGGAGACTTCGACGCTGTGCAGACGTCGGCGCAGGTTGCCGTGCCGGGCCCGCGGGACGACGACGAGCCGGTGTTCGAGGTGGTAGGCGGGGCGGTCGTAGTCATAGCGAAAACGCTGGCGCAGGACGTAGGTGACCCGTTGGGCGGCATCGAGATCCAGCCCGCCGGCGTCCAGCAGCGGACGGTCGAGTTGGGCGCGTGCCTCTTGCGTCATCCCGCCCCCGCCACCTCATCGGACCAGACCGTCATGGCCTTGAGCACCGGCGCGCCGTACGTCGTGACCATGGCCACGTCGAGCGCGTCCCGGCCGCGTCCGATGACGACCCGCCCCTTGCGCGGCTGGTTGTTGCGCGGGTCGAAGGTCCACCACCGGTCACCGAGGTAGACCTCCATCCAGGCCGCGAAGTCCATCTCCGCGGGCGGCAGGTCGACGTCCATGTCCGGCAGGTAGCCGAAGACGTAGCGGGCCGGGATGTTCAGCGCCCGGCAGAAGGAGATCGCCAGGTGGGCGTAGTCGCGGCAGACGCCCTGCCGTGACTCGTGCACGTCGGCAGCTGTGGTCAGGGGCGTGCTGGTGCCGTAGCCGAACTCCAGATGGCCGTTGACGTGCTCGACGATCGCCTGCACCCTGCGGTAGCCGGGCTGCTGCGCGCCGAACAGCCGCCAGGCCTCGTCGGCCAGGACGTCGGGCAGCACGTAGCGGCTGGGCAACGTGTAATGAAGTGCGTCGTCCGGCAGGTCCGTCACCGCTGTCTCCGCGACGTCGAGGTCGACCTCCTCGGTGGCGTCAGGCACCGCGACGAGCGCGTCGTAGCGCACGGTGGACGCCCCCGCCGGCAGATTCAGCCGCTGGCAGCCGTTGCCGTACAGGTCTGTGTAACCGTGCCGCTGCACCTGCGGTGTGGTCTCCCACGCGTGCCGCATGAGGGTCGCCGGTCCGCCTTCGTAGGGCTGCACCTGGAACACGGCGGGGGTCTCGATGGCGGAGTCGTACCCGAACTCGCAACCGACCCGAAGATGCCGCAGGGAGCCCATGGGGGGAATGCTGCCCTTCCGTTGTTACCGACCGGTTACGAAGCCCGGCCGTAACAGGCTTCTGGTAGGACTTGACGATGGGGAGTCTCTTCGACGGCTATCACAGCGTGGCCTACGACGAGATGTTCGACGGTGACGGCGCGCCGCACGCGCACACCAAGGCGTTGTTCGACGCACTGCAGTTGCTCTCGAGTGCCGACCTCGAGGAGCGGGTGGCCGTCCTGGACCGCAGCCTGCGCGACCAGGGCATCACCTTCTCGCGCGCTGGGCAGGAGTGGATCTTCCCGCTCGACGTGATCCCCCGGCTGATCCCGGCGACGGAGTGGGAGCTGATCGAGGCGGGGGTGATCCAGCGGGTGCGGGCCCTGGAGGCCTTTCTCGCCGACGTCTACGGCCCCCGGACCGTCTTCGCCGACGGCATCGTGCCGCACTCTTTGGTGTCCACCTCGACGACCTTCTACCGTGCGGCCGCCGGGCTGGAACCCGCCAACGGCGTGCGGGTGCACATGGCCGGCATCGACCTCGTCCGCGACGGCGAGGGCGTGCTGCGGGTCCTGGAAGACAACGTGCGGGTGCCCTCCGGTATCTCCTATGTCGTGGAGAACCGCCGCACGATGGCGCGGGTCTTTCCCGGGCTGTTCCTCGAGCAGCAGGTGCAGCCGGTCGCCGGCCACGTCGCGCTGCTCGTCGCGGCGCTGCGGTCCGCCGCACCGGCAGGCGTCGACGACCCCACAGTCGTGCTGCTCACCCCCGGCGTCTACAACTCCGCCTACTTCGAGCACGCCTTCCTCGCCCGCAAGATGGGCGTCGAGTTGGTCGAGGGCCGCGACCTGTTCTGCCGCGACAACGTGCTCTATATGCGTACGACGAGCGGAGAGCGCAGGGTCCACGTCCTCTACCGCCGCGTCGACGACGACTACCTCGATCCGGTGCACTTCCGCGGGGACTCGGTGGTCGGCTGCCCGGGGGTGCTCAACGCCGCACGAGCCGGCAACGTCACCATCGCCAACGCGGTGGGCAACGGCGTGGCAGATGACAAGCTGACCTACACCTACCTGCCGGCGCTCATCGAGTACTACCTCGGTGAGCGGCCGGTCCTGCCAAACGTGACCACCTACCGGCTGGACGAGCCCGACGTGCTCCACGACTGCCTGGCCCGGCTCGACGAGCTCGTGCTCAAGCCGGTCGACGGTTCCGGCGGGTACGGACTGATGATCGGACCGCAGGCGACTGAGGCCGAGCTTGCGGCGACCCGAGCGGACGTGCTCGCCAATCCGCGGGGCTGGATCGCGCAGGAGGTGGTGATGCTGTCGACCTCGCCGTCGCTCGACGGTGACCGGCTCGCGCCTCGGCACGTCGACCTGCGACCGTTCGCCATCAATGACGGCGGGCAGGTGCGTGTCCTTCCCGGTGGGCTGACCCGGGTGGCCCTGCGTCCGGGCAGCCTCATCGTCAACTCCAGCCAGGGTGGCGGGTCGAAGGACACCTGGGTACTGACGACGAGGCCCGTCCGGGATGCCGAGCCTAACTGGCCGGCGACGCTGCCCGCACCCGCCGTCAAGGCCAGCGCACCCGACCTCGGGCCGCGGTCCGACCAACCGCAACAACAGCAGCAGCAGGGCTGCCGCACGTGCTGAGCCGGGTCGCCGAGGCGTTGTTCTGGGTCGGGCGCTATGTCGAGCGCGCCGAGGACACCGCCCGGCTGCTCGACGTGCACTTCCACCAGGTCGTCGCGGACCCCGCCACCGACGAGGGCGAGACCTGTCGCGTCCTCGCCGCCGTGATGGGCGTGGACGCCGACACACCGAAGGACATCCGCGAGACCCTGGAGGTCCTCGGCTATCAGGCCGACAACCCCAGCTCCATCGTGGGCGCCCTGCACGCCGCACGGCAGAACGCCCGCGGCGTCCGGGAGTCACTTTCCGGCGACATCTGGGAGTGCCTCAACACCACTCACAACGAGCTTCCCCAGCGGATCGAGGCTGCCCGGGCGTTCGGCCCCGCACCGTTCTTCTCCTACGTGCGGCACCGGGCGGCCATGCTCGCCGGGCACGCCGACGCGACGATGAGTCGCGATCACGGCTTCGACTTCCTGGTGCTCGGGCGCAGCGTGGAGCGGGTCGACATGACCGCCCGCCTGCTGGCCGCCACCGTCAGCACGCCCTCGCCCGAGGACGGGTGGCTCGCCACGCTGCGGGCCTGCTCGGCCCACGAGGCGTACCTGCGGACCTACCAGCGCGGCGTCGAACCGCAGCTCGTCCTGGAGTTTCTGCTGCTGGACCGCCTGTTCCCCCGCTCGGTGTTTCACGCCGTGGTCGTCGGCGAGGAAGCCCTGACCCGGCTCGACCCCACCGCGGGCCGGGTGGGAGCCGGCAACGATGCGCGCCGAGCGATCGGCCGTACTCGCACCGATCTGGAGTTCCTGCCCGCTGAGCTGGTCTTCGAGGACCTGCCGAAACGCCTGCACGACCTGCAGACGGTGATGTCGGAGGTCAGCGACGCGGTCAGCCGCCGGTTCTTCGGCGGTTCCGCGACGATCGGCTGGAGCCTCGAGGAGTCGCTGCGATGAGCTGGCGGATCGCGGTGCGCCATCGCACCGGCTACCACTACTCCACCCCGGTCCGCGCCTCCTACAACGAGGCGAGGATGGCACCGGCCTCCAGCCGGGGACAGCACACGTTGGAGTCCCGCCTCGACGTCATGCCCGGAACGCGGCCGCTTCGCTACGTCGACTACTGGGGCACCCTGGTTGACGCCTTCGACGTGCACGTCGCGCACACCGAGCTGGTCGTCACTGCATCCTCGGTCGTGGAGACCGCAGGCGTGCTCGACCCGCCGCCTGCGGTCGGGTGGGCTGCGGTCACGGCTGGGGAGGTGGCTGATCGCTACGCCGAGCTGCTCGCGCCGTCACGATACGTCTGCTTCGAGCCGGAGGTGACGGCGGCGGGGGCGGCGCTCGCGGCCGAGCACCCGCCCGCCGAGGCCGGCCTGCACGCGGTTGCCTGGTCGCACGAGCAGCTCGCCTACGAGCGGGGCCCGACCGATGTGCACACCACCTCGGCGCAAGCCCGCGTAGCCGGCAAGGGAGTCTGCCAGGACTACACGCACCTCACCCTCGCGGTCCTGCGGGCGATGGGGCTACCGGCTCGGTACGTGTCTGGTTACCTCTACCCGGCTGCCAGCGATACCGCCAGCACGGTCGGAGCGAGCACAAGCGGCGAGAGCCACGCATGGGTGGAGTTCTGGTCCGGGGACTGGGTACCCGCTGACCCGACCAGCCTCGCTGCCGTCGGGGAGCGACATGTCGTCGTCGCCCGCGGCCGTGACTACGCCGACGTCCGGCCGCTGTCCGGGGTCTACCACGGCCCTCCGGCGGAGTCGCTCGGGGTAGTGGTGGAGCTCACTCGTCTTCGCTGAGGACGGGTGGGAAACTCGGGGAATGACGACGCGTCGGCTCGTGCTCGTACGGCACGCCAAGGCGGCCGCCGGTGCCGCCGACGCCGAACGGCCGCTCGCCGCGCGTGGCGCGAGGGACGCGGTCGCGCTCGGCGAGTGGATCGTCCGGCACTCGCTGGTACCGGACCGGGTTGCCGTATCGCCGGCCCGCCGGGCCGCAGAGACGTGGGAGCACGCCGCAGCGGTACTCATGGCCGGATCACCATCGTTCGTCGACGAGCGGATCTACGTCAACACCGTCGACGCGCTGCTCGCGGTCATCCACGACATCCCGCCCGAGGTGCAGACGCTCGCGTTGGTCGGGCACAACCCGTCCATCGCAGAACTCGCGAGCGTCCTCGCCGACGGCGACGGGGACGCCAGCGCGCGGGGAGAACTTGCCCACGGCTACCCGACCAGCGCGGTCGCGGTATTCGCCGTACACACCCCATGGCTGCAGCTCGAGCCGAGCTCGGCCACCTTGACGCACTTCAGCGCCCCACGCGGCTGACCGGCTCGCCCGTCGCTCCTTCCTAGCGCACGACGGCGAACAACCGCCAGCCGCCGGGGACGCCCTTGAGTTGATGTTCGCCCCGATCGAGCAAGACCCGACTGGACCCGGTCACGAGCTCTCGGACCGTCGAGGACACCAGGATCTCGCCGGCCG
>DAITQD010000128.1:0-7294 GCA_036833255.1 Jatrophihabitantaceae bacterium
GTGGCGGGTGTTGGGTTTGAACCAACGTAGGCTGAGCCGGCGGTTTTACAGACCGCTCCCTTTGACCACTCGGGCAACCCGCCATGCCGCCGGATGTCTCCGGCAACGGCTCGCCAGCGTACCGGACTGCACGCGGCTCTTATCGTGCGCTCCGATACGGTCGACGGAGCGCAGCTGGCCTGCGCCGCGTGAGCCGTCCGCCAGCAGGAGGTAGCACCACATGGCCGATCCGTCGTTCGACGTCGTCAGCAAGATCGACCGTCAGGAGGTCGACAACGCCCTCAATCAGGCGGCGAAGGAAGTCGGGCAGCGCTTCGACTTCCGCGGCGTCAACGCCTCGATCGAGTGGTCCGGCGAGCTCGGTGTCACCGTCAAGGCCGACACCGAGGAGCGGGCCAAGGCCGCGCTCGAGGTGTTCAAGGAGAAGCTGGTCAAACGCTCGATCTCGCTGAAGTCACTCGATGCCGGCGAGCCGAAGCAGTCCGGCAAGCAGTACGTCATCGCGTCCACCCTCAAGCAGGGCATCGAACAGGACGCCGCCAAGAAGATCGCCAAGAAGATCCGCGACGAGGGTCCCCGGGGCGTGCAGGCGTCGATCCAGGGCGATCAGCTGCGCGTGTCGGGCAAGAAGCGCGACGACCTGCAAGCGGTCATCGCGCTGCTCAAGGGCGCCGACCTCGGTGTCGCGCTGCAGTTCGACAACTACCGATGAACCACCCGCTGGTCCTCGGGCGATCACTCGCTGCGCTCACGATTTCGCGGGGGCCCCGGTGAAGGGCATCATCCTGGCCGGCGGATCAGGCTCCCGGCTGCATCCGATCACCCGGGCAGTGAGCAAGCAACTGCTGCCCGTCTACGACAAGCCGATGATCTACTACCCGCTGTCGACGCTCATGCTCGCGGGCCTGCGCGACATCCTGATCATCACCACGCCGCACGACCAGGAGCAGTTCGTCCGGCTGCTCGGCGATGGCAGCGAGCTGGGCCTGAACCTCAGCTACGCGGCCCAGCCCGAGCCGAACGGGTTGGCTGAGGCATTTCGTATCGGCGCCGACCACGTCGGTTCGGATACCGCTGCGCTCGTGCTCGGCGACAACATCTTCTACGGTCACGGCCTCGGTGCGAAGATCACCTCCGCCGCGGCGCTCGAGAAAGGTTGCGTGCTCTTCGGCTACCAGGTCAGCGACCCGGAGCGCTACGGCGTCGCCGAGGCCGCCGCCGACGGGACGCTGCTGTCGATCGAGGAGAAGCCGGCGCAGCCGAGGTCGAACCTGGCCGTCACCGGGCTGTACTTCTACGATAACGACGTCGTCGCCATCGCAGGCGATCTTCAGCCGTCCGCGCGCGGCGAGCTGGAGATCACCGACCTCAACAACGTCTACGTCGCGCGCGGTGCCGCCAAGCTCGTCGACCTGGGCCGGGGAACGGCGTGGCTCGACACCGGCACGCACGACTCCCTGCTCGAGGCGGGCCAGTTCGTGCAGGTGCTCGAGCACCGCCAGGGCGTGCGGATCGCGTGTGTCGAGGAGATCGCGTTGCGCCAGGGCTTCATCGACGCCGAGCAGGCCTACCGACTCGGCTCGGCGCTGGCGAAGTCTGGTTACGGCACCTACGTCATGGACGTCGCCAGCGCCGCCGGAGCCACCACCGTCGCGATCTGACGCGCTTAACCCACCTCGGTGATCAACAGTACGAAGTGGCTGCCACGGCGACCAACTCGCGCTGTTGATCACGAGAGTCGGGCAGCGCTCAGCGGCGGAAGCGCGGGTCGGACTTGGCCATCTCCTCGAGGCGGGCGATGCGCTGCGCCATCGGCGGGTGCGTCGAGAACAGGTTGCCGACACCACGACCGCTGAACGGGTTGGCGATCATCAGGTGGCTCGTCGTCACCAGCGGCCCCTGCTGGGGCAGCGGCTGCGCCGCGACACCGACCTCGAGTTTGTGCAGCGCGCTCGCCAGCGCGAGCGGGTCGTTGGACATTTCCGCGCCGGACGCGTCGGCCTGGTACTCGCGCGAGCGGCTGATCGCCAGCTGGATCAGCCCCGCGGCCAGCGGGCCGAGGAGGAGCATCAGCAGGCCGGCCAGCGGGTTGCGGCGATCGCGGCCACCGCCGAAGAACATCGCGAAACTGGCCAGGTAGGTGATGGCGGCAGCGAGCGTTCCGGCGACCGACGAGATCAGGATGTCGCGGTTGTAGACGTGGCTCAGCTCGTGCCCGAGTACCGCCCGAAGCTCGTGCTCGTCGAGGACCTGCAGGATTCCCTCGGTGGCGCACACCGCGGCGTGCCGCGGGCCGCGCCCGGTCGCGAACGCGTTCGGTTGCGGCGTCGGCGACACGTACAGCCGCGGCATCGGTTGGCGGGCGCTGGTGGCGAGTTCGCGCACGATCCGGTACATCGCGGGCTGCTCGGCCTCGCTTACCGGACGGGCGCGCATGGACGCCAGCGCGATCCGGTCGGAGTTGAAGTAGCTGAAGGTGTTCACCGCGACCGCGATGAGCAGGCCGATCAGCAGACCGAGCGTGCCGAAGAACAGCCCACCGAGGCCGACGAGCAGCGCCGCCATGGCGCCGAACAGGACAGCGGTCTTGAGTCCGTTCGCTGCGGTCCGCACATCGGTTCAACGCCCGGCGGGGTGCCGGGCGTTCCCCGGCTCGGGGGCCTGGACCCCACGGGCGAACAGTTCTGATTGACTTCGCCCATGTCGGCCATCGACCACCTGATCCACGCCAACGAGTCCTACGCCGCGAATTTCCCGGGCCCGCGGCCGTTGCGCCCGAAACTGCGGATGACGGTAATCGCGTGCATGGACTCCCGGCTGGATCTGTTCGGCGCGCTGGGCCTGGACATCGGCGACGCGCACCTCATCCGCAACGCCGGCGGCAAGATCACCGACGACGTGCTGCGCTCCCTCGCCCTGAGCCAGCGGTCGATGGGCACCCGCGAGATCGTCATCATCCATCACACCGAATGCGGCATGCTCGGCCTGGACGACGACGCGTTCCGCGCCGATCTCGCGCGCGAGTCCGGTCAGGAGCCGCCGTGGCGGGTGCCGGGATTCATCGATCTGCCCGCCGACGTACGTGAGTCGGTTGCGACCGTGCGCAGCTGCCCGTGGCTCCCCCACCGCGAGGACGTCCGTGGCTTCGTCTTCGACGTCGCGACTGCACAGATCGAGGAAGTCAGCTGAGGAACTACCTACCCGATAGACATGGCCGATAGATGGCTCAGGCGGCCCAGCGGAAGGACGTCATCAGCGACTCGATGCGCCGCACGATCTCGCCCTCACAGCCGTCGGGCATCGTGAACTCCGCGAGTAGCGCGAGGTTCCCGTCCGGTGCCGCGAGGACGTACTGCCGCGAATCGGTCGGCCCGTCCATATCGAGCAATTCCGCGGCGACGCTGTCCTGCGCAACCGGCCGGGTCGGCGGGGTGTCGTCGTCGAGCAGTCCGATCGTGAGCACGCCGCTGGCCTCGCGGAGACTGTCGTCGCCGATCACCAGCGTGCTGAGCATGACCAGGATCGGAGCACCGGCCACCTCGTCGGGCAGGCCCGCCTCCGCAGGAGTGACCACGAGCCAGTCACGGCAATCCATCTCGAATGCCGGCAGGACCAGTTCCTTCATTCCCACTCCTTGTATTCCCGCCAACCGCGGAACCGATCAGGTGGTGCTATGGACTGTTCAGGTGATACCCAGGGCTACCCGGACAATCACATCGAGGCATAAAATCCTTTTGCACAAAAGAGGATGAAGCGGATATACTAGACAACGGCCCGCTCGTCGTTTCCATTGCAGCCTAAGCGCCACGGGGCCAAGTAGTTATGGCAGTTGGTGCCCGCGCCACAAGTTGCCAGTAAGTGATCCAGGCCACCGGCACACGGTGCTTTCCGCTCCGTAGGATGAGAGGGTTGCGAAGCACGCATCGCGCGGCGTAAAGCGACGCCCACCGTGCCGGGAGGCCACCACCCGCATGTCCAAGACCGTTCAGCAGCTCGACCGGGTCGTCATCCGGATTGCCGGGGACTCCGGCGACGGCATGCAGCTGACGGGCGACCGATTCACCGCAGAGACCGCGTTGTTCGGTAACGACCTGTCCACGCTGCCCAACTTCCCGGCCGAGATCCGCGCGCCCCAGGGCACGCTCGCGGGGGTTTCGTCCTTCCAGCTGCACTTCGCCGATCACGACATCCTCACGCCGGGCGACCGTCCCGACGTGCTCGTCGCGATGAACCCGGCTGCGCTGAAGGCGAATATCGGTGACTTGCGCAAGGGGGCGACCCTGATCGTCGACACGCACGACTTCACCGAGCGGGCACTGGCCCGCATCGGCTGGGCGAGCAACCCGCTCGAGGATGGCACGCTGGACGGCTACGTGCTCCACGCCGTCGAGCTCACCCAGCTCACCCTGGACGCGCTGGCCGACACCGGGCTGTCGCGCAAGGACGCCAGCCGCAGCAAGAACATGTTCGCCCTCGGGCTCTTGTCGTGGATGTACTCGCGACCGACGGAGAACACCATCAACTTCGTCCGGCAGAAGTTCGCCAACAAGCCCGACATCGCCGAAGCCAACACCATCGCGTTCAAGACCGGTTGGAACTTCGGCGAGACCACCGAAGCGTTCGCCGTCCACTACGAGATCAAGCCGGCCCAGCAGTCCAGCGGCACCTACCGCAACATCAGCGGCAACCTCGCGCTCGCATACGGCCTGATCGCGGCCGCGCGGCGCTCCAAGCTGCCCATGTTCCTCGGCGCCTACCCGATCACACCGGCGAGCGACATCCTGCACGAGCTGAGCAAGCACAAGCGCTTCGGCATCCGCACGTTCCAGGCCGAGGACGAGATCGCCGGCATCGGCGCCACTATCGGTGCGGCGTTCGGCGGTGCGCTCGGCGTGACGACGTCGTCCGGCCCGGGCATCGCACTTAAGGGCGAGGCCATCGGCCTGGCCGTGTCGCTCGAGCTACCGTTGATCATCTGCGACATCCAGCGTGGCGGCCCGTCCACCGGCCTGCCGACCAAGACCGAGCAGTCCGACCTGCTCCAGGCGATGTACGGGCGAAACGGCGAGGCCCCGGTGCCGATCGTCGCCCCGCAGTCCCCCGGAGACTGCTTCGACGCCGCGATCGAGGCGGCGCGGATTGCGCTCACCTACCGCACGCCGGTGTTCCTGCTGTCCGACGGCTACCTCGCCAACGGCTCCGAGCCGTGGCGCGTCCCGTCCGTCGCCGACCTGCCCG
Source organism: Jatrophihabitantaceae bacterium (assembly GCA_036833255.1). Lineage (GTDB taxonomy): Bacteria > Actinomycetota > Actinomycetes > Mycobacteriales > Jatrophihabitantaceae > QHCC01. Next base: position 5,239 of record DAITQD010000128.1, read on the forward strand.
ACCTCACCGTCGAGTACGCCACCGAACCGAACGGTACTGGCGACTCAGCCGGGGAGTTTCTTCCTTATTTGCGCGACCCCGAGACGCTCGCGCGCCCGTGGGCGGTGCCGGGCACACCCGGGCTCGAGCACCGCCTCGGCGGTATCGAGAAGGCCGACAAGACCGGCAACATCAGCTACGACCCCGACAACCACGACTTCATGGTCCGCACCCGCCAGGCCAAGGTCGACGGGATTGCCCGCAGCCTGCCGCCGCTTCACGTCGACGACCCGAGCGCTGACGCACGGGTTCTCGTGCTCGGCTGGGGTTCGACGTACGGGCCGATCGGTGCCGCGTGCCGGCAGGTCCGCGCGGCCGGCGCGTCGATCGCGCAGGTCCACCTGCGCCACGTCAACCCGTTCCCGAACGACCTCGGTGGCATCCTGGCCCGCTACGACAAGGTCGTCATCCCCGAGATGAACCTCGGCCAGCTGGCCCAGCTCATCCGGGCGAAGTACCTCATCGACGCGATCAGCGTGACCCAGGTCCGCGGCCTGCCGTTCAAGGCAGACGAGCTCGCCGACATGCTGCAGGGAGTGATCGAGAATGGCTGACCCCGGCAACGGCGGTCTGGGCCTGAAGGCCAAGGACTTCAAGACCGACCAGGAAGTCCGCTGGTGCCCAGGCTGCGGTGACTACGCGATCCTGGCCGCCGTGCAGGGCTTCATGCCCGAACTCAACATCGCCCGCGAGAACATCGTGTTCATCTCCGGCATCGGCTGCTCGAGCCGGTTCCCGTACTACATGAACACCTACGGCATGCACTCGATCCACGGCCGCGCGCCGGCGATCGCGACGGGTCTGTCGACCTCGCGGCCGGACCTGTCGGTCTGGGTCATCACCGGTGACGGCGACGCGCTCTCGATCGGCGGCAACCACTTGATCCACGCGCTGCGCCGCAATGTCAACCTCAAGATCCTACTGTTCAACAACCGGATCTACGGTCTGACGAAGGGTCAGTACTCGCCGACCTCCGAGGTCGGCAAGATCACGAAGTCGACGCCGATGGGCTCGCTGGACAACCCGTTCAACCCGGTGTCGATGGCGCTCGGCGTGGAGGCGACCTTCGTCGGGCGCACGCTCGACTCAGACCGCAAGCACCTCACCTCGGTGCTGCGCGCGGCGGCCGACCACCAAGGCACCGCGCTCGTCGAGATCTACCAGAACTGCAATATCTTCAACGACGGCGCATTCGACATCCTGAAGCAGGCCGACACCCGCGAGGACTGGATGATCCGGATGGAGCACGGGCAACCGCTGCGCTTCGGTGCCGGCGGGTCCAAAGCGGTCGTGCGTGGCGATAACGGTGCGCTGGTGATCGAGGACGGCGTCGCCGACGACGACCCACGCGTGGTCGTGCATGACGCGCACGCCGACGACCCGTCCTACGCCTTTGCGCTGTCGCGGCTGTCCTCCCTCGACAGTCGGTACTCACCGATGGGCGTGTTCCGGTCTGTGCAGCGCCCGACCTACGACGCGATGATGGCCGAGCAGCTCGACCAGGCCGCAGCGAAGGCGCCGGGGGACGACGCCGCACTCGACGCGCTGCTCCACGGCGCCGACAGCTGGACGATCGCGTAGCGATGCGTCTGCCCGTGCGAGGGATCGCCGGGCCCGCGTTCGGCATTGATGAGATCGACTAGTGCCCTGTCTTACCGTCGATCCGTTCGCGGAGCAGGTCGGCATGGCCGTCGTGTCTGGCGTACTCGGCGATCATGTTCACCAGGAGCCAGCGGAGGGAAAATGGCTGCCCATCGCGCTTGCGGATGCCGCTCTGGTCAAGTGAAGATGCGCTGGCCACGATCTCGCGGGAGCGTCCGCACTCAGCCCGCCACACCGCAAGGGCGGCGGCCGGATCACCGTCGAGAGTGTCGAAATCCTGATCCGGGTCCTCGTCGGAGTAATACAGCATCGCTACGTCTTCGCCCTCGAACTGCTGGCGAAACCACCACCGTTCGACCCCAGCGAGGTGGCGAAGCAGGCCGTGCAGGCTCAGCCCGGATGGCGGGATGCCCTT
>DAITQD010000129.1:0-7285 GCA_036833255.1 Jatrophihabitantaceae bacterium
GTGTATCCCTCGGCGCGCGCGCTGCCGTCCCTCGGTCGGGGCATCGGGCACGCGCTGTGCGGCTGGTGGTGGCCGTCGAACCCGTGGACCGCCGCGTACCGCGTCGAGAAGACTGCTCCGGTCGAGCGAACGGCCGGCTGGCTGTCCGGGTCGTGCCTGCTGCTGCGCCGCGACGCCTTCGACGAGGTCGGCGGTTTCGATCCGGGCTACTTCATGTACTTCGAGGACCTCGACCTGGGCGACCGGCTCGCCGCTGCCGGCTGGCAGAACGTGTACGTCCCGTCCGCGGTCGTCTGCCACACCGGCGGGCACGCCACCTCGCGCGACGCGGCCCGGATGACCGCCGAGCACCACCGCAGCGCCTGGCGCTATCTGTCGCGGCGCTACGCGGGGTGGCGGTGGCTGCCGCTGCGAGTGGCCTTGCGGGTCGGGCTGGGGATGCGCTCGATGCTCGCCAGCCGGGTACCCCGGGTCGCGGCGGGCGCCGCGGCACAGCATCGCCAGCCGTAGTCTCTGCGCAACGAGAGGGTGAGGTCACGATGGGCGCGACGGACGCGGTGATCCTGGTCGGCGGCGTGGGCACTCGGCTGCGGCCGCTGACGCTGTCGGCTCCGAAACCGATGCTGCCGACCGCCGGCGTGCCGTTCCTGACCCACCTCGTCGCCCGCATCCGCGACGCCGGCGTCGATCACATCGTGCTCGGCACGTCCTACCGCGCCGAGGTGTTCGAGTCCTACTTCGGTGACGGTGCCGGGTTCGGTGCCGAGATGGAGTACGTCGTCGAGAGCGAGCCGCTGGGCACCGGCGGCGCGATCCGCAACGTAGCCGACCGGCTGCGCGGCGACACGGTGCTGATCTTCAACGGTGACGTGCTCTCGGGGGTCGACCTGCGCGCGCTGCTGGCGACGCACGCCGACACAGACGCGGACGTGACCCTCCACCTGACCAAGGTCGAGGACCCGCGGGCGTTCGGCTGCGTGCCCAGCGATCCTGACGGCCGGGTGACGGCGTTCCTGGAGAAGGACCCGAACCCGGTCACCGACCAAATCAACGCCGGCACGTACGTCTTCCGCCGCGCCCTCGTCGACGCGATCCCCACCGGCCGGCCGGTGTCGGTCGAGCGTGAGACGTTCCCCGGACTGCTCGCGGCCGGTGCGCGAGTGTTCGGCCACGTCGACGCGACCTACTGGCGCGACCTGGGTCGTCCGGCCGACTTCGTCGCGGGCTCGGCCGACCTGGTGCTGGGGCTCGCTCCCTCGCCGGCGCTGCCCGGGCCGACCGGGTCCGCGCTCGTACTGGCCGGCGCTCGGGTCGCGGCGTCGGCCCGGCTGTCGGGCGGCACGACGGTGGGCGTCGGGGCGACGGTCGAGGCCGGCGCGGTGGTCGACGGGTCGGTGCTCTTCGATGGCGCGATCATCCGCGCTGGCGCAGTGGTGCGCCGATCGGCGGTCGGCTTCGGCGCAGTCGTGGGCGAGGATGCGGTGCTCGAGGATGCGGTGGTCGGCGATCGGGCGCGGATCGGCGCCCGCGTCGAGTTGCTGGCGGGGGCGCGCGTATGGCCCGATGTGGTCGTGCCTGACGGTGCCATCCGGTTCTCCTCCGACCTGTGATGACATCACGGGATCGGGTCTGGGACGCCGGGCGCCTGGTCGACCTGGGCGTGACGCTGGCGCCACTGCGGCGCGGCGCCGGCGACCCGGCACACCTGCTCGACGCCGCGGGCGTCTTCTGGTGGGCGTGCGGGACGCCCGAAGGCGACGGGACGCTGGCGGCACGCGCCGTGGGCGGTGTCGTGTCGGCGCGGGCCTGGGGATCGGGTGCCGCGTGGCTGCTCGATCGCGTTCCGGCGCTGCTCGGCGACGGCGACGACTGGTCCTCACTCGATCTCGCGTCACAACCGCGACTACGCGAGGTCCTGCGCCTCCGCCCGGGCCTGCGCTTGTCGGCGACCGGCCTGGTGATGGACGCCCTCGTGCCGGCCGTCCTCGAGCAACGGGTGACCGGACAGGACGCGCGACGGGCCTGGCGCCTGCTGCTGGGTCGTTTCGGCACGCCCGCCCCGGGACCGGCCGCCGAGCTGCGGGTGCCGCCGTCGGCGCGGGTACTGCTCGACATTGCGAGCTGGGACTGGCACCGCCTAGGCGTGGATTCCCGCCGACAGCGGGCGATCCGGGCAGCGGCGACGGTCGCCGCCCGCCTCGAGGAATGCGCCGCGCTGGATCCCGCCGCCGCGCTGGCCCGGCTGCGCGTCGTGCCCGGCATCGGCGAGTGGACGGCCGCCGAGACGGCCCAGCGCGCGCTGGGGCACCCTGACGCCGTCAGCGTCGGCGACTATCACCTCAAGGATCTGGTCGTGCACTTCCTGACCGGCCGCGCGCGCGGCGAGGACGCCGAGATGCTCCGGCTGCTCGAGCCGTGGGTCGGGCAGCGTCAGCGCGTCGTCCGGCTCATCGAGCTGTCCGGAGTCGGCAAGCTCCGCTTCGGCCCCCGGCTGGCGCCCGTCGACATCCGCGCCATCTGACCACTCGGCGAGGGGCGGGTCAGGCGGCGGCCAGGACGGCGTCGGACAGCCGGGGCCAGGCGTCGGCGGCCCAGGCATCGAAGTCACGGTCGGTGAGGGCGACCAGGCCGACGCGGGCCACCGGGTCGACCCAGAACATCGTGCCGCTCTGGCCGAAGTGGCCATAGCTGCCCGGCGAGTTCGTCGACCCCGTCCAATGCGGATGCTTGCTACCGCGGATCTCGAAGCCCAGGCCCCAGTCGTTCGGGTCCTGGCCGCCGTAGCCCGGCAGCACCCCGCGCAGTCCGGGAAACTGCACGCTCGTCGCGTCCGTGATCGTCGTCGGGTGCAGGAACCCTTGCGGGTTAAGGACTTCCTGCATCACCCGCGCCAGGTCGTCCACGCTCGACAGGCCGCCGCTCGCCGCCGAACCGGAAAGTGACGTGGCGCGCAGGCCCAGCGACTGCACGAGCGCCTCGTCCAGATAGGACGCGAACGGCATCCCGACCGCGGCTTCGACGAGCGATCCGGCGAGCTCGATGCCCACGTTGGAGTAGACCCGCCGCACCGCCGGGGCGAACGAGCGCAGCGGTCGTTCCGGGGCGAGGCCCGAGGCGTGCGCGAGCAGGTGGCGCAGCGTCGCCCCGGGGATCAGTGCCTCGTCGGCGGGCGCGGACAGTTCGATCGCGCCCTCCTCGACGGCCACCAGGATGCTCAGCGCCGCCAGCGCCTTGGTGACCGAGGCGAGGGGGAACGGTTGCCCGGTCGGACCGTGCGCCGCGAGCACCCCGTCCGGCCCGACGACGGCCACTGCTGCGGTCGGCACCGGCCAGTCGTCCACAGTGGCCAGGATGTCGGCCAGGTTCACAGGCCGAGCCGCATCCGCGCGACCTCGACCAGTCGCGGCAATTCGGGCGACGTGCCTTCCGGCAACGCGTCCCACGAGAACCACTGCAGATCAAGGGATTCCTCGCTGCGGACCGGCTCGGAGCCTGCGGTCGCGACGGCGAGGAAGCGCACGTCGAAGTGCCGGGTCGGGACGCCCAGCGAGCAGGTGATCGGGTGCACGTCCAGGCCGAGCGGTGCCGGATCGAATGACAACGAGCCGATACCGCTCTCCTCGCGCGCTTCGCGGACGGCGACGTCGAGCAGCGTGTTGTCGCCCGGCTCGCAATGCCCGCCGAGCTGCACCCACATGCCCGCGCGCGGGTGGAGGGTCAGCAGGACGAGTCGGCGGGACGGCTCGATAACCAACGCGCTCGCGGTGAGATGGCCCGGCGCACAGGAGCGCCACATCGCGTCCGGGCGTGCCGCGAGGAAGCCGAGAAACCCTTGCCGCACCGCGGCTTCCATGTCGTTGTTCGCCGCGAGGTCAGCGATCACCCGGACGGCGTCGGCGTGCAGTGGCGGCGCGATGTCAGTGGCCCAGCCGACGTCCTCGCGGCCGACTGCCATCGCCTCCGACGTACCGAGCCGGAACAGATCCTCCTCGGGGCCACGGATGAGCGCACGGCTGCCGAGGCCGTCGTCGGTCAGCTTGCCGTCGTACGCCAGCCCCCGCACGATCGCCACCGGGACACCGCGGAGTTTGCCCTTGACCAGGTCGCCGGCGGCCGCGAGCTCGTCGGCCACGGCAACCTGGGTGACGGCGAGCACGTTGCCATAGGCGTCGGTGTGACCGCGTGGATCGGTCAGTGCGGTCAGTCCTGCGACACCGATCGCGGCGTCGGTGATGCCGGCCCGCCAGGGCCGTCCCATCGAGTCGCTGATCACCACGCCGACCTCGACGCCGAGCCGCTCGCGGATGCGCTCGCGGAGTAGTTGCGCCGAGGCATCCGGGTCGATCGGCAGCAACGCGAGCTCGTTACGCGACACGTTCGACGCGTCCACCCCGGCTGCCGCCAGCACCAGGCCGTGGCGGGTCTCGACGATACGCAGCGTGTCGCGCTCAGCGACGATTCGCACCGTCTCGGCCTCGATCGCCTCCTGCCGGGCGGCCTCGCGCGCGTCCGGGTCGGCCGTGTCGAGGACGATCATCCGACCCTCGGTCTTGGACACCACCTTGGACGTCACGATCAGCACGTCGCCGTCCTGCAGCGGCGGGGCGTGCGCCGCGATCGCGTCGGCGAGGTCGTCGCCCCGGCGCAGTTCGCCGATACCGAGCACCGGCAGGATCTCGATATGCGCCGCGGCGTGATCTCCCGGCCTCATCGGGCCAGATCCAGGGCTTCGCGCACCATTGCCGCAGTTGCGGCGTCATCGCGCATCAACAGCGGGACGGCGCGGACGGTGACGCCGGGGACGTCGGCGGAGTCGGTGTCGTGGATCAGCCAGCCGTCGAGCAGCCCGCCCTCCTTGCGACTGCCGTAGTGACGGCCGACGCCCTCGGCGCTGACCTCGACGCCGATCGCCGGCAGGCAGGCGTCGGCCATGCCGCGCACCGGGGCGCCGCCGACGATCGGCGCCAACCCGATGACGGGTGCCAGCGTGGCGGTGATCGCGTCGCGGATGCCTGGCACGCCGAGGATCGTGCCGATGGACACGACCGGGTTGCTCGGTGCGAGTAGCACGACGTCGGCCCCGCTGATCGCGTCCAGCACACCCGCCGCGGGAACGGCCTGCTCGACGCCGACCTGGACGAAGGCCTGCGCCGGCAGGGCGGCCCGGTGCTTGATCCACCACTCCTGGAAATGAATCGCGTGCCGGGTGCCATCCTGGTCGACCACGACGTGGGTCTCGCAGCGGTCGTCGGTCATCGGCAGCAGCCGCACGCCGGGTTGCCACCGCTCGCACAGCGCGGCCGTCAGATCGGTGAGCGAGTAGCCCGCGTCGAGCATGCGGGTGCGGACGAGGTGGGTCGCGATGTCGAGGTCGCCCAGGCCGAACCAGGACGGTTCAGCGCCGTAGTGCGCCAGTTCGTCCTTGATTCGCCAGCTCTCGTCCTTGCGTCCCCAGCCGCGCTCGTCGTCGGCGACGTCGCCCAGCGTGTACATGACGCTGTCCAGGTCAGGGCAGATGCGCAGGCCGTGCAACGTGACGTCGTCGCCGGTGTTGACGACCGCGGTGAGCTCATCGCCCGGGCAGGCTGCGCGAACCCCGCGGAGGAACTTCGCCCCGCCTATGCCGCCTGCCAAGACCGTAATTCGCACCCGTCGAACCTACGCGACGCCGCTCGCGCCACGCAGGGCACAATCGAGCGCGTGCCCGACCGCCTCGCGACCCAGCTGTTATTGATCGCCCACGACCCGACTACCGGCCGCTTGCGCCGACCGCGGATGCTCGACATCGGACTGCGTGCAGCGCTGTTCACCGACCTCGTGCTCGCCGGCCGGGTCACCGAGCAGTACCGGGCGCCGTTCGCCGAGCAGAGCACCGAGTCCGACGACCACATGCTGGACGCCGTCGAGCGTGCGGTGGTGCGGCGACCGTACGTCGGGTGGTGGCGCTGGTTCCGGCACGTACGCGCCGACCGTTTGGCGCTGGTCGGCGAGCTGCTTGCCGACGGCCGCTGGACTCAAGAGAGCGGTGGGTTGCGGCCGTCTTATCGCAATGCGGACCCCGGCGCCGCCACAGCGCTCGCGTACGCGACGCTGCAGGTCGTCGAGAAGCGCGCCTCCCCGGCCGACGCGCGACAGGCGGTGCTCGCGGCGCTGACCGTCATGTGCGGCTCAGTCGGCAGGCCCCATCCCCGCGCCGTGCGCCGCGAGCTCAAGCCGATCATCGAAGCCGCGGCCAAATCGGGCGAGACCGGTGCGGCCATCCTGCCGCACGTCGTCGGTGGCGCGGCCGTGTTGCTCAGGCGTCCGCTGCGCCGCTGAGCGCGGCCCGCCTTCGGCGCAGCAGCGCACCGACGTCGTGCATCGTCACCTCGTGGGCGCCGAGTTCTGTCGCACGTAGGCGCAGGTGCTCGGGCAGGTCGTGGTGCCAGCGCCACGGGTGGTCCTGGAAGAACCGGCGGGGGATGCCCAGTTCGTCGGCCATGGCGTGCAGTTCGGCGTGGGTGTCGGCGAGCAGGTGGCAGAACTCGGTGTAGCGCAGGCCCTTGCCCGGATAGGAGCGGACAGTGTCGACGTAGCAGGCCATGGCGACGTCAGACGCTACGCCGCCCGCGGGACGAGGGTCAGCGCTTGGCGGCGACGAGCAGGCCGTCGCTGACCGGCAGCAGCGCGGAGATGAGCCGCTTGTCGTCGCGGACGGTCTTGGTGAGCTCGCGCAGTGTCGTGGTGTCGGGGTCGCGCTGCGACGAATCGGCGACCCGGTCGTGCCAGAGGGCGTTGTCGAAGGCCATGACGCCGCCGGGGCGCAGCAGCCGCAGCGCCTGCTCGAAGTAGACGCCGTATGCCGTCTTGTCGGCGTCGACGAACACCAGGTCGTACGCGCCGTCCCGCAGCCGCGGCAGTACCTCGGCGGCTGAGCCGTTGATGAGGCGGTAGCGCGTCGTGGCGATGCCGGCCTCGCCGAAGGCCTCCTTGGCCGCACGCTGGTGCTCGCCCTCGATGTCGACGGTGGTCAGCACGCCATCGTCGGTCATGCCGCCCAGCAGGCACAGCCCGGAGACTCCGGCGCCGGTGCCGACCTCGACGACGGCACGGGCCCCGGTGGCGGCGGCGAGCAGGCGCAGCGTTGCACCGCCTGCGGGGCCGATCGGCACGCAGCCGAGTTCGCGAGCGCGGTCGCGGGCGGCGGTTATCACGTCGTCCTCGATGGCGAAGGACTCGGCGTGGGAGAGGCTGGCTTCGTTCAGCATCGCGTCGGCCATGTCGACAGGTTAGAGCGTGCGGTGCT
>DAITQD010000130.1:0-7207 GCA_036833255.1 Jatrophihabitantaceae bacterium
TGAGCGCAGCGGCCCAGGGCTCGGCGTACTTGCTCACCCACCGGTCGTGGACGAGCCGGATCGGGACCGGGTTCAGGAAGTGGAGCTTCTCTCGACCTTGCCGCCTGGTCACGACCAGGCCCGCCTGCTCGAGCCGCTTGAGGTGCTTCATCACGCCGAAGCGGGTGATGTCGAACCGCGCCTCGAGTGCGCTCAACGTCTGCCCGTCCGCGCGGAACAGCTCGTCGAGCAGGCTCCGCCGGGTCGGATCGGCGAGGGCCCTGAACACTGCGTCCACGCTTCGACGATAGGTGACCGTTTGGTCACGTGTCAAGCGATGATGATCACCGGCCCGGGTCGGCACAGATCCCCCCGACTTGCACATTCGCCGGAATTTGGTGAGGGTAGGCATACCTAATTAACGAAAGGTTGGCAGTGGACCTGTCGAAGACGCTGATCCTCGGCTTCATCGCCGGCGTCACGATTGTCCTTGGCCTGCCCGTAGGTCGCCTCAAGCGCCCGATGCCCGCACTGCGGCTGTTCCTCAACGCGACCGCCGTGGGCGTGCTGCTCTTCCTGGTCTGGGATGTCCTCTCGGCCGCCTGGGAACCCGTGGACGCGGCGCTGGTCGCCGTCCACGCGCATAGCGGAGGCCTGCGGCCAGTGTTCGGCTACGGCGCGCTGTTCGCGGCAGGTCTCGCCGTCGGGTTGCTGTCCTTGGTGGCCTACGAGCGGTACATGACCAAGGTCGCCGGGCGCACCGCCAAGCCGCAGTTCGGTCCGGGCGCGATGTCGGTGCATGAACTGCCCGCCCGTGCCGGGATCGCCTCGTGGTCACCCGCACGCCGCCTGGCCCTGCTGATTGCCGTCGGGATCGGTCTGCACAACTTCGCCGAGGGCCTGGCCATCGGGCAGTCGGCCGCGAGCAACGAAGTAGCGCTCGCGACATTGCTCGTCATCGGCTTCGGCCTGCACAACGCCACCGAGGGCTTCGGCATCGTGGCGCCGCTCGCGGGTGACATCGGACCCGACGGCGCCGCGCGTCGGCCGAGCTGGCCGTTCCTGCTCACCCTCGCCCTCATCGCCGGCGGCCCGACGTTCATCGGCACCGCCGTCGGCCACGGCTTCACCAGCGAAGCGGTCAGCGTCGTCTTCCTGACCCTTGCGGCGGGCTCGATCATCTACGTCGTCACCCAGCTGCTCGGCATCGCGTCCAAGGCCAAGCGCGCCGATCTGCTCTCCTACGGTCTGCTCCTCGGCCTGCTCGCCGGCTTCGCCACCGACGCGATCATCACCGCCGCCGGGGTGTAGGAAGGACGGATGCGCTCGCCACAGCAGGTGCGCCAGCCCGGGCTGCCCAAGCGGGTCACGATCTACGAGGTCGGCCCGCGCGACGGGCTGCAGAACGAGCAGACCACCGTCACCGCCGCAGTCAAGGCCGAGTTCATCGCACGGCTGGCCGACGCCGGCCTGCGGGTGATCGAGGCGACCAGCTTCGTCCACCCGAAATGGGTGCCCCAGCTGGCCGACGCCGAGGAACTGCTCGACATGCTCACCCTCGTCGACGGCGTGCGCTATCCGGTGCTCGTGCCCAACGAACGCGGTCTGGAGCGTGCCCTGGCCAAGGGCATCGGCGAGATCGCGATCTTCGGCAGCGCCACCGAGACCTTCGCCCAGCGCAACCTCAACCGCAGCGTGGACGAGTCGATCGCCATGTTCGCACCGGTCGTCGAGCGCGCCCGTGCCGAGGGTCTGACTGTTCGCGCCTACGTCTCGATGTGTTTCGGCGACCCCTGGGAGGGCGATGTCGCGATCGAGCAGGTCGTCGGTGTCGGCGCCCGGCTGCTCGACCTCGGCTGCACCGAACTCTCCCTCGGCGACACCATCGGCGTCGCCACGCCCGGACACGTCACGGCACTGCTGGCCGCGTTCGCCGGTGCCGGCGTCGGCAGCGACCGGCTCGCCGTGCACTTCCACGACACCTACGGGCAGGCGTTGGCCAACACCTTCGCGGCGTTGCAGGCGGGCATCACCACGGTCGACGCGTCGGCGGGCGGGCTGGGCGGCTGCCCGTACGCGAAGAACGCCACGGGCAACCTCGCCACCGAGGACCTCGTCTGGATGCTGGCCGGGCTCGGCATCCAGACCGGCGTCGATCTCGACAAGCTCGTCCAGACGAGCCTGTGGCTGGCCGCAAAGTTGGGCCGGCCGAGCTCATCGAACGTCGTTCGCGCCCTGTCGTCCTAGGCGGGTATCTCGGCGGTCACCATCGTGCTCGACGCCCGACGCAGCGTGCGGTCTCCCCACCAGAACAGCCCACTGACCGCGCCCAGCACGAGCGTCACGAGAAGTGCGTTCAGCAACACCCGCGGGTAGCCGTGGGTTTGCACATCGACGAACGGGTACGGGTACCACGGCGTGATCGCGCCTCGGACGAGCGTGTATCCGAACCAGAGGAGCGGGAACAGCAAGGACCAGCACACGACCCGCGCCGTGATTCGAGGACGTGGCCCGAACAGCAGCCAGCCGAGCACCATCATGATCGGCACGACGTAGTGGACGGCGGCGTTGCTACTGAGTTGCTGCCAGCCCTTCGGCTCGTGAATACGGGCGAGCACCGTGGAGTAGACGACGCCGGTGACGGTGATCCCGACGAGAGCGTCCAGGCGCACGACCCGCCAGATCGGGCCGTCGCGATCCGGATCGCGGGCCAACTGAGCCGACGTGATCGCCGACAACACGTTGCTCTGGATCGTGAAGAAGCTGGCCATGCGCAGCAACCGCCCGGTCAGCGTGGCGCCGGCCAATCTACCTACTTCGGTGCTCGGCGGTGTTCCCGGCAATCGGAGCGCGATCCACAGCTGGAGGGCCAGCGCAGCCACCGCGAGTACCGCGATGGCGCCGTGCCAGATACGCGACAGCATGCTCGACCGTAGCGGCCCTTAGACGAGTTGCCGTCGATCGCTGGGCACCGGATCGGGGATGGCGGGTTCTTCCTTGTCCGCGCCGCCGCCGCCTTCCTTGCACCACGGGCACCACGGCTGCAGCCGGCGGTGCGTCGCGTAGGCGAGAATCGCGTAGATCATCGTCGACTGGGCGAGTACCCAGGCGGCGACGCCGGCCGGGCTGGTGGCGAAGCCGAGGCCGATCAGCACGGCGAGGTACGGAATGACGAATCGCATCTCGGTACCGGTGTGGGTGAGCCAGAACCGGCGCTGGTAGCGCACGGCCATCGCCGACGGGTTCAGCGGCATCGAGGCCACGCAGTGCTCGCACAACCCCCGGTCGTGGCGTCGCATGACCAGCCAGGTGGCCAGGATGAAGGCGAGCAAGCCGAGTCCCGCCGTCAGGCCGAGGATCGGGTCTGCGATCGGACGCAGCTTGAGCACTATCACGGCAACGATCGCGACCATCAGCGATTCCGGAGCGCAATGGCCCCAACGTCCGGCTAGCCGGCCGGACCACGGGTACGTGTCGCTGGTCATCTAAGCCCTCACCCCCTTCGGTTCATCATCTACCCGCGCCGGCGCGGATCTCAAACATTCCGGGAAAAACCGCACCGGCCCGCCTCCGGCGAAGGAGGCGGGCCGGTGCCAGCGCTGACGTGGATCAGGCGACGTGCCTGCCGCGGAACTTCCAGGCAACCGCGCCGCCGCTGGCCATCAGCAGGCCGACGATCAGCAGGATCAGCGGCAGGTCGGGCGAACCGGCCGGCTTGGCGAACCCAGCCGGAACACCGGTCGGGATGTTGGTATTTACCGCGCCGTTCGGCGTGGTGCTCGCCGGAGTGGTCGGCGCAACCGGCGCCGCGGTGCTCGGGCCCACGGCCGCGTTGGCCAGGGCGACCACCGCTGCCGGGTCGCCGATCAGGTCGATCTCGAGTGCACGTATCAGGGTCTGGTTCGTGACGACCGGCGTGGCCTGGTTGGGCGTCTTGGCCAGCTGCGTCGTGAACATGAGCGCGGGATTGGTCTGCACCGGCTGGATCCCCGGGCCGGATTCGACGTTGATGCCGATGTCGATGAGCTGCTTGAGACCGTCAGCCAGCGGCTTGAACGGGTTGGTCGGGGCAGCCGCCGCGAGTGCGTCGGTGAGTTGCTTGGCCGCGGCCGTCAGCGCCACAGAACCATTGTTGATCAGGATGACAAGCGGCGCTAGCAGTAGTTGCGCCGCAGGGTTCTGCGCACCGATGGCGGTGAGGCAGGCGGTGAGCCTGTCCTGACCTGGCTGGGTAATGCTGGTAATCACGTCCCGCAAGCCCTTGGCGAGCCCGTTCGGATCGGCCAGATAGTTGAGCAGGTAGGCGAGCAGATCGGTGTTGGCAGGCAGCGCGTTGATGTCGAGGCCCAGCTGCGTCAGGAGCTTCGCCAGGCTGATGGTGATGACGCCACCGGTCGGGTTGATCGTGACCGCACCGCCCGCGAACGAAATGGGTGCCAGGAACGCGGCCGTGAAGGTGCACGCCGCCGGGATGGTTGCGCCCGGGAGCGAGATGGGGTTAGGCAACCCGGGCAGCCCTGCTGGGTTCAGCGCGGCGCCGAGCTGCGCGAGCACCCCACCGAGCGCGGGCGACGCGAGGGTGAGGTTCAGGCCGGCGATGACGTAGCTCGGTGCCGGTGAAACGGCGCCGCCGACCTTCGTCTGCGCCAGGGCGGCGACGGCGCCGATGGACGCGGTGATCCCGCCCAGGGACGCCAGATCGCCGGCTCCGGGAAGGGGTAGCGGCGACGGCGGCAACGCCGAGCCGCTGAGGTTGATGGTCCCGAAGGCGGGGAACGAGTCGTTGGTACCGCCGATGTTCGCGCCGCCCGAGTTGCTGACCGCGCCGGCCGCACCGTAGGAGAAGCCGTCGAGATGTGCGACGGCGACCTGGTTGGCGGCGCCAGCGACGATCGTCGGCGACGTCGGCAGGTTGATCACGCCCGTCAGGTTCACGTTGAGCGAGTTGAACGCCGTTACGTCGAGCGGGTTCTGCACGGACTGGGTGCCCGGCGCAGTGGCCCGCGCGTCGTGGACGTCGACGAGGGACTCGAGCGAGTTGGTGCCGATCGTGCCGTCGACGAGGCGGCCGACGGACTGCGCGCGCAGTGGCGCAGCCGCGCCTGCGCTCTGGCCGCCGGTGACGGCGAGGCCAGTGACGGTCAGGCCTGCGACGAGCGTTCCTGCGATCACCCGGCCTGCGCGTGAACGGGCCCGCCGAGCGGTGGCGCTTCCCGGATTGTTGTCTGCGTGGTCGGACTTGGTAATGGCGGACATGCCGTTCCCTCTCCTACGTACTGGGTCGGACGGCAGCACCGAAGGACCGCCGTGACTAGCACGCCTGTACAGCGCCTATCAGTGACAACGACGGTGATCGGTGGGGGTTGCGCCAATTCTTAGGATTGTTTGGTTGCCAGGATCACGCCGTGCGCGTGCCCGGCATCCCGAGGGCAACCGGAGCGAAGTGGAGTGCAGCCGGGGCGGTCTCCGGAACCATGGGGTGCGCGGGAAACACCGGCGTGGTGCGAACGTAGGGTGCGCCGAGCGTGGGCCGCTGGTCGAGCTCGCCCTTGTTCGGCCACAGCGCCATCGCCCGTTCGGCCTGCGCCGTGATCGACAGCGAGGGATTGACGCCCAGGTTGGCCGACAACGCCGAACCGTCGACTACGTGCAAGCCGTCGTACCCGTAGAGGCGGTGGTAGGCATCGATGACTCCGGCGGCCGAGGAATCGCCGATCGCGCAGCCGCCGATGAAGTGTGCCGTCATCGGGATGTTCATCAGGTCGCCCCAGGTGCCACCCGCCATGCCGTCGATGTTCTCGGCCAGCTGCGTAGCGGCGGCGTTGGCAACCGGGATCCAGGTGGGGTTCGGCTCGCCGGTGCCCTGTTCCGACGTCAGCCTGGGGCGTCCGAACCTCCCCTTCTTCGGCCGGACCGTGATGGAGTTGTTCAGCGACTGCATCACCAGCAGGATGATCACCCGCTCGGACCACTTGCGCGGGATGAGCAGCCGCAGCTGCATCGGGTTGCGCAGCATCCCGAGGAAGAACTGTAGCCAGCGGTGCCGGCGGGTGCCGCCGTCGGTGAGCAGGGTGTTCAGCAGGCCCATCGCGTTGCTGCCCTTGCCATAGCGCACCGGCTCGATGTGGGTGTTCTCGTCCGGATGCCACGACGACGTGATCGCCACGCCCGAGGTGTAATCGTGCTTCGGCTTGGTCGTTCGCACCCCGAGAATCGCCTCGGAGTTGGTGCGGGTCAGGTAGCCCAGCCGCGGCGAGATGTCGGGCAGCGTGGTGTCGCGGAAGCGGTGCAGCAATTTCTGGGTGTTGTAGGTCCCGGCCGAGAAGATGACCTGATCGGCGGTGAACGAGCGGTCAGTCTTGCGCGTCGACCATTTACCGGTGCGGACAGTGTCGATCACGTAGCCGCCGCCACTGGCGGCATCGAGCGGGCGCACGTTCGTCACGGTAGTCAGCGGATGCACCTCGGCACCGCCGCTCTCGGCCAAAGCCAGGTAGTTGGTGGTGAGCGTGTTCTTCGCGCCGTGCCGGCAGCCGGTCATGCACTCGCCGCACTGGATGCAGCCGGTGCGCTCGGGGCCGGCTCCGCCGAAGTACGGGTCGGGGACGGTCTGGCCGGGCTCCTGCTTGCCGTCGCGACCGAAGAACACTCCGACCGGCGTCAGGTGGAAGGTGTCGGCCTTGCCGAACTGTGCAGCGAGGCGCTGCATCTCCAGGTCGCTGGGGGTGATGGTCGGGTTGGTGACGACGCCGAGCATCTTCTTGGCCTGCTCGTAGTGCGGTGCGAGCTCGGCGCGCCAGTCGGTGATGTGCGCCCACTGCGGGTCGTCGTAGAACGGCTGCAGCGGCTCGTAGAGCGTGTTCGCGTAGTTCAGCGAGCCGCCGCCGACACCCGCGCCGGCGATGATCAGGCAGTCTTTGAGCAGGTGGATGCGCTGGATGCCCGTGCACCCCAGTTTCGGTGCCCAGATGAAGTCGCGCACCCGCCACGAGGTCTTCGGCAGGGTGTCCTTGGTGAAGCGCCGCCCGGCTTCCAGGACGCCGACCCGGTAGCCCTTCTCGATCAACCGCAGCGCGCTGACGCTGCCCCCGAAACCGGACCCGATGACCAGTACGTCGTAGTCGGACACTGTGTTGATCTCCCCGCTGGTCGCCCACCGCCCTATTGAGCAGCGATCAATAGGGCGCTAGCTTACGTGGGCCCGGCAGGCTGGTCAATGACTGCGACG
>DAITQD010000131.1:0-7118 GCA_036833255.1 Jatrophihabitantaceae bacterium
GCGACCGACGCCGGCGTCCGTAAACTGTCCGGGTGACCGTTCAGCCCATCCGACTCTTCGGCGACCCCGTGCTGCGCACCCCTGCGGAGACCGTCACCGATTTCGACAAGGAACTGCGCACCCTCGTCGCCGATCTCGCCGAGACGATGCTGGCCGCGCCGGGCGTCGGACTGGCCGCGCCGCAGATCGGGGTGGGCCTGCGGGTGTTCACCTACCACGTCGACGACTGCCAGTCCGGGCACCTGATCAACCCGGTGCTGCACTTCCCGAGCGACGAGGAGCAGGACGGTCCGGAGGGCTGCCTATCCATCCCCGGCCTCTTTTTCGACTGCCGCCGCCGCGCACACGTCGTCGCGCACGGGCAGAACATGTTCGGCGACGCGATCACCGTCGAGGGCACGGCGCATCTCGCCCGGGCCGTCCAGCACGAGACCGATCACCTCGACGGTGTGCTGTTTGTCGATCGTCTCGACGGCGAGACGCGCAAGGCTGCCATGAAGGCGATCCGAGAGGCGAAGTGGTCCGGCCTCGCGACGCCCATCGTCAAGGTCAGCCCGCACCCGACCCTGTCCGCCCGGTGAGCGAGCCCCGGCGAGGCCGTCTGTGAGGTTGGTCTTCGCGGGGACCCCGGACGCGGCCGTCCCGTCGCTGCGCACCCTGCTCGCCTCGCCGCGGCACGACGTCGTTGCCGTCGTCACCCGCCCTGCCGCCCGCGCCGGCCGAGGGCGGCAGCCGACCTCGTCACCGGTTGCGGCCGTGGCAGCGGCGGCCGAAGTCCCCGTGCTCACCCCGCAGCGCCCGGGCGATCCGGACTTCCTGGCCCGGCTCGGTGAGCTGCGCGTCGACTGCTGCCCGGTCGTGGCCTACGGTGCGCTGCTTGCGCCGGCCGCGCTGGATGTGCCGGCACACGGGTGGGTGAACCTGCACTTCTCGCTGCTGCCCGCATGGCGCGGCGCCGCGCCGGTGCAGCACGCCATCCTGCACGGCGATGAGATCACCGGAGCGTCGACGTTCCGGATCGAGGCGGGCCTGGACACCGGACCGGTGTTCGGCGTCGTGACAGAAGCGATCCGGCCGGGCGACACGTCGGGCGACCTGCTCGAACGCCTCGCGGTCAGCGGCGCCGCGTTGCTCAGCGCCACGATGGACGGCATCGCCGACGGGTCGCTCGTCGCCCGGGCGCAGTCCACCGACGGTGCCTCTGTCGCGGGCAAGATCTCGACCGAAGACGCCCGAGTCGCTTGGACCGCGCCGGCGACGCGCACGGACCGGTTGATTCGGGCCTGCACGCCGGACCCCGGCGCGTGGACCACCCTGCGTGGCGAGCGGCTCAAGCTCGGCCCGGTCCGGCTGCGCGGCACGAATGCGCTGGCACCGGGGGAGGTGCTCGTCGAGAGGTCAGGCGTGGCAGTGGGCACGGCGACGGTCGAGGTCGAACTCGGCACCGTGCAGGCGCCGGGCAAACGCGCGATACCCGCCGCCGACTGGGCGCGGGGAGCCCGGCTCGGGCCGGGCGAGCGCCTTGGCTGAGCGACGGGGCCGCCGTCCGCCGAGAGACACCGCTGGCGTCGACCAACCACGGCTCGTGGCCTACGACGTGTTGCGCGCGGTCTCGGCCGACAACGCCTACGCGAACCTGGTGCTGCCCGCACTGATCACCGAGCATGGGCTCAACGGACGCGATGCCGCGCTGGCCACCGAACTCGGCTACGGCACGCTGCGCGCGTCGGGCACCCTGGACGAGATAGTCGCCGCCTGCCTGGACCGTCCGCTGGCCCAGGTCGACGCGCCCGTCCTCGACCTGCTCCGGCTCGGCTCCTACCAGGCACTGCGCACCCGCATTCCGTCGCACGCGGCAGTGGACACGACGGTCGATCTCGCCCGCGCCACCGGTAACGCCCGTGCCGCCGGATTCCTCAATGCGGTGCTTCGCCGGGTCGCGGCCTCCGATTGGGACGCCTGGACGCACCGGCTCGGCGCCGGCCGTTCGGCATTGGGCCGGGTGGCGCTGCGCACCGCACACCCCGACTGGATCGCCACGGCCTTCGCCGACGCGTTGGGGGGCGATCTCGCCGAGACCGAGGCGGCCCTCGTCGCCGACGACGTGCGGCCGCAGACCCACTTGGTGGCGTGGCCGGGGCGGATCGGCCGCGACGAGCTGATCGCCGCGTCGGGCGGCACGGCCGGGCCGTACTCGCCCTATGCCGTAAGGCTCTCTGCTGGCGACCCGGGCGCGCTGGCCGCAGTGCGCGATCATCGCGCAGGTGTCCAGGACGAGGGCAGCCAGCTCTGTGCGGTGGCGCTCGCCCGCGCGCCACTGACCGGGCGCGACGTGCACTGGCTGGATCTGTGCGCCGGGCCGGGCGGCAAGACGGCGTTGCTTGCCGCACTGGCTGCCGAGCGGGGCGCGACGGTGAGCGCCAACGAGTTGCACCCGCATCGCGCGGCACTCGTGCGGCAGGTCAGTGCGGCCTGGCGGGTCCAGGTGAGCGTCGGCGACGCGCGGGCCATGCCGGAGATCGACGGTGGGTACGACCGGATCCTCGTCGACGCGCCGTGCACCGGGCTCGGTGCCCTCAGGCGCCGTCCCGAACTGCGCTGGCGGCGCACTGCCGACGATGTCGCGCCGCTGGCCGAACTACAGCGCGACCTGCTCACTGCCGCGCTGCGCCTCGTCCGTCCCGGCGGCGTGGTCGCCTACGTGACCTGTTCGCCGCACCTCGCCGAGACCCGCGACGTCGTGGCCGGCCACGACCTCGTCGACGCGCGCGCGGCCTTCGAGGTAACCCAGCATCTCGGCGACGGTCCGGCGGTCCAACTCTGGCCGCACCGCCAGGGCACGGACGCGATGTTCTGCGCCTTGCTGCGGCGGGGCTGACGGGCAAGGAATCGGCTTGCCATTGCCGGGTCATAGACTCGCTGCGTGTCGCGTCCCGGAGCCCCTGAGCCGATGATCGCCCCGAGCATCCTTTCTGCCGATTTTGCCCGGCTCGGCGAGGAGATGAAGGCCGTCTCGAACGCCGACTGGCTGCACATCGACGTCATGGACGCCCACTTCGTCCCCAACCTGACGCTCGGCCTGCCGGTCGTGCAGAGCCTGCACCGAGCGAGCGACCTGCCCCTCGACTGCCACCTGATGATCGAGGACCCCGACCGGTGGGCGCCGGGCTACGCCGAAGCCGGTGCCGCCAACGTCAGCTTCCATGTCGAGGCGGCCGGCGACGCCCTGCAGACCGCGCGGGCCATCCGCGCCGCGGGTGCGCTGGCGGGGCTGGCGGTCAAGCCGGGTACGCCGCTCGAGCCTTACCTCGACGTGCTGCGGGACTTCGACACGCTCCTGGTCATGACGGTGGAGCCCGGTTTCGGTGGGCAGGACTTCATGGCCGAGGTGCTGCCGAAGGTGCGGCTCGCGCGCGAGCACGTCCGGTCGGGCCATCTGCGGCTGTTCATCGAGGTCGATGGCGGCATCACCGCCGACACCATCGCGGCTGCGGCCGAGGCCGGTGCCGACGTGTTCGTGGCCGGGTCGGCCGTCTACGGTGCCGACGACCCCGGGAAGGCTGTCGACGCGCTGCGTGTTCAAGCCCGTGCCAGTACGCGGGCGTAGGGGGCACGGTGCAGATCAGCGAGGCCGAACAGGCCGCCATGCACCGTGCGCTGGCGTTGGCCGAGACGGTGCGCGGGCGTACCAGCCCCAACCCGCCTGTCGGCGCGGTCATCCTCGCCGAGGACGGCATGCTCGCGGGCGAGGGCGCGACCGAGCCCGCCGGCGGCGCCCACGCCGAGGTGGTCGCGCTCGCGAAGGCGGGCGACGCGGCGCGTGGCGGCACAGCAGTGGTCACCCTCGAGCCCTGCGCACACACCGGGCGGACCGGACCGTGTGTCGATGCGCTGCTCGAGGCTGGCGTCACCAAGGTCGTCTATGCCCTCGACGATCCGAACCCCATGGCTACCGGGGGCGCCGACAAGCTGCGCGACGCGGGGGTAGATGTCGTCGCGGGCGTCGAGGCGATCCCGGCCGCCGCCGGAGCGCTGCGAGCGTGGTTGCACGCTGTGCGCAGCGGCCGACCGTTCGTCACCTGGAAGTACGCCGCCACCCTCGACGGCCGCGTCGCGGCTGCCGACCTGGGTGCCCGCTGGATCTCCTCGGCCGCCTCGCGGGCCGACTCGCACAGCTTCCGTGCGCGCGTCGACGCGATCGTCGTCGGCAGCGGCACGGTGCTCGCCGACGACCCGCAACTGACCGTGCGTGACGAAGACGACACCCTCGCCGAGCACCAGCCGCTGCGCGTGGTGCTCGACCGGCGCCACCGCACGCCGCAGACCGCGCGTGTCCTCGACAGTGCGGCCGAGACGATCGTGCTCGATACCGCGGTGCCCCGGTTCGCGCTGAAAGCCTTGTACGACAGGGGAGTCCGGCACGTCCTGCTCGAGGGCGGCCCTACCTTGGCGGGCGCATTCGTCGAGGCTCGATGTGTCGACGAGGTCATCGCCTACCTCGCGCCGACGCTTCTCGGAGCCGGCCCCAGTGCGCTTGGCCACGCGGGCATCGGCTCGCTCGCTGAGGCCGTCACACTGGACGTCGACACGGTCACCAGGCTCGGCGACGACGTGAAGATCGTCGCGCGACCGGTCTGGGCCGAACACACAGCTGGGGAGAAATAGGTCGGTGTTCACCGGGATCATCGAGGAGATCGGCGAGGTCGTCGACGTCGAGTCGCGCGGCGACTCCGCGGTGCTGACGGTCAGCGCGCACACGATCGTCGAGGGCATCGTCAAGGGTGAGACCGGTAAAGGCGCGTCGATCGCGGTGAACGGTGTCTGCCTGACGATCATCGGATGGACGGTCTACGAGCCCTTGAGCAACATCGGTTTCGACGTGATGGCCGAGACGCTGAAGCGATCGGTGATCGGCGCCCTGCGCCCCGGCGACAGGGTCAACCTCGAGCGAGCCGTCCGCGTCGACTCACGGCTGGATGGCCATGTGGTGCAGGGGCACGTCGACGGCACCGGCGTCGTCATCTCCCGCACGCCGGGGGACGGCTGGGAGGCGGTGCGGTTCGGCCTGCCAGCCGACCTGGGCCGCTTGGTCGCCGAAAAGGGTTCGATCGCCGTCGACGGCGTCTCGCTCACCGTCACCGCCGTGGGTCCGGATTGGTTCGAGGTCGGCCTCATCCCGGAAACCCTGCGCGCCACCACACTGGGCGCGAAACAGCTCGGTGATCCGGTGAACCTGGAGGTGGACGTGCTCGCAAAGTACGTCGCCCGACTCATGGAGACCCGCGGATGACCATGAATTTAGATTCGGTCGAGCGCGCGATCACCGACTTCAAGGCAGGCCGGGCGGTGGTCGTCATCGACGACGAGGACCGTGAGAACGAGGGCGACCTGATCTTCGCCGCGGAGCTGGCCACACCCGAACTCGTGGCATTCATGGTGCGCTACACCTCGGGCTACATCTGCGTGCCGATCACCGAGAATGAGGCCGACCGCCTCGACCTGCCGCCGATGTTCCGCGTCAACCAGGACCGCCGCGGCACCGCGTACACCGTCACCGTCGACGCGCGAGAAGGAGTCTCGACCGGCATATCCGCAGCCGACCGCGCGCACACCATCCGCCTGCTCGCCAACCCGAACGCGAACGCCGCCGACTTCTCCCGGCCGGGGCATGTCGTCCCGCTGCGGGCCAAGGACGGCGGCGTGCTGCGCCGGCCGGGCCACACGGAGGCGGCCGTCGACCTCGCCGTGATGGCCGGCCTGCAGCCCGCCGGAGTGCTCTGCGAGATAGTCAGCGAGAAGGATCCGGCCGGGATGGCCCGCGCCGAGGAGCTGCGCGTGTTCGCCGACGAGCACGACCTCGCGCTGATCTCCATCGCCGACCTCATCGCCTACCGCCGGCGCTTCGAGAAGCTCGTCGAGCGGGTCGCGTCGGCGCGGGTGCCGCTGCGCTACGGCGAGTTCACCGCGGTCGGCTACTCCTCGAGTTACGACTCGCGCGAGCACGTCGCCTTCGTCTTCGGCGACGTCGGCGACGGCGAGGACGTGCTGGTGCGGGTGCACTCCGAGTGCCTGACCGGTGACGTGTTCGGCTCGCTGCGCTGTGACTGCGGGCCGCAACTGGACGCGGCTCTGGCCACCGTTGCCCGCGAGGGCCGGGGCGTCGTGCTCTACATCCGCGGCCACGAGGGTCGCGGTATCGGGTTGCTGCACAAGTTGCAGGCCTACCAACTGCAGGACGCGGGCTCGGACACCCTGGACGCGAACCTCGAACTCGGCCTTCCTGCCGACGCCCGCGACTACGGCACCGGCGCTCAGATCCTGGTCGACCTGGGCATCCACTCGATGCGGCTGCTGACGAACAATCCCGCCAAACGCGCCGGCCTCGAGGGGTACGGGTTGCGGGTCACCGGCCGCGTCCCGCTGCCTGCCCACGTCAACCCGGAGAACATCCGCTATCTCGAGACCAAGCGCGACCGGATGGGTCACGAGCTGGAAATCCAGGGCGACACTCAATTGACCGAAGACGACAGCGAGCGAGCATCGCAGGGCCCCCTAGGGCCCGAGGAGCGGAACTCGCGCGGAGTCGAGAAATGAGTGCACACGGAGCGCCCGAGCTGGCGGCGGTCGAAGGTGCCGCGGGCCTGCGGGTCGCGGTGATCGCCAGCCAGTGGCACCCCACGGTGATGGACGGCCTGCTCGACGGGGCGCGCCGCGCCCTGCGTGACTCGAAGGTTGCCGACGTCACGGAACTCCGCGTGCCCGGTACGTTCGAGCTGCCGGTGGCGGCGGCCCGGCTCGCGTCGGCCGGCTTCGACGCGCTCGTCGCGCTCGGCGTCGTGATCCGCGGCGGCACGCCGCATTTCGACTACGTCTGCCAGGCGGCGGCGAGCGGCCTCACCCTCGTCGCGCAGCGCACCGGTGTGCCGATCGGCTTCGGCGTGCTGACCTGCGACGACGACGAGCAGGCCTTGGCCCGAGCCGGACTGCCGGGCTCGACCGAGGACAAGGGCTATCAGGCGACTGTCGCGGCGCTTGCGACAGCCGTCACGCTCTCGCCGTACTCACGCTGCGGATAGCCGGCTGAGCGAGCCCCGGATACCCCGGTGCCGCTAGTGTCG
>DAITQD010000132.1:0-6998 GCA_036833255.1 Jatrophihabitantaceae bacterium
GCGGAGCGAATGTGGCGATGAGCGCTTGCGCGAAGAGCACGGTTGACCAATGAGCACGCTGACCACGCCGCTGGCCGACCTCATCGGTGGCCGCACGGCCAAGCCGTTCGAGAAGGCGTTCGACATCCAGACCGTCGGTGATCTGCTGCGGCACTACCCGCGGCGGATGGCAGAACGCGGCGAGCTCACCGACCTCGCCTCGCTGCGCATCGACGACGATGTCACCGTCATGGCCGAGGTGCGCAGCAGCAAGGTCGTGGGTTATGACAAGGGCCTGCGGCTCGAGGTCGTCGTGGGCGACGGCCGCGGCACGCTCAAGCTGGTCTTCTTCGGAAAGCGCAGTACCTGGCGCGAACGGGAATTGGAGCCCGGTGTGCGCGGGCTGTTCTCCGGCAAGGTCGGCATGTTCAACAAGACCCGTCAGCTCGCCCACCCCGAGTACCTGCTGCTGCACGGCGACGAACTCGATGCCCACGAGGCCGACGACTTCGCCGGCGCGCTCATCCCGGTCTACCCGGCGAGCAAGGACGTACGCACCTGGACGATCTCGAAAACCATGCGCATCGCCCTGGGCATGCTCGATCCGCTGCCCGACCCGGTGCCGGCCGAGATCCGCGCGCGCCGCGACCTGCTCGACTTCGACACGGCGATCCGCACCATCCACCGGCCCGCCGACCGCGACGAGTGGTACGCGGCCCGGCACCGGCTGAAGTGGGACGAGGCGCTCGGCGTACAGCTCGCGCTCGCCCAGCGCCGGGCGAAAGCGGCTGCCAATCCGGCGACGGCGCGCCCGCCGCGTGCGGACGGCATCCTCGCCGCGTTCGACAAAGCCCTGCCCTTCACGCTCACCGACGGCCAGTGTGCGGTCGGCGCGGTGCTCGCCGACGAGCTCTCGCAGGCGCACCCCATGCACCGCCTGCTCCAGGGCGAGGTCGGCTCGGGCAAGACGGTGGTGGCGATGCGGGCGATGCTGCAGGTTGTCGACGCCGGCGGACAGGCGGCACTGCTCGCGCCCACCGAGGTGCTCGCCGCCCAGCACGCCCGCTCCATCGAGGCGCTGCTCGGGCCGCTCGGGCAGGTCGGTCGGCTCGGTGGTGGCGACGTCGGCACCCGTGTCGCGCTGCTTACCGGCTCGCTGCCGGCCGTCGCGCGCAAGACCGCGCTGCTCGACGCCGCTGTCGGGACGGCCGGCATTGTCGTCGGCACCCACGCGCTGATCCAGGAGCACGTGAGCTTCGCGGAGCTCGGCCTCGTGGTCGTCGATGAGCAGCACCGCTTCGGCGTCGAACAGCGCGATGCCTTGCGTAGCAAGGCCGATCGCCCACCGCATCTGCTCGTCATGACCGCCACGCCGATCCCGCGCACGGTCGCGATGACGGTCTTCGGCGACCTCGACACCTCGACGCTGACCGAGCTGCCGGCCGGCCGCTCGCCGATCACGACGACGGTCGTGCCGGTGAGTGAGAAGCCGGCGTGGCTCGAGCGGACGTGGCAACGCATCCGTGAGGAGGTTGCGGCTGGTCGCCAGGCCTACGTGGTGTGCCCGCGCATCGGTGCCGATCTTGCCGAGGACGATGCCGAACTCACCGACGTCCCCATCCCTGACGACCTGCCCCCGCGCCGTCCCCCGCTCGCGGTCGCCGACACGCTGGCGATGCTCGCCGACGGCCCGCTCGCCGGGCTGCGCCTGGCGCCACTTCACGGCCGTCTACCGCCGGATGAGAAGGATCGAACGATGGCTGACTTCGCCGTGGGGCGGGTGGATGTGCTCGTAGCGACCACCGTCATCGAGGTCGGCGTGGACGTGGCGAACGCGACGGTGATGGCGGTGCTCGACGCGGAGCGGTTCGGCATCTCCCAGCTGCACCAGATGCGTGGTCGGGTCGGGCGTGGTGTGGCGCCGGGGATCTGCCTGCTGGTCACCGAGGCACCCGCCGGGACGACGTCGCGCGAGCGACTCGATGCCGTCGCCGCCACCACCGACGGCTTCGCCCTGGCCCGCCTGGACGTCGAGCAGCGGCGCGAAGGCGATGTGCTCGGCGCGGCGCAGTCCGGGACGCGTTCGCAACTGCGGTTGCTGTCCCTGCTGCAGGACGAAACGCTGATCACCGAAGCACGGGCCGAGGCTGCCGACATCGTCGCCGCCGACCCCGACCTGTCGGGGCATCCGTTGCTCGCCGCGCAGCTGGCCGCCCTCGTGGCCGACGAGCAGGCCGACTACCTGGAAAAGGCATGAGCACCCCACGAAATCGTTCCGCTGGCGCTCCACGATTCCGCGGGGACCCCGCATGACTCGGGTTGTCGGGGGAGCCGCGAAGGGGCGCCGCCTCGCCGTGCCGCCGCGCGGCACCCGGCCGACCTCTGACCGGGCGCGGGAGGCGCTGTTCAACTCGCTGGCCGGGCTGCTCGACATCGACGGCGCACGGGTGCTCGACCTGTTCGCCGGCACCGGGGCCGTGGGCCTGGAGGCGCTGTCCCGCGGGGCCGTAGCGGCCTGCTTCGTCGAATCCGACCGCGCGGCCTGCGAGATCCTGGGCCACAACGTCGACTCGGTCGGTCTCGCCGGCGCCGAGATCCACCGGCGTCCGGCCGCCGCGTACCTGGTCGGGGCGGGGGCCGACGAGCCCTTCGACCTGGTGTTCGCCGATCCGCCCTACGCCTTCGGTGAGCAGCAACTCGGCGCACTGCTCACCACGCTCGCGGCGCCGCGCTGGCTCGCCGACTCCGCGGTCGTCGTCGTGGAACGCTCGGCCCGCGGTCCCGAGCCGCAGTGGCCGGACACCGTCGAGGCGATCAAGCACAAGCGCTACGGCGAAGGCGTGCTTTGGTACGGTCGCCGACGATGAGCACACCAACTGCTAGTCCATCCGCCCGGCCAGAACAGCTTGTCCGGCGGGCGGTCTGCCCTGGCTCCTTCGACCCGGTCACCAACGGCCACCTCGACATCATCGGGCGGGCCGCGCACCTCTACGACGAGGTCGTCGTCGCGGTCTTCATCAACCAGTTGAAGTCGAACATGTTCGCGGTCGAGGAGCGCCGGGACATGCTCCAGGAGGTGACGGCGAGCTACGGCAACGTCCGCATCGACACCTTTCACGGGTTGGTTGTCGACTACTGCCGTTCGCACGACATTCCCGTCATCGTCAAGGGCCTGCGCGCCGTCAGCGACTTTGACTACGAGCTGCAGATGGCGCAGATGAACCGCGGCCTGGCCGGCATCGACACGCTGTTCATGCCCACCAACCCCGAGTACAGCTTCCTGGCCTCTAGCCTGGTCAAGGAGATCGCGAAATGGGGCGGCGACGTGTCCTCACTCGTCCCGCCCAACGTCCTCAAGCGTCTCCAGGAACGCACCGGCTCAACGGGGTAGGGGCACACCATGACCGACCAGTCGCTCCGGCGGGCCGACGAGTTGCTCAGCGAGCTCGTCGAACTGGTCGAGACCGCGCGCACGCTGCCGATGTCCTCGTCCTGCGTCCTCCCGCGTGAGCGAGTTCTCGACCTTCTCGACGCGCTGCGCGAAACGATGCCGCCCGAGATGGACCAGGCCCGCCGGGTGCTCGCCAACCGCGACAGCATGCTTCAGGACGCCCATGAACAGGCCAACCAGGCCCGCGAGGGCGCCACCGTCGAGGCGCAGGCCGTCGTCGCCGAGGCCACGCACCGCGCAGACCAGCTGACCGGCGACGCTGAGGTGCGGGCCCACGAAATCGTCGAGGCCGGGCGCGCCGAGCACGCCCATCTCGTCTCGGCGACCGGCGTGCACCAGGCCGCGGCTGAGACGGCCGCGTCGCTGCGAGCCGAGGCCGAGCGCTACCGGTCCGACGCACACGCGGCGGCCGAGCGCTATGACGCGGACACCCGGGCCGACGCCGAGAAGTACGCGCAGGCGACCCGTGCAGACGCCGATCGGTATGCGGCCAAGCTCACCGACGACGCCGAGGATTACGCCGAGCGGACCCTCGCCGAGCTCGTCTCGACTCTCCAGCGCTCGGGCGCCACCGCCGAGCAGGGCCGCGCGGCGTTGGCGCAGCGCCGCGCCGCGCCGCGTCCGGATGAGCCGGGCCCACCGATTTCGGAGTGAGCCCCGGTCTCGGCTAGGCTGGTCAACGGCCTCAACCAATACAGGGCCAACCTCGTATGCCTGAGAAAACGACACCGACGCAGCACGGATCGAACCGTGCCGACCCGCGAAGCCCATTCGTCATCGACGTCCGGGAGGTAGGTCGGCGCCCCGGCTCGATGCGGGCCTATCGGCGAAGTGTTCCCGCGCCTACGTGGCTGGGCCTGGACATCATCGGGGTACCTGAAGGTGCCCCGCTCGCATTCGAACTCCGGCTCGAGTCGGTCACCGAGGGTGTGCTCGTCACGGGCAGCGCTAGCGGCCCGCTCACCGGCGAGTGCGGGCGGTGCCTCGACCCGGTCTCCGACGAGCTGGTCGTCGACTTCTGCGAGCTGTTCGCCTACCGGGACAGCGCGACGGACAGGACGACCGAGCAGGACGAGGTTCACCGCCTCGACGGCGACTACCTCGACGTCGAGCCGGTGGTGCGTGACGCGGTGGTGCTGGGCCTGCCCTTCACTCCGCTGTGTAGGCCGGACTGCGCCGGACTCTGCCCGACTTGCGGGCAGCGGCTCGACGACCTGCCGCCCGACCACGCGCACGACGTGCTCGACCCTCGCTGGGCCG
This sequence comes from Jatrophihabitantaceae bacterium, assembly GCA_036833255.1. GTDB lineage: Bacteria > Actinomycetota > Actinomycetes > Mycobacteriales > Jatrophihabitantaceae > QHCC01. The sequence goes on from DAITQD010000132.1 coordinate 4,691, forward strand.
CGCTCGCAGCGTTCACCGATGCTGCGCAGGGCGACTCACCCGCATCAGCTGAGGCACCCGATCAGCTCGACTAGTCAGGAGTAACCGTGGCCGTCCCGAAGCGGAAGATGTCGCGCAGCAATACCCGGGCTCGCCGCTCGCAGTGGAAGACGACCGCCCCAACGCTCGTCGTCTGCCCGAACCGCGCCTGCGGCGAGATGAAGCTGCCGCACACGGCGTGCTCGACCTGCGGGCAGTACGACGGCAAGCAGGTCCTGGCGGTCTGACTGCGTGATGTCGCGCGTCCCTGCCACCACCGAGCCCGCCGATCAGAACGGCCTGGCAAGCGCGCTCGGCGTCACTCTCGACGCCGCGCTGTTGCAGCGTGCGCTGACGCACCGCTCCTTCGCCTACGAGCACGGCGGGTTGCCGCACAACGAGCGCCTCGAGTTCCTCGGCGACGCCGTGCTGGGCATCGTCATCACCGACACGCTCTACCGCGCGCACCCGGACCTGGCTGAGGGCAAGCTCGCGAAGCTGCGCGCCTCAGTGGTGAACATGCGCGCGCTCGCCGACATCGGCCGCGCCATCGGCCCGGACGGCGTCGGCGCCTACGTCCGCCTGGGCCGGGGTGAGGAGACGACCGGCGGCCGTGACAAGTCGAGCATCCTTGCCGACACCGTCGAGGCCCTGCTAGGCGCGATCTATCTCGAACACGGCATCGAGGGCGCCGCCCGCGTGATCCACGCCCTCTTCGACGACCTGATGCACGACGCCGCGAGCCTGGGGGCCGGCCTCGACTGGAAGACCAGCCTGCAGGAACTCACGGCCGAGCGCGGTCTCGGCGTGCCGGTGTACCTGATGAGTTCCGAGGGACCCGACCACGCGAAGATGTTCACCGCGCGCGCGATCGTCGCCGGCCGCACCTTCCGCGCGTGCACCGGCCGCAGCAAGAAGCAAGCCGAGCAGGTGGCCGCCGAGACTGCCTGGCGGGCGATCGCCGAGCACGACGCAGAAGCCTCCTGATCTAGCCGCGTGCCCGAACTACCTGAGGTTGAAACCGTCCGTGCCGGCCTGCAGCGCTGGGTGGTGGGCCGCACCGTCGCCGCGGTCGAGGTCCGTCACCCCCGCGCGGTGCGCCGGCATCTGCCCGGCGGGGACGATCTGGCTGCCCGCCTGGCGGGGGCCCGCATCGAGGCGGTCGCCAGGCGCGGCAAGTACCTGTGGCTGCCGCTCGCCACGCCGAGCGGTGCCCTGGACGAGTGCCTGATCGCCCACCTCGGGATGAGCGGCCAGTTGCTGGTGCGGCCGCCGGACGCTCCGGATGAGCGACACCTGCGGGTGCGGATCGGCTTCACCGACGGCGTTCGCGAGCTGCGTTTCGTCGACCAGCGCACCTTCGGCGGGCTGCTGCTCGACCGGCTCGTGCCCACGGCGGCGGGTGACACGATTCCCGCGCAGGTCGCGCACATCGCCCGTGACCCGGTCGACCCGGCGTTCGACGACCAGGTGTTCCTGGCCCGCTTGCGGCGACGCGACTCGGCCGTGAAGCGCGCCCTGCTCGACCAGACGCTCGTCTCGGGCATCGGCAACATCTACGCCGACGAGTCGCTGTGGCGGGCCCGGCTGCACGGGGAGCGCAGGGCGCGGACCCTCACCCGGACCGGGGCGCTCGAGCTGCTCGGCCACGTCCGGGACGTACTCAGCGAGGCGCTGCAGGCGGGCGGGACGTCCTTCGACGCACTCTACGTCAACGTCAACGGGCACAGCGGCTACTTCGACCGCTCGCTGGCCGTGTACGGACGTGAGGGGGAGCCGTGCCCGCGCTGCGGCACCGCGGTCCGCCGTACGGCCTTCATGAACCGGTCCAGTTTCTTCTGCCCGACCTGCCAGCGACCGCCTCGCCTTGTTGACCGTTCGTTACCTCAGTGTCACCATTAGGTGACCTGACGGGAGCCCCGCTTCGAGGGGCCACGGCCACCCAGGAGTCCGACAAGATCGGACCGCGAGCGGTCGCCCGAACCGCGCCCTCCCGCCGCGTCCACAACAGCTAGCTGTCCCACGGTCGGCCGGGATTCAACCCACGCCCGCGCGCACCGATCCGGACATGGGTGAACTGAAGGGGGCCACATGGCACGCGCCTTGCTCGGCTATGTAGGCAACACCAACGAGCAGGTTCTGGTTCTGCAAGTCGCACGGCTGCGCCGCCGGGTGGCCGAGCTCGAGAACGAGCTCGAAGAACTGCGCAACACGAACCACGCCGAGCTCGAGAGCGAGTTGCACCGGATCTCCGAGGCGGCCGAGCCGGCCCTGGCCTAGGGCGCGTCTG